>JAHFTC010000004.1 GCA_023269585.1 Opitutaceae bacterium
CATCCGTGACACCGGGATCGGGATACAGCCCGAGAAGCAGGACCTCCTGTTCCGAAGTTTCAGCCAGATCGATGCCTCGACCACCCGGAAGTTCGGCGGCACGGGGCTGGGCCTGGCGATCTCGAAGCGGCTCGCCGGTCTGATGGAGGGCGAGATCGGCGTCGTCAGCCCGGCGGAGGCCGCCCCGGCGGCCGCCGCCGGGCCGGGGGCGGAGTTCTGGTTCACCGCGCGCTTCGGCTGGCCCGCGGATGGACCGGTGGCTCCGCCGGTCCTGGCGGCGGTCAATGGCAAGCGGATACTGGTGGTCGACGACAATGCCGCGGCCCGCGCAGCGGCGGTCGGCCGCCTCGCGAGCTGGGGGGCGAACGTGAGCGCGTGCGCCGACGCGGTGAAGGCGATGGATGTGCTCGTGGCGGCGGCGGAAGGAGGGACGCCGTTCGATCTCGCGCTCATCGACCTCCAGATGCCGGTGTCCGACGGACTGGATCTCGCCCGGGCGATCCGGGTCGACGAAGGGCTGCGCGCCTTGCGGCTGGTGGCGACCTTCTCTCCCGGCCTGGCGCACAACCGCGAGGCGGCGGAGCGCGCCGGCTTCGCGCGCTGCCTCCCGAAACCGTTGCGCGTGGCGGAGCTGGCGGGGGCGCTCGAGCAGGTGTTCGGCGGCACCGTGTCCGTTCCGGTCGGGGCGGGCGGGGCCCCGGCCGCGAAGGCCGCGACGCAAGGGCACGTGCGCCTGCTGCTCGTCGAGGACAACACGACGAATCAGCAGGTGGCGACCGGTGTGCTCAAGCGGCTCGGCTATCCCCGCGTCGATGCCGCGGGCGACGGAGTCGAAGCCGTGCGCGCCTTCGGCGAACTGCCGTATGACCTCATCCTGATGGATGTGCAGATGCCCGAGATGGACGGCCTGGAAGCCACGCGGCGCATCCGAGAACTGGAGTCGATCGGCGGGAAGCGCCGCATCCCGATCGTGGGCCTGACGGCCCATGCGCGGGCCGCCGACCGCGAACAGGGGTTCGCGGCGGGCATGGACGATTATCTCATCAAGCCGCTCAATCCCAAGGCGCTCCGTGAAACGCTGGCGAAGTGGCTGCGGCCGGCCGAGGGGGCGCGGACGGCAGCGCCGACGCCGCCGTTGCCCAACACTCCCGCCGCTCCGCCGCCCGCCGGGCCCGTGGTTTTCGACGGCCCCGGGCTGCTCGAACGCGCGATGAACGACCGCGAGTTCATGCTGGGGATCCTCGGACGTTTCCTTGAGGAGATGCCACCCGCGATCGAGGAACTGGGCGTGAGCATCGCCGCCGGCGATGCGGTGAAAGTGAAGGCGCAGGCCCACGGCATCAAGGGCGCGGCGGCGAATTCCGGCGCCATGGCGCTGCGGCAGAGCGCTGCGGCGTTGCAGGACGCTGGCGCGAGCAGCGACCACGAGGCGATCCAACGGCTGTGGCCGGAGCTGCAGGCGCAATATTCGCGCCTGGTGGAGCGGCTGCGGAGCGAACTGCCCGAGCTGTTCGCCGCCGAAAGGTAATCGAATCCGAAGATCAGAGACGCTTCGGCGCCACTCGAGGCGCGCCCGCGAGAGCACTTGCGACCGCGGCGTGGGCGGGCTTGGGCCGCATCGACTCGTCCCAGAGCAGGGGCGCGTTGGGTTGGAGATGCTTGAACGGCGCCTGCTCGTCGTACCAGTTTCCGCGATCCGAGAGGCCCCAGAACGTGACCCCGTGGCAGGCGGGATGGGTGCGCGCGACGTGGATCATCTGCCCGAGATAGTCGCCCTGGGCCTGGTAGGGGTCGGCGGCGTCGCCGAAGATTCGGAGGCGCGCGTCGACCTCGGTGATTTCCACGGTGAAACCGAGCGCGGCGATCTGATCGAGGTAGGCGCGCAGGGAGGCGTGCGAGGGGAGCGGCAGCATGTTCACATGTCCCTGGATACCGATGCCGTCGATCGGCACGCCGCGGCGCTTCAGGTCGGCGAGCAACTGGAGGAACAGCTGCGCTCTCGGGCCGGCGTAGTCCCACAGTTGCTCGTTGAGGTAGAGGGCGACGGACGGATCGGCCTCCCGGGCGCAACGGAACGCGTGGTCGATGTACTCGGCGCCGAGGGTGCGCTGGAAGACGTTGTCGTGCATCTCGGCGGTGGTCCAAGAGAGCGGCTCGTTCACGACGTCCCACTGGTCGATGCGTCCGCGGAAGTGCCCGAGCGTGGTGTGAATGTGGTGGCGGATCGCCTCGCGCAGCGCGGCGGCCGGGTCGGTGGCGGCGGCGACGGACTCCTCCATACCGTCGGGGATCTCCATGTGCCCCCAGACGAGCACATGCCCGCGCACCCGCAGGCCGAGGGCGCGGGAGCGGTCGACGATGCGGTCGGCGAGCGCGAAATCGTAGGCGCCGAGGCGGCCGTCCTTGAGGAGTTGGCGCCACTTGGTGGCGTTCTCGGGGGTGACGGAGTTGAACTCCCGGCGGATGAGCTCCGCGTTCTGTTCCAGCACCGGCTCGGACACCGCCACTCCGATCCGAAATCCGGATGCGGCGACCTGCGTAGCGAGGGGCGGCGTTGCTGGCGGCGGCTGGGAGGCGTAGGGGCGCGGGTATTCGCGCGGCGAGAACCAGTGCCGGCCGAGAAGCAGGATGGCGGCGGCCTCGACAAGGAGCAGCAGCCACCACACCGCGCGGCCCCGGCCGAGAACAGCGAGCGCGACCAGCGCGAGCAGGGTGACGACGAAGACGCCCGCCGCAGCGGGCAACACGGGGCCGAAGAAAGTCTGGAGCATGGCGAGGACCTGAGTGAACCCGGAGGCGATGGGATCGGCAACGCGGCAATGACCGGCGGTGGCCTGGGAGGATCGACGGTTGGTTTCGGGGGACCGAACCGTGTCGATAGGTTGAATGCCGGGATTGCCGGACGGCGGTGGGGTCTTCACCCTTGCTCCGATGCGAGGCAAGTACCCCTGTTTCTTCGGCGCGGGTTTGGCGGTGGCCGTCTGCCTGGCGCCGGGTTGTCGGCCGGTGGCACGCGACGAGAAGACCGCGGCGGACGCGGAGGCCAAGGCGGCAGCGGCTGAATCACAGATCGCGACGACGGCGACTCCGGCGCAGGCCGCCGCCACGGCGGACAAGGAGGGCCCCGCGGGCGGAACGAGGGTAGGCGCGGATGCTCGTGCAACCGTGCGGCCAACCGGCACAGGGGCTGATTCGAAGTCGGACGCCGAGCGCAAGAAAACGTCGCTTGGAAGGTCGAATACGGGAGCGCGGGCGTGGCTGGTTCGCCCGACGGATTTCGGGCCGCTGACCGAGGCGCTGACGCGCAAGCTGGCCCTGGCGGCGACGCTCGACGAGGCGGCGTTGCGGGCGGAGTTGGAGCAGCGCGCCGCGGCCGGCGACGCCGAGGCGGCGCTCACGCTCGGCTTGGTGCTGCGCTACGGCGAGGGCGCCGGCGACAAGGCCGCGGGCGAGAAGTTCATCGCGGCCGCCGCCGAGACCGGCAACGCGCGGGCGATGGCGGAACTGGGCCGGCTGCTGCTCGCCGACGAAGGCCGGGCGGACGGGCCGGCGCAGGCCGAGGCGTGGTTGCGCAAGGCGTGGGCGGCCGGCGAGAGCGAGGGGGCGTTCGTGCTGGCGAGCGCGCAACGTCTCGGAATGGTGGAGCCGGCGGCGGGAGAGGTGGCGAACGAACTCATGCTGGCCGCGGCGGAGCTCGGCAACGCCGCCGCACGGCGGCTGTTCATGCGGGCCGAGGAACAGGGCGAGCTTGAGGACGCGACGCCCGCGCAGGTGGCGCTCTGGTCCGAGGAACTCGCCAAAACCGGCGATCGCGAAGGGATGGAGCTGTGGGCGCGCCAGTTGCGGAATGCCGGTGAGCATGATGCTGCGGCCGAGTGGTTCCGGCGCGCGGCGGCGGAGGGGTCGGTGCGCTCGACCTTCGCGCTGGCGAACTACGGAGTCGGTGATCGGAGCGCGGAGGTAGGAGCGATCAATCACCTCCGGGCGCAGATTGCGGCCGGGGCGCGGGAAGATGTGGCAGCTCGTTACGCGCTGGCTTTCCTCCTCGTCTACGAGCCGCAAACAGAGGCGGTTCGGACCGAGATGCTCGGTATGCTGCGGGCTGCTGGTGCACAGAACGACTATCGCTCGAGTTTGGTCGCCGACTTGATTGAGGAGGGGGCAACCCCGCGAGACGCCTTCTGCCGGGAGCGTGAGATGGACGACGGTGAGATCTATCGCTGGGCCTCCGAACAACGGAAACAGGTCCGGTCGAACTGGAGTGGCAGTGATTCCGCACCGGTTCTGCTGGAGTCGTTTACCCCGCGCAATCCAGCCGAGCTTTGGGCGGAACAAACGGACGGAAACGTGACCGTCCAGTTCGTCGTTGGAGAGGACGGAACTGTGCAGGAGCTCAGCGTGATCGCGTCAGATCACCCGGCGTTTTCCGCGGCGGCGCTGGAGTCTTTGGCTCGCTGGCGGTTTCGTCCTGGAATCAAGGATGGGAAACCGGCTGCGACGAGGATCCAGATCGATTTTCCTTTCAGCAGTCGGAAGTAGCGCTGCGCGCCACAGCGGTTGCCTAACGGCCCGGAGCGGGGGAGGGAGCGACTTGGGTCCGGATGACGAAGCGGAACGACTGTTCGGGCTGGAGATAGCGGGCGGCGAGAGCGGCGAGGTCGGTGGGCGTCGCGGAGGTGATATCGCTTTCGAGCGTCCGGGCGGCGGGAAGGCGCACGGGGTCGGACTGGGCTTCGGCGAGGACCTCGTCGAGCCAGTAGGCGTTGCTGGAGCGGCTCGCCCGTGCGCTGGCGAGGAGCGGCGCCTGGGCCCGGGCGAGTTCCTCGGCGGTGATACCGCGAAGGGCGAGGTCCGCGGCGATGTCGCGCACGAGGTCGAGATAACGCGGGGCGTGCTCCGGGTTCACATCGAGCGAGCAGCGCAGGGTGGCGAAGCCGGTGTAGGCGGCCGTCCGGCTGAAGCTGGCGTGCACGGCGTATGTGGCGCCGTCGCGCTCGCGCACCTGGATGCGTAACCGATCCTCCAACACCGCGGCAAGCTGCGCGAGGTGCGCGCGTTGGCGGGGCGAGAGGGTGTCGCCGGTTCTCCAAAATAGCTCGAGGCGAGCGGGACGCGGCGCGGCGGCGACTAGGGAGATGGTCTCCGTAACCGGCGGGGCGAGGAAGCGGAGCGTGCGGCGGGCGGGATCGAGCGGCGGCGGTGAGCGCGGTGGCAGGGCGCCGAAGGTGCGCGCGACGGCGGCGATCGCGGTGTCGGGATCGAGGTCGCCGATGAGCGCGATCTCGGGCCGGGCCGTGGCGATGATCGGCGCGAGCCAGGCGCGAAGCTGTGCGTGGGTGTGGGCGAAGAGCACCTCGGCGGGCGGGGTGCCGATCCGGGGATCGCCGCCGGCGAGACGGGGCAGGAGGTGCACCTGCACGGCGCCGTCGGGTTCGGCGTAGCGCGGCCGGACGGTGCGGTCGACCGTGGCGGTGGTGGCGGCGAAACCCTCGGGGCGAAAGGCCGGGTCGGCGACGTAGGCGGTGAGGATGCCGAGCAGGAGATCGAGCTGGGCGGGGCGGGCACGACCGCCGAGTTGGAATGAATCCGTCTCGCGGGTACAGGTGACGGCGAGGTTGTGCGCGTCGCCGAGGCGGGTGATGGCGGCCCAGTCGTGGCGGCCGAGGCCGCCGGCGAACCAGGCGGACGTCCACATGCTCAGGCCGGGGTGCGCGGGCGGTTCCACGAGCCGTCCGTGGCCGAGGCGTACGCGGCAACGCACCTGCCCGGGTTCGAAGGGAGTGCGCTTGAGGCTGAGGCGTACGCCGTTGGCGAAATCGACCAGCCAGAGATCGAGGTCGGGCACGTGTTCGCGGCGCACGACGGCTCCGGCGGGACCGAAGTCGCGGTAGGCGAAGTCCACCGGCGCCTCCGGAACCGGCGGAGCGACGGCGACAATGCGACTCCGTGCCAGAACCGTGGCGACGCGCGAGCGGTCGGGCAGGAGCGGTGCGGGGCCGGTGACGAAGGCGGCGAAGGGGCCGTGGGCGAGCGCCGCACGGAAGGCTTGCTGGCAAGCGGCGGGCGAGAGGTCGTCGAGGATACGGACGAGGGCTTCGTGTTGTTCGGCGAAGGAGTAGAACTGCGCCCCGCGGGCGAGGGCCTCGACGAGCGTCCCGGCAAGCACGGCGGGTGCGGCGGCGGCCTCGGTTTCGACGGCGCGCTGGAGGTTGTCCCGAGCGAGGCGCTGGTGGAGCGCGAGTTCCCCGGCCGTGAACCCGTGCTCCGTGACGCGACGGATCTCCTGCTCGAGGGCGGCGAGCCCGGTCTCCCATCCGTGTGGGCCGGGAAGGAAGACGAAGTTGAGCTCGCGGAATCCTCGGCAGGGAACGGCGGAGACGACGCTGGCGTTGCTGAAGGGGGCGGAGGGGCTCTGTTCGAGCCGGTCGAGGCGACGTGTCAGCATCTGGATCGCCGCCTGCAGCGCGGCCTCGTGCGCGAGATCGCGCCAACGGGAAGGTCCGGCGGGCGCCGGGCAGACGAGCCCGAGTCTGAACCGCAGGTTGCTCTCGCCGGTGGTCGGATGCAGGGAAACGGCGCTTCTCCGGGAACGCTGTGGTGAGCCGATGGCGACGGGGGCGCGGGCGGGAGCTTGGGCGGCGAGCGAGCCGAACTGGGCACGAAGCGTGGCTTCGATTGCCCCCGGGTCAAAGTCGCCGACGGCGATGACGGTGAGGCGCTCGGGCCGGTAGCAGGCGGTGTAGAACTCGTGCAGGCGGGCGGCGGAGGCGGTGCGGATCGTGGCTTCCACGCCGATGGGCGGGCGCGCGGGGAGGCGGGTGCCGGCGAAGAGCAGAGTGGTCTGCGCGGTGCGTTCAACGGCGAGCGCGGTGCGGCGGGCGAAATCCTCGCTGAGGATCACGGTGGATTCGCGCTGCACCTCGGCGGGCTCGAGGAGGATGCCGTCGGCGAAGTCGCGCAGGATGCGCAGGCCGGTCTCGAGTTGGGCGGGCGAAGCGGTGGCGAAGTCGAGTCGGTAGAGCGTGTGGTCGTAGCTGGTGGTGGCGTTGAGGTGCGGGCCAAATTTCACCCCTTCCCGTTGAAGAAACTTCACCAGTTCGCCGGAGGCGAAGTGGCGGGTGCCCTTGAACGCCATGTGCTCGATGAAGTGAGCGTAGCCACGTTCGTCGTCGCGCTCGTCGAGCGAGCCGGCATCGACGTGCAAGCGCAGGCTCGCGGCGCCGGAGCGGCCGGTGTGCGGCAGGATTGCGTAACGCAGGCCGCTCGGGAGGCGCCCGGTGACGAGGCTCGAGCTGGCCGGGACCTCGGCGGCGAGATCGACGCCGGCCGGGGCGGCAGCGTATCCGGAAACGAGGCCGGTGATCAGAGCGAGGCCGATCAGCGCGGGGCGGAGCCAGGGGAGCATGACGGGAGCAAAACGGGAGAGGCGGCTGGTCGGCAAGAGTCGAGGCGCCGGTGGAAGGCGGCAGTTGGGGCCTGCGCGTTTCCGCGTACTTGCCGCGGCGGCTCGGAGCGGCAACGCTGTGAGCCGCGCATGATCATCGACTGCCACGTGCATCTGTATCCCGACGCCGCGATTGCGGATCCGGCGGGCTGGGCGGCGGCGCGGGGCGAGGCCCGGTGGGCGGCGATGGTCGGCCCGCGGACGGAGGGCGGTGCGAGTCTGCAGGGCTGGGCGAACGAGGAGCGGCTGCTGCGTGACATGGATGCGGCCGGTGTCGATCGGGCGGTGCTGCTCGGGTGGTATTGGGAGAAGGCGGCCACGTGTGCGGAGCAGAACCGGTTCTTCGCCGAGGTCGTGCGCCGGCACCCGGACCGGTTCGAGGCATTCGCTACGTTGCATGCGGCGGCCGGGGCGGAGGGCGTGCGGGCGGAACTGGCGCGCTGTCGCGACGAGGGACTTTCCGGACTCGGCGAACTGTGCCCGCCGGCGCAGGGTTTCGGCTACGACGATCCGGCGCTGGCGGCGGCGCTGGAGTTGGCGGCGCAGTGGCGCTGGCCGGTGAACCTGCACGTGACGGAGCCGGCGGGGCGCGCGTATCCCGGGAGAGTGGAGACGCCGTTCTTGGAGCTGATGGCGTTGGCGGGGCGGCATCCGGACGTGCGGTTCGTGTTTGCGCATTGGGGCGGGCTGCTGCCGTTCTTCGAGCTGAACCGCGCGGTGGCGAAGCCGCTGGCGAACGTGTGGTACGACACCGCGGCCTCGCCGTTGCTGTACAGGCCGGAGGTTTTCCCCTTGGTGGCGAAAGCGGTCGGCGCGGAACGGATCCTGTATGGATCCGATTATCCGTTGCGGCTGTATCCGAGGGACCTGGCGGGGCCGGAGTTTGCGCGTTTCCTCGCGGAGATCGGGGGGAGCGGTCTCACGGACGCGGAGTTGGCGGCGGTGCTCGGCGGCAACTGGCAGCGCCTGCGCGGAGAAGTCGGGGCGTAAAGCCCCTCCCACAGTGGTCGCTCCGGTCGACCACGGACGAAGCTCTTGCGAGCTTCGCTACAGGGAAAGGCTTCGCGACGTCCAAGAACCAAACGGGCGTAGCCCGTCATAAGGAAACGGGAGGACGAAGGACGACCGTTTCCTAGGCCCACTCGGGCGGGTTCTGCAACGCGGGCTTGAGGACGCCGATGCAGGGCAGGTTGCGGTAGCGCTCGGCGAAATCCAGGCCGTAGCCGACGACGAAACGGTCGGGGATCTCGAAACCGACGAAGTCCGCCTCGAACGGCACCTCGCGGCGGCCGCGTTTGTCGAGGAGGACGCAGGTGCGCACCGAGGCGGGTTTCATCGCGCCGATCAGGTCGACGACCATCGCGAGCGTCTTGCCGGTGTCGAGGATGTCGTCGATGAGCAGGACGTGCCGGTTCTCGATGTCGAGCGTGAGGCTGCCGCGCAGCTGGGGCTCGGTGACGGCGGAAGTGGAGTTGCGGTAGCTGGATACGCGCACGCAGTCGAGCCGCACGGGACGGGTGAGGAGGCGGAGCAGGTCGCCGGTGAAAAGGAGCGCGCCGTTGATGATGGCGATGGCGGTGATCTCCTGGCCGGCGTAGGACCGGTCGATCTCGGCGGCGAGCGTGACGAGGCGACGGCGGATCTGCGCCTCGGTGACGAGAATCTCGGCGAGGTCGCGATGGGCGGGGATCTTCTTGGAACGGGCGGGCATGCGAGGCGGGGAAAGTAACGGTTGTGTGAGAAACGAGGCAATCGGGTTCCGAGTGAAATCGTGGTGTCGGCCGGTGCCTTGACTTCGCCGGGGGGCGGGCGTTCGCTCCCGCACCGTGACCCGGCCATGACACCCATCGGCATCCAGAAGGTCAGCAAACGATTCGGCGCGACGGTGGCGCTCGACGCGCTCGATCTGGCGATCCAGCCGGGGGAGCTGTTTTTCCTGCTGGGTCCGAGTGGTTGCGGCAAGACGACGTTGCTGCGCTGTCTGGCGGGTTTCGAGAAGCCGGATGCGGGGACGATTGTTTTCGGCGAAAACGACGTCACGCGCTTGGCGCCACACGAGCGCAACACCGGCATGGTCTTCCAGAGCTACGCGCTGTGGCCCCATCTGACGGTGGCTGCGAACGTGGCCTTCGGCCTTGAGGAACGGAAGGTGTCCGCGGCGGAGATCGAGCGACGCGTGGCGCAGGCGCTCGAGGCGGTCCAGCTCGGCGCGTTGGGGGCGCGCAAACCCCACCAGCTCTCGGGCGGCCAGCAGCAACGCGTGGCGCTGGCGCGGGCGCTGGTCGTGCGGCCGCGTTGCCTGCTGCTCGACGAGCCGCTGTCCAATCTCGATGCCCGGCTGCGCGCCGAGATGCGCGGGGAGATCCGGCGGGTGTGCAAGAGTCACCAGCTTACGACGGTCTACGTGACGCACGACCAGAAGGAGGCCTTGGCGATCGCCGACCGGATGGCGGTGATGGACGCCGGGCGCATCCTGCAGATCGGTACGCCGCGCGAGGTCTATGCGCGGCCGCGGAGCGCGGCGGTGGCGCGGTTCATCGGCGAGACCAACCTGTTGCGCGGCCGAATCGTGGGCGGCGAAGGCGGGCGGCTGCTCGTCGACACGCCGCTGTGCCGTTTCCAAGGTGTCGCCGGCGACGGGGAGGAGGTCTTCCGGCGCGGGGCCGATGCCTTGGTGTCGGTGCGACCGGAGTGTTGGCGGCTGGGCCGGCAGCAGACGAGCGGCAACTGTGTGCGGGGCGCCATCGCGGAGTCGTTCTACCTCGGTGAGATTGCGCAGCACCGCTTTGTCTCCGGCGAGAGCGAGGTGACGGTGCACGAGCTCAACCCGCGTTTTGTCGGCGCCGCGGCGAAGGGCGAGGTCTGGGCCACGGTCGACCCGGACGATGTGGTGGTACTCAAACCTTAGCGGCGGAGCGCGGAGGATACACCATGTGGGCTCGTTGTCTCGTTCTCGGCGCCTTGGCAGGCCTAGTCGTCGTGCCCTTCGCGCTGCGACCGCGGGAACGGGCGCAGGAGGCGGAGCGGACCTTGGTCGTGGTGACCCCGCACAACGAATCGATCCGGCAGGAGTTCGGCGTCGCCTTCGCCCGCTGGTACCGGGCGCGGAGCGGGCAGACGGTGCGCATCGACTGGCGGGTGATCGGCGGCGCGAGCGAGACCGTGCGGTACCTGAGAGATGGTTACGCGGCGGCGTTCGAGCAGCATTGGCGGAAACAGTTGGGCCGGGCTTGGTCCGCCGGGTTGGCGGCGGCGGCCCTGGACGAGCAGATCGTACCGGCGCCAGCGCCGGAGGACGACACGCCCGAGCAGGCGGCCCGGCGCGCGTTTCTGGCGTCGAATGTCGGCGTGGGGCTGGAGGTGTTCTTCGGCGGCGGGAACTATGAGCACGCGCGCGGGGCGCGGGCCGGCTGGCTGGTCGATGGAGGGATGCGCGAGCGGCATCCCGAGTGGTTCACCGACGAGGTCTTCCCGCAGCAGTGGGCTGGCGAGGAGCTGCAGGATCCGCAGGGGCGCTGGTACGGCACGGTGCTTTCCGCCTTCGGGTTGCTGAGCAACGAGGACTCGTTGACGAGGCTGGGGGTGAAGGAGGTGGCGCAGTGGAGCGATCTGACCCGCCCGGAGCTGCTTGGCGAAGTGGCGTTGGCGGATCCGCGGCGCAGTGCGTCGGTGGCGGCGGCCTTCGAAATGGTCGTGCAGGAGCAGATGCAGCGGCGCTACGAGGCGCTCGCCGCCGAGGAGCCGGATCCGACCCAACGCGAGGCCCGGGCGGTGCGGGAGGGCTGGATCGAGGGTTTGCGGTTGCTCCAGCTCGCATCCGCGAACGCGCGGTACTTCACCGACAGTTCCCAGAAGCCGCCGATCGACGTGGCGCAGGGCGACGCGGCGGCGGGGATCTGCATCGATTTCTACGGACGGTTCCAGGAGGAGACGCTCGCGCGGCGGCAGGGCGGGGGCCGGGTGCGTTTCGTGGCGCCGCGCGGCGGCACGGCGTACACCGCCGATCCCATCGCGCTGCTGCGCGGGGCGCCGCAGCGGGAGCTCGCGCAGGATTTCATCGAGTTCACGCTGTCGCCGGAAGGGCAGCGGCTGTGGAACCAGAAAGTGGGCACGCCGGGCGGGCCGGAGCGTTTCGCCCTGCGGCGGCTGCCCGCCCGCCGCGACTGTTATGCCGACGCCGCGTGGCCGCGCCTGCGCTCGGACCCGACGGTGAATCCGTACGATCCCGAGGGACAGCTGGTCTATCGGGCGGACCGCACGGGCGGGATGCTCCGTGAGCTCGCCTTCATTGTCCGGGTCGTTTTCGAGGACCCCCACGTGGAACTGCAGCAGGCCTGGCGCCGCGCGATCGCCGCCGGCCGGCCGCCGCGGGTGATGGCCGTGCTGGGAGATTTTTCGGCGGTGGACTACGACCGCGCGCGAGGTGAGATCCGGCGCCGGTTGGCGGCGGCGGACAAGACGGAGGAGGCGCGGCTGGCGCAGGAGCTCACCGCGCTGTTCCGGCGCCAGTATCGCGAGGCGGCCGAGGCCGCGGATCGTCGTTGAGCCCGGGAATCAGCTCTGAAGCTCCTGGACGTCGATACCGTAGGTGCGGCCTTCGACGGTGAGGGCGTAGTGCGTCGCGCTGCCCGCTGGCGGCGGGGCAGCCACCGGTGCGGAAGCCGGAGTGGTGATGGCGACCGGGGCCGCGGGCGCCGGGGCCGGCGCGGGCTTGAGGAGCTTGTCGAGTTCCTGCGGGAACATCGCGTGGAGCACGGCCATCTCGTCGGTATCCGGAAAACCCTTGGCGCGGAGCTCCTCCTTGAGCTTGGGCAGGCGCGGCGGGAGCAGATCGGCCTGGCGTTCCTCGGAGCGCTTGAGCCCGGACTGCTTCTCGACGTGGTGCAGGAGATCGGCGTAGACGGGGCCGGGGGTGCGGCCGTATTTGCCGAGGAGGACATCGGCGGTGGGCTGGGCGATGTTCTTCCAGCGGCCGAACTTCACGTTGAGCATGGCCTGCGTGCCGACGATCTGGGAGGTGGGCGTGACGAGCGGGATCCAGCCGAGGCATTCGCGCACGTACGGGATCTCGGCGAGCACCTGCTCGAGCTGCCCGTCCATCTTCTGCTCCTTGAGCTGGTTGCGGAAGTTGGAGAGCATGCCACCGGGGACCTGATACACGAGGGTGGCGGTGTCGGTCTTTTCGTTGGCGGGGCTGGTGAACTTGCCGAGCTCGGCGTAGACCTTCTCGAAATGCTTGCCGAGGGCGACGAGCTTGGTGCGGTCGTAGGACGGGCAACGGTCGAGGCCCTCGAGCACCGCGAGCATGCGCAACGTATCGGGTTGGCCGGTGCCGTTGGCGAAGGGGGCGATGGAGGTGTCGATCCAGTCGACACCGGCCTGGGTGGCGGCGTGGTAGGAGGCGGCGGCGAGCCCGGCGGTGTCGTGGCTGTGGAGGACGACGGGGAGCTTGGTGCGCTCCTTGATGCCCGTGACAAGGGCGCGGGCGATCTCGGGCTGGATCAGGCCGGCCATGTCCTTGATGCAGATCGAGTCGACGCCGAGGGCGGCGATGTCCTCGGCGAGCGTGAGGAAGTTGGCGACGGTGTGGACGGGGCTGAGGGTGTAGCAGATCGTGCCCTGGGCGTGTTTGCCGGCCTTCTTTACGGCCTTGATGGCCGTGCGGAGGTTGCGGATGTCGTTGAGGGCGTCGAAGACGCGGAAGATGTCGAGGCCGCGGGCGGCGGTGGCGGCGACGAAGGCCTCGACGACGTCGTCGGGGAACGAGGTATACTGGACGATGTTCTGGCCGCGCAGGAGCATCATCTGCGGGGTCTTCGGGGCGGCTTGCTTGAGGGTGCCGAGGCGTTCGAAGGGATTCTCGCCGAGGAAGCGCAGGCAGGAGTCGATGGTCGCGCCACCCCAGGTCTCGAGCGCACCGAAGCCGAGGGAGTCGAGCTCGGCGCAGGCGGGCAGCATCTGGGCGGTGGTCATGCGCGTCGCGGCGAGCGACTGATGACCGTCGCGGAGGACGGTGTTGTTGAAAACGACTGGAGCGGTTTTCATTGGGATTCGGAAGGGTCGAATGAAGTTTGCAGGTCGGAAAAGGGGCGCGCTAGCCTCGCGATACCATGACCGTTGAAGAACGTTTGGCGAAGCATCTGAACAAAGAACCGCAGGTCGATCCGACGGCCTACGTGGCGCGCGGCGCGATCCTGTTGGGCGATGTCCACATCGGACCGCGGGCGAGCGTCTGGCACAACTGCGTGCTGCGCGGAGACATTAATTCGATAGAGATTGGCGAGGGAAGCAACGTCCAAGATGGCACCGTGGTGCACCTCGCGGACAACTTTGGCGTGAAGGTCGGCAAGTACGTGACGATCGGGCACGCCGCCATGATCCACGCCTGCTCGATCGGCGATGAATGTCTGATTGGCATGCAGGCGACGATTCTCGACGGGGCGGAAATCGGCGAGCAGTCGATCGTGGGAGCGCACTCGCTGGTGACCAACGGCACGAAGATTCCGCCGGGGTCGTTGGCGGTGGGGGTGCCGGCCAAGGTCGTGCGCCAGCTTTCGCCCGAGGAGCGGGCCAAGATCCGCGGGTGGGCGGAGAAGTACGTGACGGTTTCCGCCACCCACAAGGCGAAGTTCGGCCAGGGGACGGGCTGACGTCATTGCGGAGTGCGGAATGGCCCGTTGTTGGATGGGCGATCGACGTGAGGGCGACCGAAGCTGCGATCGGAATTGTTGCGTGGTCGTGTCGAGAAAGGCAGGGACCGCTGGAGTCGGCGACGCGCCTGTGACCACGAAAACGGCGATCGCGTTTGGCGGTGGGCAGCACACTCCATCGTTCGATTGCCGGTGCAGTCTGTTGTCTTCCGCATCGAGCGCCCCTTGGGCCGCTCGGCAAGAAAAAGCCCGGGGCGCACGAGGCGCTCCGGGCTCGGAGATTCAGATCGTGGTGACGATCAGAGGCGGGAGGTGAGCAGCTCCTTCTCGAACAGCAGCTGCTTGGGCAGCGAGGTGTAGAGCTTCACGAAGTGCTCTTCGTGGCCGATGACTTCCTTTTTCCACTCGTCGATATTGATCGCGAGGGCGGCCTCGAGCTTGGCGGCGTCGAAGTTCCTCATGCCGTCGAGCACGATGTCCTTGGCGTAGGGCATCCAGCCGATCGGGGATTCCTTGGCGGCGACCTTGCCGTTGACGCGGTCGACGATCCACTTGAGCACGCGGGTGTTGTCGCCGAAGCCCGGCCACATCCATTTGCCGTCCGCGGTCTTGCGGAACCAGTTCACGTGGAAGATGGCGGGCGGGTTCTTGGCGAGCTTGGTGATCTCGAGCCAGTGGGCGAGGTAGTCGCCGACGTTGTAGCCGGTGAAGGGCAACATGGCCATCGGGTCGCGGCGGACCTGGCCGATGGTGCCGGCGGCGGCGGCGGTCATCTCGGAGCCCATGGTGGCGCCGAGGTAGACACCGTGCGACCAGTTCCACGACTGGAACACCAGCGGCATGGTCGTCGGGCGACGGCCGCCGAAGATGATGGCGGAGATCGGAACGCCGGCCGGGTTCTCCCAGTCCTGGTCGATGCAGGGGCAGTTGCGGGCGGGGGCGGTGAAACGGGAGTTGGCGTGCGAGGAAACGCGGCCGCAATCCGGGGTCCACTCCTTGCCGGTCCAGTCGGTGAGCTTGGCCGGGGGCTGCTTGGTCATGCCTTCCCACCACACATCGCCGTCCTCGGTGAGGGCGACGTTGGTGAAGATGGTGTCCTTCTTGCAGGTGTCCATCGCCGACGGGTTGGAGTCGTAGGCGGTGCCGGGGGCGACGCCGAAGAAGCCGGCCTCGGGATTGATGGCGTAGAGGCGGCCGTCGGCACCGGGCTTGAGCCAGGCGATGTCGTCACCGATGGTGGTGACCTTCCAGCCCTTCATCTCGGCGGGCGGGATGAGCATGGCGAAGTTGGTCTTGCCGCAGGCGGACGGGAAGGCGGCGGCGACGTAGTTGGCCTGGCCTTCCGGGTTCTCGACCTTGAGGATGAGCATGTGCTCGGCCATCCAGCCCTCGTCGCGGGCGATGGTGGAGGCGATGCGGAGGGCGAAGCACTTCTTGCCGAGCAGGGCGTTGCCGCCGTAGCCGGAGCCGAAGGACCAGATCATGCGTTCCTCGGGGAAGTGGGTGATGTACTTGGTCGGGTTGCAGGGCCAGGCGACATCCTTCTCGCCGGCGGCGAGCGGCTTGCCGACGGTGTGCAGGCAGCGGACGAAGTCCTTGTCGCCGAGCGCGGTCCATACGGCGGTGCCGATGCGGGTCATGATGCGCATGTTGGCGACGACGTACGGGGAGTCGGAGAGCTCGACGCCGATGTGGGCGATCGGCGAGCCGATGGGGCCCATCGAGAACGGGATGACGTACATCGTGCGGCCGGCCATGCAGCCCTTGTAGAGGGGGCGCATGGTTTCCTTCATCTGTTTCGGCGCCATCCAGTTGTTGGTCGGGCCGGCATCCTTCGGGTTGACGGAGCAGATGTAGGTGCGGTCCTCGACGCGGGCGACGTCGGTCGGGTCGGAACGGACGAGGATGGAGTTTGGACGCTTGGCTTCGTTGAGACGGATGGCCGTGCCACCCGTGACCATGATCTCAATCATGCGGTCGTACTCGGCTTGGGAACCGTCCGACCATTCGATGGCGGCGGGCTGGCAGAGTTCGGCGTTCTCGCGGACGAAGGCGAGAACCTTGGCGTTTTTGGTTGGGGCCTTGGCCAGGGCCGCGGCGAGAACGTTGGTGGGGGCAGGAGAGGAGGGTGCTGTCATGGAGGTAATTTTTTGGAAGCCAACGGGTGATGGTAGCGGGAGTGCAGTCTTCACACTGCGCAACCTTTGGTTAACGCTGCGCAGATTTTGGGGTTTTGATTTGCGCCGCCGCCGTGGGGTTCCCATCGTCCGCGCCCTGCGATCTACCTGTCGATGAAGGAGAAAATCACTCCGGCCAAACGAAGCCAAGGTCTTGTCGAGCTGCTCCGCCGCTCGGACATCTTCCGGGACTATGCGCGGGCATTCCGGGACACGACCGGGCTGCCGCTGGGCTTGCGCGCGCTCGACTCGCTCCATCTGGCGATGGGGGACAGCAAGGACCAGAATCCGTTCTGTGTGCTCCTCGGCCAATCGAACCACTCGTGTGCGGCATGTTTGAGCATGCGCAAGAAGGTTGAGGAACAGGCCGGGATCCGGACGAAGACACTGAAATGTTTCGCGGGCCTGTGCGAAACGGTGGTGCCGGTGCGGGTGGGGGAGAACACGATCGCCTATCTCCAGACCGGACAGGTGCACCTGCAAACCCCGGAGGACGGCGATTTTTCACGTACGGCAAACGCCCTGCTTAAGTGGGGGATGGAGGTCGATGTGAAGCGTCTTGAGGAGGCCTATTTCCATACCCGGGTGCTGTCGCGGAAACAGTACGAGTCGATCGTGCGGTTGCTGGAAATTTTCGCCCAACATTTGGCAACGCTGAGCAACCAATTGATCGTGAAGGACCAGTTGGGGGAGCCGCCGATGATCCAGCGGGCGAAGAGCTTCATCGAGGAACACCAGGCGGAAGACCTGCGTTTGAGCGAGGTCGCCAAGGCGGTTAACACCAGCGCCTACTACTTCTGCAAGATGTTCAAGCAGGCCACCGGGCTGACGTTCACGAGCTATCTGGCGCGGGTGCGGGTCGAGAAGGTGAAGAACCTCCTGCTCAACCCCCATGTGCGGGTGAGCGAGGCGGCGTTTCAGGTGGGCTTCCAGTCGCTCTCCCAATTCAACCGGGTGTTCCGCGGCATTACGGGCGAGTCGCCGTCGGCGTACCGCGAGCGCATCCTCGCGGATTCGGTCGCGGGGATGTCGCGTTGACCCGACCTGGTCAGCGGGTTGTGAGGGCGAAGGGCTGGCCGGTGCTCGCCGGAGCGTGCCGTGTCCCGTGGGCGATCTCCGTCTGGCACATGGCGCAGAAGGACCGAATCTCCTCGTGGGCGGTCGCCTGGATCACGGCCAGCGTCTCCTGCAGACATGCGGCGTAGGTGGAGGCGCTGAGCGCCGGGCAACGATCGGCGCCTTGGCTCATCACGGTCGGGATCACGCTGGCGGCGACACGGAAGTAGGCCAGGAGCGGGTTGAGCCCGCAGAGGCAGCCAGTGCGCATCGCTCGTGCGGGCGGTGGGATCGCGGCGAGGCAACGGTTGCCCAAGGCCTCGTGCAGATCGTCGAGCGTGCGATCCATCAGCAGGACCAGGGTGTCGGGGTTGGCGAGGGGACTGGTGACCGCCTCAAGGCGCAGTTTTCTCTCCCACGCGTGCTTGATGGCGGGGCGTCGCGCAGCGAACTCGGCGACGAAACTGCGATGCATGGGGGAATAGTGGCACAGGGGGTGGGTGGGGTCGCAGCGTCGGTTGGCCAACCATCCGCATCTTTTGGTTCACGCGGTGTGGTCAGGGCTTGCCCCCGGTGCCAAACCCCACACTACATTTCACAAGATCTGCGGAGCCCGCGCAGCCCCACCCGGCTACGATGCTTCGCGCGCCGTCTCACCCGCGGCGTTTCTGCCTACCACCCTCCACCACTCACTCAATGCCGGTACTCTGGATCACGGTCATCCTGAGCCTGTTGCTGGCGCTTGTGTTTCTCGCGCTCTTCGTGAAGGAACACGGGCGCTTCCATTTCGGTTCGCCCGAGCGTGCCGCGTTGCTTCCTCTCGAGGACGACGCGCCACCCGCTCAGGCGCAGCCGCAGCCGCAACCCGCCCAGTCGACCCCGGTGTCCGCCCGGCCCGCAACCCCGCCAACGCCTCCCCGTAGCTCATGAGCGCAGCTCCGTCCGCCTCCGCCCGACCCGTTTCGAAGACCGTCATCGAGTATGACGACCAGTCCGTCCGCTGGTTCATGATCGCCTCCATCGTGTGGGCGATCGTGGGCATGAGCGCCGGTGCGCTCGCCGCCTCCCAGCTGAACTTCTGGCAGATGAACGGGAAGTTCCTCGAGTGGATCTCCTTCGGGCTGATCCAGAGCGAGGGGCTCCAGTACATCAGCTTCGGGCGTCTCCGCCCGCTGCACACCAATGCCGTCATCTTCGCGTTCGTGGGCAACATGATGTTCGCGGGCGTCTACTACTCGACGCAGCGCCTCTGCAAGTGCCGCACCGCCTCCGACTTCCTCTCGAAGCTGCACTTCTGGGGCTGGAACCTGATCATCGTGGCCGCCGCGATCACCCTCCCGGCCGGCCTCACCCGCGGCAAGGAGTACGCCGAGCTCATCTGGCCCATCAACATCGCCGTCGCGCTCATCTGGGTCGTCTTCGCGATCAACTTTTTCTGGACGCTGGCCAAGCGCAACGAGCCCACGCTCTACGTCGCCCTCTGGTTCTACATCGCGACCATCCTCACGGTGGCGATGCTCTACATCGTCAACCATCTCTCGATTCCGACCTCGCTGCTGCACAGCTACCCGATCTTCGGCGGGGTGCAGGACGCCCTGGTGCAATGGTGGTATGGACACAACGCCGTGGCGTTCTTCCTCACCACGCCGATCCTCGGCATCATGTACTACTTCATGCCGAAGGCCGCCGAGCGCCCGGTCTACTCGTACCGCCTCTCGGTGATCCATTTCTGGTCGCTCGTCTTCATGTACATCTGGGCCGGCCCGCACCATCTGCTCAACACCGCGCTGCCCACCTGGCTCCAGTTCCTGGGCATGCTTTTCAGCCTCATGCTCTGGGCGCCGTCGTGGGGCGGCATGCTCAACGGCCTGCTCACGCTGCGCGGCGCCTGGGACAAGTTGCGCACCGATCCGGTGATCAAGTTCTTCGCCGCGGGCGTGACCTTCTACGGCATGGCGACCTTCGAAGGGCCGCTGCTCTCGATCCGCTCCGTCAACGCCGTCGGCCACTACTCCGACTGGATCATCGGCCACGTCCACGGCGGTGCCCTCGGCTGGAACGGCCTCATGGCCGCCGGCATGTTCTACTGGTTGGCCCCGCGCCTCTGGAACACGAAGCTCCATTCTACGAAGCTCGCCGATCTCCACTTCTGGTTGGCGATGGTGGGCATCCTTTTCTACATGGGCGCGATGTGGGTCTCGGGCATCACCCAGGGCCTCAACCTCCTCGCCACGACCGACAACGGCACCACGCTTGCGTATCCGCTCTTCATTGAGACCCTCAATGCGATCCGCCCGATGATGCTCTTCCGCCTCTTCGGCGGTCTGCTCTACCTCGCCGGCTTCGTCCTGCTCGCCTACAACATCTACAAGACCGCGCGCAGCGGCCAGGCGGTCAACGGCACCGCCGAGGTGCATCCGGCCGAGGCGCACCCCGAGGTTTCGCCGATGGGCCTGGTGCGGACGTTCATCAACCCGCCCACGCTGGTCTGCGGCTTCGCGCTGCTCTTCGGTTTCCTCTGGCTCTTCGGCAACGACTATGCGCGGGTCGTGGCCGTCTTCGGTCTGATCCTCACTGTGGTCGTGGGCTACGCGCACTTCGTGGCGAAGGGCGCGAGCTGGGCCGCCTGGTACGACCAGCTGCTGGCCAACGCGATCCCGTTCTCGATCCTGACTTTCGTCGCCGCCGCCATCGGCGGCGTCACCCAGATCCTCCCGACCGTCCTGGCCTATCGCCCGGAGAATGTCGAAGATCGCCTCCAAGTTCCGTATACGCCGCTCGAGCTCGCCGGCCGCGACATCTACATCCGCGAAGGCTGCTACAACTGCCATTCGCAGATGATCCGCACGCTCGTGCCGGACGTGCTCCGCTATGGCGAGTACTCGAGGCTCGGCGAGTCGCTCTACGACCATCCGTTCCAGTGGGGTTCCCGCCGCACCGGTCCGGATCTGGCCCGCGTGGGCGGCAAGTACAGCAACGCCTGGCACTACGACCACACCATCGACCCGCGCTTGATGGAGAAGGATTCCAACATGCCGTCCTTCCCGTGGCTCGCCGAGCAGAAGACGGACATCGCAGCCTTGCCTTCCAAGATCCGCGTGCAGCGCCTGATCGGCGTGCCGTATCCGGAGATGACCGAGGCGGAGATCAACGCGCAGTGCGAACAGCAGGCGATGGCGATCGCCGCCGACCTCAAGGCCGCCGGCAAGCTCATCGAGCCGGAGAAGGAGCTCGTGGCTCTCATCGCCTACCTCCAGAAACTCGGCAAATCGAAGGTTGTGGGCGAGGAGGCGGGCGCCACGCCGAACTGAGCCGGCGCCGCCTGCTCGGGTCGTGCCGCAATCCGAAATCCACGTTCAGCAATCGTATGTTTCGCCGCCTCGTCACCGAACACTGGCAAGCTTCGCTTGCGCTGGCGCTGTTTCTCCTCAGCGCGCTCGGCACCCTGTTGATGTACCTTCACACGCTGCGCCTGCCGCGTGAGCAGGCCGAGAAGCGCGCCGCCATGGCGCTCGACGACCAGAAGCCCCCGCCCTCGGCACCGGCCGGCTCCGCCTAATCCGTTCTTCAATTTCATCCCTCAACTTCATCTTTTCGGCATCCATGAGCTCCGACCCCGCCACGCCGCAGCACCACGAAGACAAACTGCGGCCGCACTCCTTCGACGGCATCCAGGAATTCGACAAGCGCCTGCCCAACTGGTGGCTGCTCACCCTCTACGGCGCCATCGCCTTCTCGATCGCCTATTGGTTTGTTCACTACGAGTCCGCCCTCGTCCTCCCGGACGGCGAGCGCGTGACGCGCGAGATGCAGCGCATCGAGGCCGACAAGCTCGGCAAACTCGTGGCCATGCTCAACGACGACAACCTCTGGCGGATGTCGCAGAACCCCGAGTTCGTGGCCAAGGGGGCCGCGATCTACAAGAGCACCTGCGCCTCCTGCCATGGCGGTGACCGCCGCGGCCGCGATAGCGACCCGAAGCTCATCGGCGTGAACCTCGCTGACACCGGCTGGATCCATGGCGGCAAGCCCACCGAGGTGTTCGCGGTGGTGAAGAACGGCGTAACTGGGCCGGGCATGCCCGCTTGGGGCCCGCTCTTGGGCGACACCCGCGTTGCCCAGGTCGTGGCCTACGTGATGAACGGCCACAAGCAGGGCGAGGAGATCCGCGTGGTGCCATCGCCGAGCGTGCAGTGAGGCCGGTCCCTGGTGGCCTGAGTTCGCGTTGTTCTCGCTGCTGATCGGACCGATAGGTCCCTCGGCCCTCTCTTCTTCTTTCCATGTCCGCCGCCCGTCCCAGCCTCGACTCCGTCACCACGATCAACGACGACGGATCCCGCCATTTCCTGCACCCGGCCGACACCCGCGGGCGCTGGACCACGGCGCGGCGGATCGTGGCCACGGTGCTGATCGCGGTATTTGTTCTTCTGCCGTGGATACAGATCGGCGGCTATCCGGCGGTCTTCCTCGATATCGCGGAGCGGCGGTTCCATCTCTTCGGCTGGACCATTGCCTCGCAGGAGATGTGGCTGCTCTTCTTCCTGCTCACCGGAGTGGGCTTCTCGCTCTTCTTCGTGACCGCGCTGCTTGGGCGTGTCTGGTGCGGCTGGGCCTGCCCGCAGACGGTGTTTCTCGAGTTCGGCTTTCGCGCCCTCGAACGCCTGATCGACGGCGATGCACCGGCGCGGCGTCGGCTCGACGCCGCGCCCTGGGACACGGCGAAGACGACAAAGCGGATCGTGAAGCATGCCCTTTTCGTCCTGTTCGCCGCGGTCATCGCGCATCTGTTTCTCGCGTACTTCGTCTCCCTGCCGCAGCTCTATGCGATGGTTTCCAGCGCCCCGACCAAGCACTGGGGCCTCTTTCTCTTCATGATGGCGACGACCGGATTGCTCTACGGGAACTTCGCCTGGTTTCGCGAACAGCTCTGCATCGTCATCTGCCCGTACGGCCGCCTCCAGTCCGCGCTGGTCGACGACCACTCGCTCGTGGTCGGTTACGACGCGATCCGCGGCGAACCCCGCCGGCAGGGTAGGGACGGCGCTCCGTCGCCGTCCGCGAGTGCTCCGGCCGGCGACTGCATCGATTGTCTGCGCTGCGTCCACGTCTGTCCGACCGGCATCGACATCCGCCAAGGCCTCCAGATGGAGTGCGTGGCCTGCACGGCCTGCATCGACGCCTGCGACGATGTGATGATCCGCCTCAAGAAGCCGCGCGGCCTCATCCGGTACGACTCGCTCACCAACTTCGCCGGCGGTCGCACGCGCTGGATCCGCCCGCGCACGGTGATCTATGCCGTGTTGATGCTGCTTGGAGCGGCGGTTCTGCTGACCGTCCTTGGCAAAGTGAAGCCTGTCGCTTTCGCCACCATGCGCATGCCGGGTGGCTCCTACTTCGTCGACAGCGATGCGGTCCGCAACCAGCTCCTCGTCCGTCTGACCAACAAGACCACGGCGCCGCGGCGCTTGACGCTTTCGCTCGTCGGCGCCCCCGCCGGCATCCAATCCACGGGCACGGACGCGCCGATCGAGGTCGCACCGATGGAGGAGGGGCTGCACACGGTGATCGTCCGCATGCCGCGGGCGGCCTACACCGGGAAATTCCGCTTCAAGATCGCGGTGCGCGACGAGGCCGGCGGCTACACGCTCGAGCGCGAAGCCGAGTTCCTCGGACCGGATCCGAAACTCCTCGACGAAAACTACTGGCGTGAAAAATCCACTCGTTGAACGCCCCTGGCTCCTGATCGTCGCGGCGTTGGCCGCCTTCGTGATCATGTGGACGGCGTTTCTGGTGATCGCCGAGCGCAACAAACCGGCCTCGGTCGAGGTGCCACGCCGCGCTGCGCCGGCCCCCTGACGCCGACGCTATGGCGGCTCCGGAAATGGAAACGCCGCCGGGACTCGGCGGCGCGTTGCGGGGCGATGGCATTCGCGGTCGGCGTTTATTCGTCCGGTTCGCCGGTGTCGGCCGGCTCGTCATCGTCGATTGCTCCCGAGCCGACGGTGAAAAAGTCCTCCTCGTCCAAGAGGGCGATCACTTCGGTGATCACCGCGTCGCGATCACTCTGTGACAGGTCGGGATGGTTGTCGGCGAGCCAGTCCTTGAGGATGGGGCGAGCATCGGCCGGTTTGACGACTCCATCCAGGAGAGTGTCGGCCTCGTCGGCCGCAGCATTGATGACGGCGTGGACGTTGGTGCTCATGGCAGAAACGTAACGAGAGAGGCGAGGGCGTCCAGCAGCCGCCGGAAGTTTGCCGCGGAGCGGCCCCGAGGGGCCGCGTCGTCACGCCGGAGGGAGGGCGGCGGCTACGGTCTCGAGCAGGGTGCTGCGCAGGTACGGTTTGGCCAGAAAGGCGGTGACCTCGACATCGATCTGGGGGGACTCGGCAGCATGGCCGCTCACGGCGACAAGGGGTACGGACGGGTCGATCTGGCGGATGGCCCGGATGAGGGCGATGCCGTCCATGAAGGGCATGATGACGTCGGTGATGACGAGGCGGATCGTCGCCCGGTGTTGTTGGAAGCGGGCGAGCGCCTCCGCGCCGTCGTTCGCGAGGATTATCCGGTAACCGTGATTCTCAAGGATGCGGCGGGAGATCCGGCGCACGTTCTCCTCGTCGTCGACCAACAGGACCAACTCGCCGCGGCCGCGCGGTGGCAGCGAGCGCTCATCGGTGGCGCTTTCGGCCGGGGGCGCAGCGGGCACGGCCGGAAGGTAGACCCGGACGTGGGTGCCCCTGCCCGAGTGGCTCGCGATTTCGACGAAGCCGTGGTGATCGCGGATGATGCCAAGCACTGTCGCCAGGCCGAGGCCAGTGCCCTTGCCGACCGCTTTGGTGGAGAAGAAGGGATCAAAAACCTTGTCCAGATGTTCGGGTGCGATGCCGGTGCCGGTGTCGAAGACGCCGAGGATCACGTGCGGTCCGGCGGAGGCTCCCGGATGGCCGGCGACGGCGACGTCGTCGAGTTCGACGTTCTCCAGGGAGATGGTGAGCGTGCCGCCGTCGGGCATGGCGTCGCGAGAATTTACGCACAGATTCATCAGGACCTGGTGCAGCTGGGTGGCATCTGCCTGGACGAGCCAGGAGGCGGAGTGCAGGTCGGTGCGGGTGGCGATGTTCTTGGGGAACGTCTCGCGGATGATCACGGCCATGTCGCGGATGATGTGGCGCAACTGCACCGGCGCTCGCTCGCCGCCTCCGCCCCGGCTGAAGGTGAGCAGTTGGCGGATGATCGCGGCGCCGCGGTTGGCGCTGATCTCGATGGCGTCGAGGATCTCATGGGCTGAGTGGTCCGTCACGTTCTCCCGCAACACCGAAGGAGCCATGAGCACGGGTGCGAGGATGTTGTTGAGATCGTGCGCGATGCCGCCGGCCAGTCGACCGACGCTGTCGAGCCGCTGCGCGCGCAGGGCCTGTTCCTGGAGGCGCCGGCGCTCGGTGATATCCTGTTTGATGGCGATGAAGTGGCCGATGCGTCCGTCCTCGCCGCGGACCGGGGTGATCGTCTCCTCTTCGGCGACGAGGGAACCATCCTTGTGGCGGTTGACGAGTTCGCCGCGCCACGTCTTGCCGGAGAGGATCGTGGTCCAGAGCTGCTGGTAGTTCTCGGCGGTCTGCTGGCCGGACTGGACGAGTTTGCCTAGATCGCGGCCGACCGCCTCGTCGGCTGTGTATCCGGTCAGTGTGGTGAAAGCGGGATTGATCCACTCGATCGTGCCGCGGGCGTCGGTGATCGCGATGGCGTGGGCGGCGGCGGCGAGTGCGGCGGACTCGAGCCGGAGCCGGGCCTCGGCGCGCTTGCGTTCAGTCACATCGATGGCGAGGCCGATGAGATCGGTGATGGTGCCGTCGTCTCCTTTCATCGGGTTGTAGAACACCTCGAACCACGTCGCGCCGATCCGGGTGAGGTCGTGGATCGTGTGGCCGGCCAGCGCGCTGCGCACCTGCTCGCAGATTCTGGGGTGGTCCCGGTAGACGTCGAAGACGGACTGCCCGACAATCTGGCCGGGTCGGAGCCCGAGTTGGGCCAGACCGGCGCCCTCAGACATGCGGAAGAGCCCGTCGGCGCCGATTTGGAAAAGGACCACCGGGGCGTTGCTGACGAGCAGGCGCAGCTTGCCTTCGCTGGCGCGGAGTTCAGCAAGGGTGTTTTCGCGCCCGGTGATGTCCTGGATCGTGCCGAAGACAGTGCGGTTCTCCGCGTCGTACTCGGCGCGGGAGTGGATCGTGACGAGCGCCCCTGAATCCGGCTGACGGATCTTGTAGATGATGTCGTACGCACGCTCGCCGGCGACGAGGGCGTGGAGGGCGTCCTCCAACGGTTTCCGGTACTCCGGCAGCGGGAAGGACCGGACCAGCGCGAGCGACCATTGGGCGGCCGGGGGGATGCCGTAGATCTTGGCGGCGTTGGGCGAAGCCTCGACAGTGGCGGTGTCGAGGTTGAGCGCCCAATGGCCGATGCCGGCAATCTCCTCGGCGTGGCGCAGCCGGGTGGTGCTCCGCTGGAGGGCGACCTCGGCGGCGTGACGCCGCGAGATGTCGCGGGTGATGCCGACGACGTCGATGCCCCCGCGGTCATTGTGGAGGAAGGTGGTGACGATTTCGGAGCGCGCGGTGGTGCCGTCGGTTCGGAGATGCTCGATCTCGTGGTTCTGGGTGACGGCTGCGGGGTCGCCCCGGAGAAACGCCTCGAGACGTGCGGGCAGCAGCTGGTGGATGAGCGCGATCGAAGCGGGGGTGAGCCCGTGTTCGAGCGGGCGGCCCACGAGTTCCTCGGGCAGGCTGCCCCGCAGGCGGACGATGGCGGGCGAGACGTAGGTGTAGCAGCGGGTGCCGAGGTCGATGATCCAGAGGACGTCGCCGGCGTGCTCGGCGAGCATGCGGTAACGTTGCTCCGCGATCACGCGCTCGGTGATGTCCCAGTTCACGCCGATCATGCGCTGCGGCCGGCCGGCATGGTCGCGCAGGACGAGTGCATGCGCCTCGATGTGGCGGACTTGTCCGTCGGACCAGAGCACGCGGAACTGGGTGTGGTACTCCTGCCGTCCGTCGAGCGCAGCCTGTACCTGTTTCTGGATGCGCTCCTGGTCGCCGGGGTGGAGGAGGTCGGTCCAGGCTGCGAACGTGGCGGGGCGTTCGCCCGGTTTCACGCGGTAAAGGAAATGCATCTGCTCGTCGCATTGAATGCGGCCGTTTGCGATCTCCCACTCCCAGGTGCCGAGGTTGGCGGCCTTGCTCGCCAGCAGCAGGCGGTGGGCGGCGGCGCTGGCGGCTTCACGGGCGAGGGCCTGCTGGCTCTCGGCATGGGCGCGGGCGGCCTCGGCGGCGGCCTTCGCGGCGGTGGCCTCGGCTGTGCGCGCGAGTTGCCGGGCGATCACGTGGTAGAGCAGCGCCGCAGTGACTGCGATGAAGAACCAACCCTTGAGGGTGTGGACCAAGACCAACGTGCCCGCATCTGACACCACGGCGGCGGCGATCCGATCGGAGAAGACGATCCAGAGCGAACCGAAGAGCGCGTAGAGCGCGGCGATTCGCAACGACGGCTTCGAAGGGAGGGCGACACGCATGCCGGACCCGAGTGTCAGGTCGCGGCGTGGCGTGGCAAACTATTCCCAAGCCGCCGTTGCGCGGCTGAGCCTGTCCGGACGTAGGCTCAGCGTTCCGGGAACTCGAATTCGCTGCGGTCCTTCTTCTTCGAGAGCACGAGGAAGGCCGAGAACTCGGAGCCGCGCTTCGAGACGAAGCCGTCGATCTGTTCGCTGCGGCCGTCGGTGAGCAGGCGGCGCAGTTCGTCGACCGGGATCTCCTTCTTGCAGATCGTGCGGGCCATCTTGAAGACGACGCGCGGCGCCTCGGAGCCGGGCTTGGTGACGTAGTAGGTGTCGCTCGTCTGCAGAATCTCGGCACCGCCGTGCACCTCGCTCTTGCCGAGCGACACGGCGCCGGTGAGGTCGACGGGCGCCTTCGGCGCGCGACCCTTCTTGCCGCCTTCGCCCTCGGCGCGCGGCTTGCGCGGCGGGAACTCGAAACGGATGCGGCGGCCGGGGTTCTCCTCCTTCGGGTCGAGCGTGAGGAAGGCGGAAAACGGGCGGTTGAAGCGGGAGATGAAGTCCTCGAAGAGGTCGGTCTTGCCGGCCTCGGCGATCTTCACGATCTGCTCGCGCGGGAGCTCCTTGCGGCAGAGCAGGCGGCCGACACGGAAGACCTCCTCGTAGCCGCCGGTCTCGACCTTTTTGCGACAGATGAAGTGCGTGGCGGTTTCGCAGAGTTCGTTGCCGGTGGCCTCGGACTTCCAGACGGGCACGAGGTCGGCGATCTCGACCTTGTTGCCGAGGTCGATCGAGGCCTTCCATTTGCCGGTCTCCTCGTCCTTCGTGAGGACGACTTTGGCGGTGAAACGCTTGCCGGTTTTCTCGGAGACGAAGTCGTCGAACGGCCCGATCTCCTTGTTGGCGATGAGCGCCTTCGCCTCATCGAAGGAGAAGCGGCGGTTGTTCATCGTCTTGTAGACGCGGAAATTCTCATCCTGCGACTGCCACCAGCGGCCAAACTCAAGGAGCGGCTGGTTGTCGGTGGGCGAAACGACGTCGGTTGGCGCGCCGGTCTCCTCGTGGTCCTTGATGTTGGAGACGATCTTCTTGGTGAGATCGGTGATGCTCTCCATGAACGTCTCGCGGGAGAGCTTGGCCTGCTCGACCTTGCGGAGGCGGAACTCCCATTCGCCGGTGAGGGCGGGGGAGGTGAGTTCGTCGCACTTGGTCAGTCCGAGGAAATCGAGGACGGTCTCGGCCTTGGTGGTCGGGATGAGCTCGCGGCCTTCGCGGGAGATGTAGTTCTCGCCGATGAGATGCTCGATCGTGGCGGCGCGGGTGGCGGGCGTGCCGAGGCCGCGCTCGCTCATGGCGTCGGCGAGGTCCTCGTCATCGACGAACTTGCCGGCGTTCTCCATCGCGGAGAGCAGCGTGGCTTCGTTGTAGCGCGCCGGCGGCTTGGTGGCCTCGTCGGTCACTTCGACCTTCGTCACCGCAGCGTGTGGCGGCTGACCATCGGGCTTGGTGAGGGCGGGGAGGCTCTTGGCGCCGTCCTCGAAACCAGTCTTGCCGGCGACGGCGAGGTAGCCGGCCTCGACGAGGACCTTGCCCTCGCTCTTGAAGGTGTGCGGGCCCACGCGGCTGGTGCGCGTGGTCACGTCGATCTGCGCCGGTGGGAAGAAGATGCCGACGAAACGGCGTGCGATGAGATCGAAGATCTTGGCCTCGTCGCCATCGAGGTGGCCGTGTTCTTCGGCGGTCGGGATGATCGCAAAGTGGTCCGTGACCTCGGCGTTGTTGAAGATGCGCTTGTTCGGGCGTACCCAGCCGTTTTGGACGACGGTCGCGGCGTGCGTCGCGAGGTCGCCGTGGAGGCGGGCGAGGGTGGCGGTCACCGTGGGCACGTAATCCTCGGGCAGGGCGCGCGAGTCGGTACGCGGGTAGGTGATCATCTTGTGCTTCTCGTAGAGGCTCTGCGCGATCTGGAGCGTGCGGCGCGCGGAGAACGAGAAGCGGTTGTTGGCGTCGCGCTGGAGCGAGGTGAGATCGTAGAGGCGCGGCGAGATCTGGGAGGTGCGCTTGCTCTCGTCGGACACGGCGGCCTTGGCGCCCGGGCGGGTCGCGGCGGCGACGGCTTCGGCGGCGGCGCGCTGCCAGAGGCGTTCGGCGCGGTCGTGCTCGTCGGTGCCTTTCCTGAAGTCCGGTTTCTCGTAGGTGCCTTCGTACTCGCCCTCGGTGATCTTGAAGGTGGCGACGACGCGGTGGAAAGCGCGCGACTTGAAGGCGCGAATCTCGCGCTCGCGCTGCATCACGATCGCCAGCGTCGGCGTCTGCACGCGGCCGACGGTGGCCATGGAGCCCTTGCGGGACCCGAAGAGGCGCTTGGTGACGGCGCGGGTGCCGTTGAGGCCGATGAGCCAGTCCGCTTCGGAGCGGCAGCGCGCGGCATCCTGCAGCGGCTGCATCTCGGCGCCGGTGCGCAGCTTGGTGAACGCGGTGCGGATGCCGTCGTTGGTCATCGACGACATCCAGAGGCGTTTCACAGGCTTCTTGGATTTCGCGGCCTGGAGGATGTAACCGAAGATGAGCTCGCCCTCGCGGCCGGCGTCGCAGGCGTTGAGGACGGTCGTGATGTCCTCGCGGGCGATGAGCTTCTTGAGGAGCTGGAACCGCTCCTTGGTCTTCTCGATCGGTTTCACGCCGAACTTGCCCGGAATGATCGGCAACGTCTCGAGGCGCCAGAACCGGTATTTCTTCTCGTCGATGTCCTCGGGCATCTCGAGTTCGACGAGGTGGCCGACGGCGGAACTGATCACGTACTCCTCGTTCTCGAAAACCTCGCCTTTCTTCGGGACCTTGCCCAAGGCGCGGGCAATGTCGGCGGCGACGCTAGGTTTCTCGGCGATGACGAGGGTCTTGGACATGAAGGGTTGTTCGCTAGGCTCGCGGCGGAATTTTTCAAGCCCGCGTTTTGGCGGACCCATCCCTCGCGTGTGCACACGCGCACGGTTGCCGAAGGCAACGGAGGGATTCAAGCGACAATTACAAACAGCAGGCGAAGCGGATGGCCGAATGAACGTTTCCGGGGACGGGGCGCGGGAGTCGGGTGGTGGATGGCGGGCCTCTTCCGGCGTTGCCGGGGGCAGAATGCGCCAGCGGGCGCGCTGGTGGGGCGAGGGAGGCAAAGCCGCTGCGTACCGGCGGCGGCGGAAGCCGGGCGTTCGCCGCCCGTGCGATCGCCCTTAGATTCCCGGAGTTGTGATGAACGGGTTGCTGAATCACTGGGCGACGGGCATGGGACCCGCGTCGGAACGCTGCGACGAGCGCGCGGCGATGGTGGCGAAGCAGCTCGTCGCGCGGGACATCTGCGACCGGCGGGTGCTGGCGGCGATGGGCACGGTGCCACGGCATCGTTTCACGCCTGCCGCCGTCTGCGCCGCCGCGTATGCCGATAAGCCGCTGCCGATCGGCGCGGGGCAGACCATTTCCCAGCCGTACATCGTGGCGTTGATGACGCAATTGCTCGCGCTCGGCGCAGGGGATCGCGTGCTCGAGATCGGCACGGGCTGCGGGTATCAGACGGCGGTGCTGGGGGCGCTCGTGGGCGAAGTCTGCTCGGTCGAGATCCTGCCGGAGTTGTCGCGACGCGCGCGGCGCACGTTGGACGAACTGGGCGTTCCAAATGTCGAGATGCGGGTCGGTGACGGCCGGACGGGCTGGCCGGAGCGGGCGCCGTTCACAGGGGTGATCGTGACAGCCGCCCCCAGGGCGCTCGCACCTGCGTGGGTGGAACAATTGGCGGAGGGCGGGCGCTTGGTGGTGCCGGTGGGGGACCGCCATGAGCAAACGCTGCATCGGTTTACCAAGGACGGCGGGCGCTTGCGCGACGACTTCGTGCTGGCCGTGCGCTTCGTGCCGCTGGTGGCGGAGGGGCAAGTTGAGCGGCGCGGCGCGGACGGAGATCCCGCCTGATCCGAAGCCCGCGCTCTCCCGGGCGCCCGCGGCTTGCCGCCGTCCGGCTCAGGGCTTGGCGGCGCCGGGGCCGTCGCGCCAGGGCATGCGTTCGAGCATATCGGTGCCGAGGTTGCGCGCGGCCTTGGCCCAGTCGAGATCCCAACGGAAACGGGAGGTGATGCGGTGTTCGATCTCGTCGCCGAAGAAAATCGCCTCGTAGCCGGCGCCGACGACCAGCCGGCCGGGCAGTCGGGGCACCCAGCGGGAGGGCACCTCGAAGCTCACCGCGGGAAGGACGCTGAAGTATTCGCGCCCGTCGCCATCCAGGGCGGTCGTGCGCAGCGATGTCGCCACGGTGTAATGCCACGGCGCGCGGTGCAGGACGAGCCCGGGCGTGACGATGAGGTTGTCGCGGACGGGGCGATAGCGGGGAAGGCGGGTCGGGTCGGGATCGGAGTCGAAGATTTCGTAGCCGATGTTCAGGTATGCTCCGAGGCCGCGGGCGGACTTCAGGTCGCGGGAGAAGGCCACGTAGGGCGTGAGGCGCGCGGTGCCGATCGAGAGTTGCGCGGGCGCGCCGGGAGCGGGGATCGTTGCGGTCGCGCCGAACGCGGTGTCGACATAGGGATGGAAGAGGGCGGGCCAGGCGAGCTTGGTGCCCAGTCGGTATTCCGCGATCCCGAGTCCGCCGGTGCCGCGACCGCCGAAGTTGTCGAAATAGGGCACGACCTCGGCGTTGACCTCGACGTGCTTGGTGGGCGCGTAACGCCAGCCGGCACGAATCCGGACGTAATCCTTGCGGGCGAAATCACCGAGCATCGGGTTGAGGGTGAACCGCAACGACTCTGGCATGATGATCTTCGGCAGTTGGAAGTCGAAGATGCCACGGATGCTGATGGCGTCCTGGTCGTCGACGGTGCTGCCCGAGGCGGTGCGTTCGATGTCGGCGCGGGCGGGAGCGAAAGAACAGGCGAGAAGGCAGAGGGCGAGGGTGCGGCGCATGGGCGGAGGGTTGGTAGTGTAGTGCATCGACCGCTCGCGGCGAGCTTGGTTGCATCGGATTGGGGCGCACGGCGGCCCGGGCGAGCCGGTGCCGGTTTCCAATGCGTCCTGAGGAATCTTTCCCTCGACTTCAGGGGGGGGAATCTCCTCGCATTGTGGCGCAGTGTCAGTGCAAGCCCCGCAAGCCCCACATGAACGTCCTACCTGAACTCACTCCGGAGACCTACTCGCTGTTTCAGTTCACCCTCACCTCGCGCGATGAGGGTGCCGCTGCCCAGAAATCCCATTGCTGGGGGGAAAACTTCAGCATCGAGGAGGCCTTCAATGCGGCCAAGGCGCTCGTCACCCGCGACTATGAGGCGATGCGCACGCTGCTTCGGCAGAAGGGCGACAAGGATCCCGCGCTCAATCTCCAGATCAACGATACGGAGTTCGGCTACGATCTGCGCCACAACTATCTCGTGGTCTCGCGCTATTGGATCCACGCCAAGCCCTCGCTCAAGAAGGCGGTCTGACCGCGGGCGCGGTTTGTTTCTTCGGTCGCGGAGAAATCGCTTGCCGGTGGCGCGGTCGCTGTCCACCGTCCGCCTCTCCCTGATGCCGAGGTGGCGGAATTGGCAGACGCACTAGATTCAGGGTCTAGCGCCCGCAAGGGCGTAGGGGTTCGACTCCCCTCCTCGGCACCATACTCCGGCCCGCCCTTGGCGGCGGGCGGAGTTGACCTTGAGAAGCGAGCACACATTCTCTCGACCCTCGGGTTTCGACGGCGGCGCGAGCAGCGCCCCGGCCCGGGTTCAAGTTACCACGACAGTCTACCTCCCATGAAATCCCTCCGTGTTCTGATCATTTTCTCCGCGCTCGCCCTCAGCGCGGGCGTCGCCTCGGCCGACTGCGGCACCTGCGAAAAGAAGGACCAGTGCGACAAGCCCAAGTGCGAGCAGCCCGCCAAGAGCGAGTGCTGCCAGAAGGCCTGCACCGAAGCCGACAAGGCCAAGTGCGACAAGGCCAAGTGCGACAAGGAGCAGAAGTGCTGCGAGCAGAAGACGATGGCCTGCTGCGACGAGGCCGCGAAGGCCGGCAAGACGTGCGAGAAGTGCAATCCGCCGGAGAAGAAGTGATTCTTCCGAGCGTTCCGTTTTTGGCCGCTGCCCTCCGGGGTAGCGGCTTTTTGGTGTCAGGAGGGGGCGTCAGAGGGCGCCGCGGGCGCGGCGGCGTGGAGCGGCGTGGTGGATCAGGCGCACGGCGTCGTCGATCCGCGCCACGTCGCAGACGCCGATGAGACGGTCGAAGGAGTAGACCGGGAAGAGGCGTTGGCGGCTGCGCCGGAGACCGGCGACGACCGGGCCGAGCGTCCATTCGGCCTGGAGGACCGCGAAATCGTGCTCGGCGTGGGCGGCGAGCGGTTCCTGTTCCCGGCCCGCGCGCAGCGCCGCGGCGACGCGGGATCGTGGCACGACGCCGATCGGGCCGCTTGCCCCGATGAGGAGGAGATCCTGCGACACGGAGCGCCGGAGCGCTTCGAACGCCGTCGCGATGCTCGTTTCGGGTGGGAACCCGAGGAAGTCGCGGCGGGTGACGTTGGCGACGATCAGGCCGGCGTAGAACTCGCGGTCGCGCACGAAGCGGTATTCGGACTCGGCGCCGTAGGCGATGAACAGAAAGAGGGCGGAGAGCAGCCAGAGGTTGTCGCCGTCGAAATACGAGCCGTAGGCGGCCCAAGTCGCGATCGTGAGAGCGATCACCTGTCCTGAGCGCGCGGCCCAACGGGTGGCGACCAGGTAGTCCAGCCGCATCGCCAGCAACGAGCGTAGCACGCGGCCGCCGTCCATCGGGAAAGCGGGCAGGAGATTGAAGACGCCCATGATGAGGTTCACGCCGAGCAATGCGTGCGGGATCTCGCGCAGGCTGGTGGGCGGCCCGACCTCCGCCAGCGATGGCGGCCAGCCGAAACCGAGGACGAGGAGCGCGATCATCAGGTAATTCACGGCCGGCCCCGCGAGCGCGATCGCCAGCTCCCGTCGTGGCTGCCGGGGGAGGGAGTCGAACTCCGCCATGCCGCCGACGGGCAGGAGCAGGATGCGGTTGGTGCGAATACCGTAGCGGCGGGCGGCGAGGCAGTGACCGAGTTCATGAAGCACAACGACCGCGAACATCAGCACCACGAACGCGAGCGACCACAGGAGTCCGCGCCAACCGTCGTCTTGCGCACCAAGCCAGCCGGCATAGGCCAGAAGCAGCACGAAGGTGGCGTGCACTTCGAGGCGAATGCCGAAGACCCGGAACAAGGCGATTGACCAACGGAGCATTTGAACGGAAAAAATCCATTTGGCCGCGGCGTTGTCGCCGTTGTCAATCAACGCCTCCGATGACTGCCGATTCCGCCGCACCGAAAACGCCCACGATCCTCATCATCGACGATGACGAGGAGATTCGTTATTCCCTCGGTCGCGTGCTCGGGGCGCGCCAGTACCGCATCGTGGAGGCCGGCAGCGGCGAGGAGGGCATCGCTCTCGCCAAGAAGGGCGCGCCCGATCTCGTGTTCCTCGACATCCGCATGGGCGGCATGAGCGGCATCGAGACGCTCCAGCATCTGCGCGCGTTGCACCCGCACCTGCTCGTGGTGCTCATGACGGCGTTCGGCACCGCGCAGACGGCGATCGAGGCGATGAAGTTCGGTGCGTTCGACTACGTGATGAAGCCGTTCGACGCCGACAAGGTCCTCGCCATCGCGGAGAACGCGCTCAAGACCAAGGCCGACCTCCAGACCGCCGCCGGCTACAAGCCCAAGGTGAAGAGCGAGGACTACAAGGAGGGCATCGTCGGCTCCTCGCCCGCGATGCAGGAGGTCTTCAAGGTCATCGGCCAGGTGACCGCCAGCGACGTGACCGTGCTGATCTCCGGCGAGAGCGGCACCGGCAAGGAACTCGTCGCCCGCTGCATCTACCAGCACAGCCACCGCTCCTCGAAGGCGTTCATGGCCGTCAATTGTGCCGCGATTCCGGAGAACCTCATCGAGAGCGAGCTCTTCGGCCACGAGCGCGGCTCCTTCACCGGCGCCACCGGCCAGCGCAGCGGCAAGTTCGAGCTCTGCGACGGCGGCACGCTTTTCCTCGACGAGATCGGCGACATGTCGCTCGCCACGCAGACGAAGATCCTGCGCGTCCTCCAGGAGGGCGAGATCCAGCGGGTCGGCGGTACTGAGACCATCAACGTCGATGTGCGCGTGATCGCCGCGACCAACCGCGACCTCGAACAGATGGTGAAGGCGAAGACCTTCCGCGAAGATCTGTATTATCGGCTCAACGTCGTGCGCCTGCGCCTGCCAGGCCTGCGCGAGCGCACCGGCGACATCCCCCAGATTGTCGACTTCATGCTCCAGATGCTGGAGAAGACGAAGAAGACCCGCGTGCGCAAGGTTGCGCCCGAGGCGATGGATGTGCTCGTGCGGTACTGCTGGCCGGGCAACGTGCGCGAGCTCGAGAACGCGATCTACCGCAGCGCCGTGATCGCGCAGGGCGACACGATCCTCGTGAAGGATCTGCCGGTGGAATTGCGCGAGGCGGTGAATGCCGCCAGCGGCGTCGCCGCTCCGGCGGCCGCGGCCCCCACGCCCGTGGTGGTCACTGCGCCGGCTCCCGCGCCGGCCGCCCCCGCGGTTCCGGCCGACCTGGACGGGGCGCTCGACTTCATCTACCAGCGGCTCAGTGCCGACAAAGCGGAGACGATCCTCGAACGCCTGGAGCGCGAGATGATCGTCCGCGCGATCAAGGAGTTCGGCGGCAACCAGGTGCGCGCCTCGGAGCGCCTTGGCATCACCCGCGCCACGTTGCGCAAACGGCTGGACGTGCTCCGCGGCGAAGCGAGCGCGGAGTAGGGCGCGAGGCGGGACCAGCCGGTCCAGTCGGCGAGCCCGGCGGGACCGGTGCGGCGAAAACGGTACTACTGCACCGCGGGTTCGGCGGGTTGCGCTTGGGCCGGCGGCGTCGCGGGCATGGGGACCGGCAGGACGATGTAGCTCACCAGCCGCTCCGGCCGCAGGTATTCGGTGGCGAGGGCGTTGATCTCCTCGCGGGTGATGGCGGTGATGTCGGCGGTGCGGTTGCGGGCCCACTCGAACCGTTGGGGCAGTTCGCGACAGCCGCCGAGCACGTTGGCCAGCCAGTACGAGTTGGTGCGGGCGCTCTCGAGGATGCCGGTGAGGATGGGCTGCTTCATCCGCACAAGTTCGTCGTCGGTGATGCCGCTGGTGCGGAGCGACTCGCCAATCTCGCGCACGGTGTCGCGAATCGCTGCGGCCTGCGCGGGATCGACGCCGACCTGGACGGACAGGATGCCGTAGCCCGGGAAGGTGAGGCTGCCGTCGTTGCTGGCATTGGGGCTGTAGGCGCCGCCGAGGCCCTCGCGGATCTTTACCCGCAGGCGATCCTCGATCGTGGAGGCGAGGAGGTTGAGCCGGCGGTTGCGGCGCACGTCGAACGCGTCATTGCTCGGCCAGAACACGAAGACGGTTCCGCGTGGGATCTCGGTCTGGACCGTGCGCTCGGCCGCGAACCCGGCGGCCGGGTAGGCAACCTGGCGCTCGCTCCCGTAGGCCGGTTTGGCGCTGCGGGGCGGCAGGGTGCCGAAGGTCTGGGCCGCGAGGGCGATCGTCGCCTCGAGGTCGATGTCGCCCACGATGCTCAGTTCCAACGGGCCCTTCGGGAGCTCCGGTTCGAGCCAGGCGCGGACGTCGGCCATGGAGTAACCGGCGAGTGTATCCATCGGCGGGAGGCCGAAGCGGGGGTCGTCGGAGGCGAGCTTCCGATTGATCTCGAGCGGGTAGACGCCCTCGGGGGTGTGTTGGAGCTGGTTGTAGTATTGCGCCATGCCGCGGCGGAGGAGGCGCTCGCCTTCGGGCCGGTATCCAGGATCGGCGATGGTGGCGGCGAGGAGCTGGAACTGGAGTTCGAGATCTTTTGGGGTGGTCTGGCCGGTGACGAAGAAGGCGTCATTTTCGACGAAGAAGCCGGCGCTCACGGAGCGCCCGGCGAGGATGCGGCGAAGCTCGTCGGCGCTGTGTTTGCCCAGCCCCATCAGGCCGGCGGCACTACGGGCGAAGACATCGAGCCCGGGTTTGGTCGCGGGCAGCGTGAGCACGCCGCCGCCGAAACGGGCGGAGACGAGGATTGTGGCGGCTTGGAAGTCAGTCTTCTTGAGGTTGAGCTTCACGCCGTTGGCGAAGTCGACCTGCACGATGCCCAGGTCGGAAATCTCGTGGCGGGCGACGATCGTGCCGGCGGGGCCGAAGTCGGCGTAACCCCACGTCTGGTCCGCAATCGCGGCCGGGGCGGCGACGGTCGCCGTGCGGCTCTCGGCGAACGCGCCCTCGACGGTGGCTGCGTCGAGCTCGGCGGGCAGGTTTCCGGAGGCAAAGATCAGTCGACCGGGGGCGGCCCACGCCTCCCGCAACGCCGCGAGGCAGTCGGCGACGGTCACGCGGGCGAGCGCGGGCTGGTACAGGTCGCGGACGGCGACGGGGTGGGAGAAAACGTTGTGTCCATGGATGGTGGAGATCAGGCCCGCGGCGAGGCCGGACGAGCGGCGGGTGGGGGCCTGTTTTACGGCGTCGTCGAGGGCGTTGGCCATGTTGGCGGTGGCCTCGCGGAGTTCGGCGGGCTGGAAACCGTGTTCGAGGGCGCGGCGCAGCTCCTGCTCGGCCACGGCGAGAGCGGGGCGCCACTGCTCGGGCTTGGTCGTGGCGACGTCCAGCGAGCTGTTGGACACGAAGTCGAGCATCTCGCTGGTGTGGGCGCTGGCGCTGGTGAAGGGCGCGCCCTCCTGTTTGGCGAGCTCCTCGAAACGCCGGTTGAGCATCGTGTACGCGAGCTGGCGCGGGAGGTACTTGAGGCGGCTGGCGGCGGTGTCGGGTTCGTAGGCGTAGGGTGCCACGGTCTGGATACTGACGCTGATGCGTGGCAGTTCGGGGTCGCGGTGCACCTGCGCGCGCACGCCCTCGGGCATCACGACCGAGCCGAGCTCGGGTTCGGGACGGGCCGGGGCGCGGGGTTGCATGTCGGCGAAGGCCGCGGCGATGAGCGGCGCGACAGCGGCGGGCTCGACCTGACCGACGACCACCAGGGCCATGCGTTCCGGCCGGTACCAAGTGTCGTAGTAGTCGACGAATTCGTCGCGGGGCGCGGAGCGGATGACCTCCTCGGTGCCGATCGGGAAGCGCCGCGGCAGCAACGTCTGCGGGAGGGCGAAGCCGAACTCGGCCAGCATGGCGCGGAAGTCGGCGGAGTCGCGTTCGCGTTTCTCGGCGAGAATGACACCGCGCTCCTGCTCGATTTCCTCGGGGAGAAAGAGCACGCCGTCGGCATAATCACGCAGGGCCTTGAAGGCCTCGCGCAGGGAGTCGGCGTCGTTCTTCGGCAGTTCCACCTGGTACTGGGTGCGGTCGAATCCGGTGGAGGCGTTGGTGTCGGGGCCGAAGGCCATGCCGAGGCGCTGGAAGTACTCGACGAGCTGGCCGGGCGGGAAGTTGCGGGTGCCGTTGAACCCCATGTGCTCGATGAAATGGGCGAGGCCGCGCTGGGCGTCGGTCTCCATGAGTGCGCCGGTGGCGACGAGCAGGCGCACGCTGACGCGGTCGCGGGGCTCGGCGTTGGGCAGGATCGCATAGCGCAGGCCGTTGTCGAGGCGGCCCCAGGTGATCGCGGGGTCGACGGGGACGTCGCTGGTGGTGTGCGGCCACTCGGTGGTCGGGGCGCGCAGCGGGACGGCGGAGAGGGACGCCGCGACGAGCAGCAGGCCGAGCGTGAGGAGCGGCAGGGTGCGGAGCTTCATGCGAGAGGGAGTGAGATGCACTTGTGGCGCGGGGACAAGCCGCCGGTGGCGAACGGTCGGGCGGGGGGTGGGGCGGGCGCGGCGGCGGATGAAACCTGAGCTTGAGCCCGTGCGCGGGGACGGCGATTTTCGCGGCACCGCCTTCCCGCATGCTCTGGTTCTACCGCCTGTTCTTCCTGCCCGTGATCCTGCTCGCGGCGCCGTTCTATCTGCGCCGCATGTGGAAACGCGGCGGCTATCGCGCGGGCTTTGGGCAGCGGTTCGGCGCTGTCCCGCCGCTGCCGGCGAAGCGTCGCGGCGTGACCAGAGTCTGGTTGCAGGCCGTGAGCGTGGGCGAGGTGCTGGCGATGGCACCGCTGCTCAAGCGTCTCGTGGCGGATGGCCGGGCCGAAGTGTACCTCACGACGACGACGAGCACCGGCTACGCCCTGGCGCGGGAGAAGTTCGCGGGCTTGGCGGTGGGCGTGGGCTATTTCCCGCTCGATTGGTGGCTGTTCAGCCGGCGCACCTGGCGGTGGGTGCAGCCCGATCTGGTGCTGTTGGCCGAGAGCGAACTCTGGCCCGAGCACCTCGCGCAGGCGGCGAGGCGCAAGGTCCCGGTGGTGCTCGTCAATGCGCGGCTGTCGGATCGCAGCTTCCGGCGGCTGTCCGCGGTGCGCACTTGGGCCGGCCGGTTGTATCGGAAGATCGAGTGCGTCTTGCCCTCGTCGGAGCAGGATGCGGAGCGCTTCCGCGCGCTCGGCGTGCCGGCGGAGCGGCTGGTCACGACCGGCAATCTGAAGTTCGATGTGGCGATCCAGCCGCTCGACACGTGGGAGCGCGCGATGCTGCGCCGCGAACTCGGTTTCGCCGACACTCAGCTGGTGATCCTCGGCTCCTCGACCTGGCCCGGCGAGGAACTGGCGATGTTGCGCCTGCTCGAACGCGCCCGGCGCGACGGCATTGTCTGCCAGCTGCTGCTGGTGCCGCGGCACGCGGAGCGTCGCGCGGAGATCGAGACGCTGCTCGGCACGCGGCCGCTCAACTGGCACCGGCGGTCGCGCGGGCAGGCGCTCGGGCAGGTCGACGTGTGCGTGGCCGACACCACCGGGGAGCTCCAGAAGCTCACCCAGGTGGCCGATGTCGTGTTTGTGGGCAAGAGCCTGCCGCCGAACGAGGGCGGGCAGACGCCGATCGAAGCCGCGTTGCTGGAGAAGCCGCTGCTGTTCGGTCCGGCGATGAGCAATTTCCGCGCGGCGGCCGCCTCGCTCACCGCGTGCGGCGCGGCGTTGTGCGTGAGCGACGAAGTCGAACTCGTCGACCAGGGGCTGGCGCTGCTGCGGGACGCGAAGCGTCGCGAACAGATGGCGACAGCGGCGAGTGCGTGGCACAAGGCCAACCAGGGCGCGATGGAGCGCACCCTGCGCGAGATCGAACGCTTCCGGCGCTGAGGAGCAGCGGTGGGCGGGCGCGAGGCAGGCCCTGTGCCGGTGGCGGAGGTCGAGGCGAAGCCGGTTCGGCTGCGCGCGGCGACGAAAAAGCCGCCGAGACGAATCCCGGCGGCCGGAGCGATCGGGGAAGGGGGCGTTCAGTTCCGGCGACGGAACTTCAGCGCGACGAGCACCAGCAGGGCCGCACCGGCCACAGCGCCGGTCGTGCCCGCCTCGGGGACTGCGCCGCCGGTGGAAGCGAGCACCCGGTAGGCGGCGTCGTAGGCCCCGGGGCTCGTGATGGTGGCACCGAACCCGGCAGAGGGATTGATCATCATGGCATTCACACCACCCGGAAGGCCCCATGGCGCGGAGTTCACGAGCGCAACGCCGACCTGGCCGCCGGGCGAGTAGTCGAGCAAGGAGCTGACCCCGAGGAAATACGTGCCGGATCCGCCCACGGCGATGTTGACGGGGAGCGAGACCAGCCCCTGGAGCGACTGGCCCGCGAACGGCGTGGTCAAGGTCGTGTCGCCAGCGGAGACATACACGCTGGCGACGTCGCCGGTGAGGTTCGCCTGGCCGGCGGCGAGCGAGCTGTAGAGATTCACCTGGTAACCTCGGATGTTGCCGAAGGATGAGAAACCGTTCCATCCCAGCAGCACCGCATCGATGCGGGTGATGGAAACCGCGCTGCTGACGCTGAAGTCGTCCACCACAGCGGAGTTGTAGGCCGAATTCGCCGGTTCGAAGATCTGCGACGCGTAGGCATTGGTGCCGAGGAAGGCGGTGCCGTCGCCGATCTGATCCATCAGGACGAGTTGAGCGTGGGCAGAGGCCGCGAGGCCGAGGGACAGGCCCGTGATTTGCAGGAGGCGTGACAACGAGGAACCCGTGGTTCCGCGGAGGATTGGGGCGGTTTTCATAGGAGAGGTGAGGCCCGCGGCGAACGAGAGGGGAGTCGTTCACCGCTGGCCGCAGCTTGTGTTGGGGTTGCAGGTCTTTTCTCGGAGCAACGCAGTCGGCCGGCAACCGCGATATCTCCTGCGGGCGTCCTGGGTTTGTACTCGGCGTTGAGCTGGTTGCCCGCGGTGTTGCATCCCGGCTGCGCCGGGAATGAAGCGCTCGCCCTTGCGTCGGCTGGCGTCGGGACTTCAGTGCGGCCCCCGCTCGCGAACCAGCACTCCACTGCCGCCCATGGACTCTCTCCCCGGTGAAACTCCTCCCGCCCATCCTGCCAATCACTTGGAGGGGCAGCAGTCGCCGTATCTGCTCCAGCACCTGCACAACCCGGTGGACTGGTACCCGTGGGGCGACGAGGCGTTCGCGAAGGCGCGGGCCGAGAACAAGCTCCTCTTCCTCTCGGTGGGCTACTCGACCTGCCATTGGTGTCACGTGATGGAGCGCGAGTGTTTCGAGGACGAGGAAGTCGCAGCGCTGCTCAACGCGGCCTTCGTCTGCGTGAAAGTCGACCGCGAGGAACGGCCCGAGGTCGATCGGCTCTACATGAGCTTTCTGCAAGCGAGCACGGGCGGCGGCGGCTGGCCGATGTCGGTGTGGCTCACTCCGGAATTGAAACCGTTTTTTGCGGGCACGTATTTCCCGCCCGAGGACCGCTGGGGCCGGCCGGGCTTGAAGAGTGTGGCCGCGCGAATCGTCGCGGTGTGGGAGAGTGAACCGGAGCGCATCCGGGCGCATGCCGATCAGGTGCTAACCACCCTCGCGGAGACGGGGCCGGCCGCGGCGGCGGACACGACCCTCCAGACCGGGACGTGGCGCGACGCCGCGGTGCGCGGGCTCGAGGGCGCCTACGACCGCGAGAACGGCGGCTTCGGCGGTGCGCCGAAATTCCCCAACGTGGGCTTCCTCGCGCTGTTGTTCGACTACCAGGCACAGGGGAACGATCCCGGACTGCGCCGCACGGCGCGCGAGATGGCGCTCGGCACGTTGCGCAAGATCGTCGACAGCTCGCTGCGCGACCACATCGGCGGCGGTTTCCATCGGTACGCCGTGGACCCCCATTGGCGGCTGCCGCACTTCGAGAAGATGCTCAACGACCAGGCGCTGCTCACCGAGGCCTGCGTCGAGGCGTGGCTCATCTCCGGCGAGCCGGTCTTCCGGAGGGCGGCGGAGGAGTGTCTAAACTACTTGGACACTCAGATGCGCGACTCGGGCGGGGCGTTCCGGTCCGCCGAGGATGCCGACAGCCCGGTTGGGTCGGCTGGCGGTCCCCGCCACGAGGGCGTGTTCTATGTGTGGACCGAGGAAGAAGTGCGCGCAGCGCTTGGCGGGAAGTCCGCAGCAGTCTTTGCCCACGCCTACGGCCTCCGGCCGGAGGGCAATCTCGACGGCGATCCGACCGGCGAGTTTGCGGGGCGGAACCTGCCTTACCGTGCGCACGCGGCGGTCGAGACGGCACGGGCGCTCGGCCTCGAGCTCGCGGAAGTGCAGGCGATCCTCGATGCCGCGCTCGTGCGTCTGCGCGAGGTCCGGGCGCAGCGGCCGCCGCCGGATTGCGACGACAAGATCCTCTGCGCGTGGAACGGGCTGGCGCTCTCGGCCTTCGCGCGGGCGGCGTTTCATTTCGGCGACCGACGGTGGTACGAGGTGGCGGTGCGCCAGGCGGAGTTTCTCCGGGCCAACCTCCACGACGAGCAGACCGGCCGGCTGTTCCGGACGTGGCGCGGCGGACGGAAGGGACCGGAAGGATACGCGGAGGACTACAGCTGCCTGATCCGGGGGCTGCTCGACCTTTTCGAGTGCTGTCAGGAAAGCCGCTGGCTCGAATGGGCCGAGGCGTTGCAGTCCAAGCAGGATGAGTTGTTCCGCGACGAGGCGGGCGGGTATTTCGCCAGCGTGGCCGGCGACCCGCACGTGCTGGTTCGGATGAAGAGCGCCCACGACGGGGCGGAGCCCGCGGCGAGCTCGGTCGCGGTGCAGAGCAAGGCGCGGCTTGCGGGGCTGCTGCACCGTAACGAGTGGCTGGCGTCGGCACGCGGCGATGCCTTGGCGTTTGCCGGCACGCTGCAGGAATCGCCGTTGGCGCTGCCGCAGATGCTCACGTCGCTTGCGTGGCTCGAGCGGGCACCGAGGCAGGTGATCATCGTCGGCCAGCCGGGCGAGCCGACGACCGAGACGCTGGTGGCGGAGTTGCGGCAGCGGCAACGGGCCTGCCTGAGTCTGATCGTGCTGCACGACGGCAACCGGGCGTTTTTCGAACGGCGCGACGCGTTCTTCAGGAACCTGCCTGCCCGGATCATCGGGCAGCCGAAGGCGTTCCTGTGCGAGAACTTCACCTGCCAACTGCCGGTGGGCAGCGTGCCCGAGTTCGCGGCGCTGTTGGATGCGTCATCGGTTTTTGGTGGCGGTCGAGCGGGCTGATCGGCGACGCGACGGTCGGCCGCCGCACCGATGGCTTGCGAGTTGCCGGACGCCCCACCCAGGGCGGGCTCGGCGGGGCTTACGGCTTGGTCTTGGCGGGTTGGACGAACTTCGCCATCCAACGGCCGAGCTGGCCGGAGGCCTCAAGCTTGCGGCGGAGTTCCTCCACGTCGACGGCTCTGGTTGTGGCGGAGGGCAGCGCGTCCTCGAGCGGCAGACCGGATTCGCGGGCGAGCCATTCGCCGAGCGCGCGGGGCAGGCTGGGATCGCGGATGACGTGGGCGATGTGCGTGGGCCGACGCTTGTTCGGCTGGGTGGCGGTGTCGTCGAGGAGGTCGAGGCTGTACCAGTCGTCGTTGTCGCTGTCGGAGGATGCGGCGAGGCGCAGACGGTTGCCCTCGCAGAGGGTGCGGACGTGGCCGCGGCAGCGCCAGTCGCGGCGCAGGCGGCCGCGGGCCCAGCGCCATTCATAACGACCGAACAGCAGGCGCCACGCGCCCCAACCGAGAAGCGCAGCAAGTGCGGTGCAGACAACCGCCGCGATCGGCTGATGGGTACCGGCGCTCCACAACGCCGTGAGCGCGAGTGCCGCGGCGGCGAGCGCGACGAGCAGGCCGTTGCGCCGGCGGCGCGCGGGCGACTGGACCAACACCGTGCCGCCCTCCGGGACGGCGATCTGCTCCCAGCCCTGCGGCAACGAGGCGGCGGTGAGCGTCTGAAGGTTGAGCTCGCGGCGCAGTTCGGTCTCGAGCGCGTCGAGGTCGGCCGCGGGCAAGAAGGCGGTGAGCGGAATCGGACCGCGGAGGGTGTCGGCGATCAGGCTGGGATGGAGACTGCGGCTCCGCAGGCGGTGGATTCCGCGGATCTGGTCGCGCGGAATCTCCCGGGTGCGCCGTAGCGGCGCAGCGCGCTGTTCGACGCGCAGCAGGTCGCCGCGGACCATGATCCGGTCCTCGCCCCAGAGCGTGCGGAGGAACGTCCAGAGGGCCGTGATGCCGCCGTACGTCCAAAACGTGAGCCAGAGCAGGAGGAAGCCGCCGACGGGCAGGCGCGCGGCGTCGGAGATGTTGGGGAAATCCGGATGCGGGGGCGTGCCGGTGAGCCAGGTCCAACCCGCGCCCAGCAGAATGGCCAAAACGACCGTCTCGCCGACGGCCCAGCCGCAGAGCCAGAAACCGAGAAACGCGGCGGCGAAGAAGCGGCCGAAGCCGCTCGGACGGAGACGAACCTCCCAGCCGTCGAAGGTGCGTAGGGTTTGCATGGCGGTGTGCCGGTGACGGACGAGCGGATGCTGGGGGGCGCTCGCGCGGGAGGCGAGGCTGGAGCGGCGACGACGCGTTACTTCCGTGCCACGTGGAGGGCGACGATGCCGAAGGTCATCGGGCGCGCCTGCACGGCGGCGAAACCGGCGCGAAGAATCTCGGCCGACATCTCCGGGCGGGCGGGGAACTGCGCGATCGAGCCGCCGAGGTATTCGTAGGCGCCCTTGTCGCCCGTGAGGGCGGAGGCGAACCACGGCAGGATGCAGCGCAGGTAGAAATAGTAGAGCGGCGCGAACCAACGGTACGGCTGCGAGAACTCGAGGACGAAGAGCGAGCCGCCGGGCCGGAGCACGCGGCGCATTTCACCTAACGCCTTGTGGCGGTCAGCGACGTTGCGCAGGCCGAAGGAGATTGTGAGCACGTCGAACGCGGCGTCGGGCAGCGGCAAGGCCATGGCGTCGCCTTGGCGGAATTCGATCTTCGCGTAACGGGGCGAGCGCGCCTTTTTCGCCACCGCTTCGTCGAGCATGGGCTGGCAGAAATCCATGCCGGTGATCCGCACGGCCTCGGGCAAGCCGCGGGCGAGCGCGAAGGCGACATCGCCGCTCCCGGTGGCGAGATCGAGCACAGCCTGCGGCTGGCAACGCGCCACGGCGCGGCGTAGGCGCCAACGCCACCACACGTCGGTGCCGCCGCTCAGGAGGCGGTTGGCGAGATCGTAACGGCGGGCGATGCGGCCGAACATCGACTGGACTGCGGCGGGATCGGGCACGGGTGATTTTCGATTGTGGATTGCCGATTTGCGATTGGGCGGACGGCGGGAAATTGCGGAATGCGGAATGCGGATAGCGGAATGCGGATTGCGGAGTGCGGAGTGGGCGGACGGTGGGAAACTGCGGAAGGGGGATAGCGGAATGCGGATTGCGGATTGCGGAGTGCGGATTGGCGTGGGCAGAGCAGACGCAAACCGTCGAGGGAAGGGCGAGCGCGGAATTGAGAGCGGTGAGGGACTGTGGCGTGAGGTTCCATCGCTGGAATCTTCAGCGGTGCTTCGCTGCGCGGAATTGAGAGCGGTGAGGAACTGTGGCGTGAGGGGCGCTCGGTGGAGCGTTGACCGCCGTGGCGTGGTCCTTCCCTGGGCGTCGGCGAAGTGCGCATCGTCGCGTTTGCGTCTGTGGGGCATCGGCCCGCGCGACGGGGCTCCCTCAATCATGTCAACCAATAGTTGACATGACGTTGCGCGTTCCGGGCGAAAGGGAAAGAGGGGCCCTGAGTGGCGATTCCGGTTGCTCCGGCCGGCGAACGAACGGCAAAGACGCAAAACCGTGTCGCGATCGCGACACGGTTTTGCGTCTTCGGTGCCCGGTGATGGTGACGCCAGGCCGCAGATCAGCCGTGTCGACACCGCGGATGGTCGCTCGTCGAGGGACGAAAACCGGGCCGTCGCTCGCGTGATCCGGGCCGCTCGGCGGCGCGGGTTCCGCCTCGGTAGTCTGGTACGCGCCGCTCGTCCGCGTGTCGTTCGATGACTGAACACAGATCAGGCGAGGTCCTGGCTGGCGCGGGCGACCCGGAAGCTTTCCACCACCCAGGTGCTCAGGACCTTGTCCGGCGCGGCGACGACCTCGCTTGTGATGGGAAACTGGGTGCGATTGGTGTTGCGGGAGACGAGCTTCAGGCCGTGGTGGAAATCGCGGAACTTCTCCTCGCAGAGGGCGCGGATGGTCTTGTCGGCCGTGAGGCTGGCGTCGATGAGCGCGGCGATGGCGTCGTCGGCGAAGAGCAGATCGAAGCCGTGTTCCTGACGGAAGCGGGTGGCGAAGGCGGTGATCTCGGTGCGGAGCACGTCGTGCTGGCGGTCGGCGTTCTCGCGCAGGAGGTGCTGGAGCGCCGCGGCGGGTTGCGCGACGGTGGCGGCGTCGACGGCGAAGGCCTTGATGGCGGTGGAGGGCAGCTCGAACTTGAAGTCGCGGAAGATGTGCTCGAGCACCGTCATGAGTCCGCGGGCACCGGTGTTTTCCGCGGCGGCGCGGACGGCGATTTCGTGCAGCGCCGCGCGGTCGATCTGGAAGTCGATGCCGTAGCCGGTGAAGTCGGCGCGGTATTGTTGGAGGATGCTGCTTTCGGAGGTCGTCAGGATCTGCTCGAGATCGTCGGCGGCGAGGGCTTGGCAGGCGACGCGGACGGGGAGGCGGCCGACGAACTCCGGCTCGAAGCCGTAGGTGATGAAGTCCCGGCTGGTGACCTGCGCGAGGTAGTCGCCTTCGCTCTGTTCGACGCTGCGGGCGGCGCCGAAGCCGATGGAGGTGGACTGCACGCGGCGTTTGATCTGCTCGGCGAGTTTGTCGAAGGCGCCGCTGACGATGAAGAGGATGTGGCGGGTGTTGATCTTGGCGGGGCGCGGTTTGCCGCCGCGCTGCATCTCCATCATCGCCTGCATCTGGCCGAGGAGGTCGGTCTGGCTGTGCAGGGAGACGTCGGTTTCCTCCATGAGCTTGAGGAGGTTGATCTGCACGCCGCGGCCGGAGACATCGCGTCCGCCGACGGCGTTGGAGGCGGCGGCGATCTTGTCGATCTCGTCGATGTAGATGATGCCGTACTGGGCGAGCTCGACGTCGCCACCGGAGGCCTTCACGAGGTCGCGCACGAGGTCCTCGACATCGCCGCCTACGTAGCCGGTCTCGGAAAACTTCGTCGCGTCCGCTTTCACGAATGGCACGCCGATGAGCTTGGCGATGCAGCGCATGAGGTACGTTTTTCCGACGCCGGTGGGGCCGAGGAGAATGATGTTCTGTTTGGCGTAGTCGCGTTCGCGCAGGTCGGGATTGTCGAGGCACTGGCGCACGTGGTTGTAGTGGTCGCAGATGGCGACGGAGAGGATCTTCTTGGCGTCGTCCTGCTTGATGACGAAGCGGTTGAGGTGATCGCGAATCTCGCGGGGCCGGAGGTTGAAGGCGCGGATGCGGCGCAGGGTTTCGGCGGTCTCCTCCGCGGCCGCCGGCGGGGGCGAGGCGGTGCGATCGGTGGCGGATGCGGGCGGTGGGGCGGCGGCCATCATCTGGCGCACGGATGCCTGCACCTGCGGGTCCTTGAGGAGTTCCTGCACCTTACGCTCGAGCTCCTCGATGGGGTTCTTCGGGCCTTCGTTGCTCATGGCGGGAGAGTTTCGGCTTTCGGGTTGACGCAAAATGACGTCCAGCAATAGCTTAACGCACGTTTTTCACCGAAAGAATTTTCGCAACAGGAGATACGCACCATGTCGAACAACCTCACCAAGCGCGAGATCGTTCTGGAAATCTATCAGAAGACCGGCTTCCCGCAGAAGGAAGTGCAGCAGTCTGTCCAGATGGCCCTCGATATCATCCAGGACGCGCTCGCTTCGGGCCGTAATGTCGAGCTGCGCAACTTCGGCGTGCTCGAGGTCCAGGTGCGCAAGGCCCGCATCGGCCGCAATCCCAACAAGCCCGAGACGGAGGTCGTGATCCCGACCCGCGCCGTGGTGAAGTTCAAGTCGGGCAAGATTTTGAAGGCCAAGCTCAAGAAGCTCGAACTGAGCAAGGTGGACAAGCGCGGCATCGTGCCGCCGCCGTCCGCGCCGACCGTCTGATCGTTGTCAGCCGCTCCGTTCCCACATGGCCCAGTTCCAGACCCTGCCGGGGTTTCGGGAGTTTTATCCCGAAGAAACCGCCCGGCGTAACTTCCTTTTTCGTCTTTGGCGGCAAGCCGCCATCGCCTCGAATTTTCTCGAGTACGACGGCCCCGTTTTGGAGCCGCTCGAGCTCTACAAGGCCAAGTCGGGCGAGGAGATCGAGCAGCAGCTTTTCTGCTTCACCGACAAGGGAGGGCGCGACGTTTCGCTCCGCCCGGAGATGACTCCCACGCTCTGCCGCATGGTCGGTGAGCGCGCGGGCGCGATGCGGCGCCCGATCAAGTGGTTCAACATCGGCGAGCATTACCGCTACGAGCGCGCGCAGAAGGGCCGACTCCGCGCTTTCTTCCAGTTCAACGCCGATCTGCTCGGCGAAGCCGGCCCCGAGGCCGAGGTTGAACTCATCGCGTTGCTGATCGCGTGCGTTTCCGCCACCGGGCTGACCGAGCGGGATTTCTTCATCCGCCTCAGCGACCGCAACCTCTGGTTCTTCTACCTGCAGGCCGTCGGCTACACCGAGGCGCAGGTGCCCGATGTGCTCGGGACGATCGATCGCCTCGAGAAGCAGGGCGATGACGCCTTCAAGTTCTTCGAGGAGAAACACGGTCCGCTCGCCGCCGAGAAACGCGCCGAGATCGTGTCGTTCACCAAGATCAATTCGCTCGCCGCGCTCGAGGAACGCCTCGCGCCCGTGACCGCCGCCGGCGGTCCGGCGGCCGAGGCGCTGAATGCGCGCCTGACCGATTGGCGCACGTTGCTGGGCGGACTCGAGGCGATGGGCTACGGGGCGTTTATCCAAGTCGATCTCGGCGTGGTGCGCGGGCTCGCGTACTACACCGGATTCGTGTTCGAAGCCTTCGACCGCAGCGGGGAGTTCCGCGCGATCGCCGGCGGTGGACGCTACAACAATCTCGTCAAGAAGCTCGGTGGTCCCGATCTGCCCGCGGCTGGTTTCGCCATCGGTGATGTCGTCATCAGTGAGATGCTGAAGTCGAAGAATCTGCTGCCGGAGATCGTGTCGGTGCCGGACATCTTCTGCATCATTGGCGGCCCGGCCGAGCGAAAGGCCGCGTTGGCCGACATCCGTGAACTGCGCGCCGCCGGCTTCCGGGTCGAGTACCCGCTCAAGGACACCGGTTTTGGCAAGCAGTTCAAGCAGGCCGACCAGCATAAGGCCCGCCTCGCGATCATCTACGGCGGCGACGAACTCGCCCGCGGTGCGGTGAAGATGAAGCTGCTCGCCGACGCCACCGAGCGTGAGATTCGCCGCGACCACCTGCTGCAGGCGGTGGGCGAGTTGCTCGGGAAGGCGTGAGCACCCCGCGGTAGTCGCTGCATAGGCCCTTCGATCCGTGGACGCCGCTGCACCCATCACGCCGAAGAAGCCCAGTATGTTTCGGTCGGTGGCGCGCATCGCGCTTGTTCTCGCGGTGCTCTACGCGCTCGTCTGCTGGTGGGCGCGGTGGATTTCGACCTCGATGCTCTTTCCGGCGCCGCTGCCGACCTACGGCGAAAAGCTGCCCGGGTTGGTGATGCTCCCGGGGCCGGAGGGGCGGAAATTCGCCGCGGTCTATCGCGCGAATCCACAGGCCAAACACCTGGTCCTCTATTTTCACGGCAATGGCGAGGACCTGGGCTCGGCGACCGAGCAGATCGAGGAGCGGGTGCGGCACGGTTTCGCTGTCCTCGCGGTGGATTATCCCGGGTATGGCCTGACCGGCGGCAAGCCGAGCGAAGCGGGCTTCTACGCCAGCGCCGACGCCGCCTATCGCCACGCGACCGAGGTGCTCGGTTGGCCGAAGGAGCGCATCATCGTGAACGGCTTTTCCCTCGGCGGCGCCGGAGCGCTGTGGCTCGCGTCGCGCGAGAAGGTGGGCGGGCTGGTTTTGCAGAATGCGTTCATGAGCGCCTATCGCGTGATGACCGGAGCGCCGGTTGTGCTGGGCGATCGGATGCCGAATCTACGCCGAATGCGGGCGGTGCGTTGCCCCGTGCTGGTGATCCACGGTTGCGAGGACGGGGTGATTGCGTGGGAGCACGGCCGCCGGCTGTTCGAGGCGGCACCTGAGCCGAAGCGCTCGTTCTGGGTGTCGAACGGCAACCACAACAACCTCCCGGAGGTCGCGGGAGAACGTTACTGGCGCGAGCTGGCTGATTTCGCCGCGACGCTGCCCTGAGGGCGGCGTCGAGCTGATCCGCGGCGCGACCGCCGTTCGTCCATTGCCCTCGCCGGTCGTCACGGTGGGCGTCCATCGGCCCGTGGACCTTTGACACTCTGCCAGCGAACGGGCATGCACGACCCAACACACCGCGCCATGTCGCCGACCGATCCTTCCCTCCGTCCCTCGTCACCCCCGAAGAAGAGCCGCAAGAAGCTCTATTGGATCATCGGAGGCGCCGTATTGTTCGTGTTGTTGTGCGTCGCCGCCGCGATCAAGGGGCGCGGCGAGCAGGCCGTCATGGTCACGACCGAAAAGGCCGTCGCCAAGACGCTCACGCAGCTGGTTTCCGCGACCGGCCGCGTGCAACCCGAGATCGAGGTGAAGATCTCCGGCGAGGTCGCCGGCGAGATCACCGACCTGCCGATCGTCGAGGGCCAGTTGGTGAAGCAGGGCGACCTGCTGGTGCGTATCAAGCCGGACTACTACAAGGCGCAGGTCGAGCAGGACCACGCCATGGTCGCCGCCGCCAAGGCCGCGGTGCTCCAGAGCGAGGCGCAGGCGGAGAAGGCCGGACTCGACTTCACCCAGGTCGACACGCTGCGCCAGCGTGGCCTCATGTCGGACACTGAATTCAACGCCAGCCGTTCGGCGTTGCGGGTGGCGACGGCCAACGTCGAGAGCGCGCGGGCCAATCTCATGCGGGCCGAGAGCGCGCTGCGCCAGGCCGAGGACTACCTGGCGAAGACCACCATCGTCGCCCCGCGCGACGGCACGATCAGCGTGCTCAACAGCAAGCTCGGCGAGCGCGTCGTCGCCACGGGACAGTTCACCGGCACGGAGATCCTCCGCGTGGCCGACCTCGAGAAGATGGAGGTGCGCGTGAATGTGAACGAGAACGACGTGGTCAACGTGAAGATCGGCGACAAGGCCCGCGTGCGCGTCGACGCCTTCCAGGGCCGTGAATTCCTCGGCACCGTCCGCGAGATCGCCAACACCGCGCGCACCGCCGGCGCCGCGACGCAGGACGAGGTGACGAATTTCGAGGTGCGCATCAGCGTGCGTGAACCCGGGGTGCAACTGCGGCCCGGCATGAGCGCCACCGCCGACATCATGACCAAGACGGTGGAGAACGCCGTGGCCGTGCCGATCCAGAGTGTGACGACGCGCGTGAAGGAATCCAACCAGACGCAGGAGCAGCTCCAGGCCGAGCGCGAGAAGGAGAAGGCCGAACGTCAGGGCGAGGGCGCGGCGATCGCCGTGAGCGACGCCCAACGGCGCGAGCAGGAACGGCTCGATCGCGAGCGGCTGCAGCGGGTGGTGTTCGTGCTCGAGGGCACGAAGGTCCGCCAGCAGACGGTGGATACCGGGATCCTTGACCACACCCACATCCAGATCGTCACCGGCCTGAAGGAAGGCGACGAGGTCGTGTCCGGCAGCTACGGCGCGATCACCCGCGAGCTGAAGGACGGGTCGAAGATCAAGATCCAGCCGCCGGCCAAGAAGACAGGGGCGGCGGACGCTGCGAAGACCGCGACCACGGAGAAGAAATGAGCACGCCCGCTCCCGCTCCCACCAGCGACCGCACGGTGCGACCGCCGGGGAACCTGGTGATCGACATCCGAGGCATCACCAAGCTCTACCGGATGGGCGACTCCACGATCCATGCGCTGCGCGGCGTGAACCTCCAGATCCGCCGCAACGAGTACATCGCCATCATGGGCCCGTCCGGCAGCGGCAAATCCACGATGATGAATGTTGTCGGCTGTCTCGATACGCCGACCGCGGGCGACTACTTTTTCGGCGGGCACAACGTGGCGCACATGGACGACGACGAGCTGGCCGACATCCGCAACCGCGAGATCGGCTTCGTCTTCCAGACCTTCAACCTGCTCCCGCGCAGCGATGCGTTGCGCAACGTCGAGCTGCCGTTGATCTACGCCGGCGTGCCGGCCGGCGAGCGCCGGGAGCGCGCCGCCGAGGTGCTGCGCAATGTGGGCCTGGGCGACCGGATGCACCACAAGCCCAACGAGCTTTCGGGAGGCCAGCGCCAACGCGTGGCGATCGCGCGCGCGCTCGTGAACAATCCCTCAATCATCCTGGCCGACGAACCGACCGGTAACCTCGATTCCCGCACGGGCGACGAGATCATGCAGCTCCTCGAAATTCTCTACGCCCGTGGCAACACGATCATCCTCGTCACCCACGAGGAGGACATCGCCCGCCACGCCCGCCGCATCGTGCGCCTGCGCGACGGCGTGGTGGAAAGCGACCGGGCGGCGGCGGGCTGATTTCCAATTTTGGATTGCCGATTTGCGACTGGAGGCAACCGCCATGAACGAGACCGAATTCAAAGCCAGGACGAAGGAGTTCGCGTTGCGAGTGCTCAAACTTGTCGACGCTTTGCCGCGTAAGCGTAGTGCGGATGTGATCGGCGGCCAACTCGGGCGCGCCGGTACCTCGGTCGGGGCGAACTATCGCGCGGCGTGTCGAGCGCGTTCCAAGGCCGAGTTCGCGGCGAAACTGGGCATCGCCGAGGAAGAGGCCGATGAATCGGCGTGGTGGCTCGAGCTGATCGGCGACCACGGGCTTCTGTCCACCGAGCGGATCACCGATCTCCACGACGAGGCGGTCGAGATCACCAGGATGTTGGCATCGTCGCGTATCACCGTCCGCGCCAATCTTGCGGCCGAAAAGCAGTCGCTCCGCTGAGCGCCTGCGCCAATCGCAAATCGGCAATCCAAAATCGCAAATCGTGTCCCGTCTTCTTTTCGAGTTCACCGAGGCCATCCGGATCGCGGCGCAGCAGATCCGGGCGAACCGCATGCGCTCGTTCCTCACGGCGCTGGGCGTGATCATCGGCATCGTCGCGATCACCCTCATGGGTAGCGCGATCGGCGGCATCGACCGCGGCGTCAACGACAGCCTGGCGGTCGTGGGCGACGACATCCTCTACGTCACCAAATGGCCGTGGCGCGACATCGAGGACTGGTGGAATTTCCACAACCGCCCGAAGATCCGCACCGAGTACGCCGACCAGATCAACGCCTACGTCGCCGCGCACCCGGAAGTGCCGATCAAGCTCGCCGTGCCGGCCGACGAGATGTTCACCAACGTCTATCGGGCCGACTACGCGGTGAACGCCGTCTACACGCTGGGCACCACCGCCGAGTTCCCGCGCATCGGCCGCGGCGACATGCTCGAGGGGCGTTTCTTCAACGAGACCGAGTCGCGCAGCGGGCGCAACGTGGTCGTGATCGGCTTCGACATCGCCGACGCGCTCTTCCCCGGCACGAGCCCGGTGGGCCAGACGGTGCGCCTCCGCGACCAGCAGTTCACGGTTGTCGGCGTGGCGGCGAAGCAGGGGACGTTCCTCGGGATGTTCAGCTGGGACACGATGGTGATCATCCCGCTGCCGGCCTTCCGGAAGATGTTCATGCGCGCCACCGAGGGCGCGCAGATCCGCGTGCAGATCGACCGCACCCGCGCCGACGAGGCGCGGCTGGAACTGCGCGGGATCATGCGGCGGGTGCGCGGGGTGTCACCGGAGATGCCCGACAATTTCGAGATCAACACCCAGGACAGCATCAAGAAGCAGCTCGATCCGATCCGCAACGGCTTGGCGCTGGCCGGCTTCGTCATCACCGGGCTGGCGCTCTTTGTCGGCGCGATCGGCATCATGAACATCACCTACGTGAGCGTGAAGGAGCGCACGCGGGAGATCGGCACGCGCAAGGCGCTCGGGGCGCGGCGGCGCACGATCCTGCTGCAGTTCCTGATCGAAGCCGTGTCGATCAGCAGTGTGGGCGGCGCCATCGGGATCGCGTTGGCCGGCAGCCTCGCCGCGACCGTGGCGGCGCTGGCGCCCTCGCTGCCGGTTGTTTTCCCGCTGGGGTTGGTGCTCTTCGCGTTCGGCACCTCGACGTTGGTGGGCATCGTCGCCGGATTCTTCCCGGCGTTCATGGCCAGCCGTCTCGATCCGGTGGAGGCGCTGCGCTATGAGTGAGTCCCGCAAACGACAGCTCGGTCTGCCCCTGACGGAGATCCTCCGCATGGCCTGGACGTCGGTGTGCGCGCACAAGCTGCGCTCGGCGCTCACGATGCTCGGCATCGCCATCGGCGTGTTCACGGTGATCGGGGCGATGACGATCATCACCGCGCTCCAGCGCTCGATCGAGGAGCAGCTCAACGTGCTCGGCTCGACCAGCTTCCAGGTGAGCAAGTACCCGGCGATCCACAGCCACGGGCCGGGCAATCCGTACGCGAACCGGCGCGACATCAACATCGCGCAGGCGCAACGGGCGAAGGAGTTGCTGGCCGACACCGGCGCCACGATCAGCCTCCAGGTGAGCGCCTGGGGGAAACAGGTGTTCTTCGAGGACAAGAAGACCAACCCCAACAACCGCCTGATCGGGACCGACGAGGCGTTCATCACCGGTCGGTCCTACAATGTCGCCCTCGGCCGCAACGTCACGCGCGAGGACGTCGAGTTCGGGCGGGCGGTCTGCGTCATCGGATCCGATACGCGCGAGCGGGTGATCCCGGTGGGCGATCCGCTCGGCGCGGTCATCCGCCTCGACGGCCAGGGCTACCGCGTCGTGGGCGTGCTGGAGCGCAAGGGCGAGCTCTTCGGCCAGAGCCAGGACAACCTCGTGGTGATTCCGATCACCCGGTTTCTGCAGGTGTACGGCCGCGAACGCCGCTCGATCGGCGTCAACGTCCAGGCGCGGACGCAGGCCGAGATGAACGAGACGATGGATCGCACCTACGGGGCGATGCGCGTGGTGCGCGGGTTGCAGCCCGAGGACCCGAACGATTTCGAGATCTTCTCCAACGACACGCTTGTGCAGGCCTTCGACAAGATCGCGAACGTCGTCGGCGCCGGGGCGTTCGTCATCAGCTTCATCGCGTTGGTGGCCGCGGGCGTGGGCATCATGAACATCATGCTCGTGAGCGTGACGGAGCGCACCAAGGAGATCGGCATCCGCAAGTCGCTCGGCGCGCAGCGACGGGCGATCCTGCGGCAGTTCCTGATCGAGGCGGTGGTCATCGCGCAATGCGGCGGGCTGATCGGCATCGTGTTCGGCGTGGGGGGCGGAAACCTCGCCGCGAAGGCGATGGAGGCGGACGCGGTTTTCCCGGTCATGTGGACGTTGATCGGCTTCGGATTCTGTTCCGCCATCGGCATCATCTTTGGCTTCTATCCCGCGTGGAAAGCCGCGCGCCTCGACCCGATCGAAGCGCTGCGGTTCGAGTGAGCGGCGACGGCACGCTCACGCAAAGGGTCGGGCCGGGGGAGGGGAATGGTCCCGGCAGTCGAGCGCGTTTTCGGCGGCGGAAAAGTTCCTTGCCGGACTGCGCGGCCGGGCGTGCACTGCTCGCCGCATGTTGGCCCTCAAACGCACCCCGCTCTTCGCCTTCAATCAGCTGCACGGCGCCCGCTTCGTCGACTTCGGCGGCTGGGAGATGCCGGTGCAGTACCGGAGCATCCTCGAGGAGCATCGCGTGGTGCGCCAGCGGGCCGGGCTCTTCGACGTGAGCCATATGGGCGAGGTCGAGGTCACCGGGCCCGAGGCGGTGCGTTTTCTCGACCATCTCGTGACCAACGATGTCTCGAAGCTTTTCCCTGGCCGCGTGCTCTATTCGACGATGTGCCAGCCCGACGGCGGCGTGGTCGACGACCTCATCATCTATTGCCGCGGCGCGCAGGATTTTCTCGTCTGTGTCAACGCCTCCAACACCGACAAGGACGTCGCCTGGATCCTGCAGCACGCCGCCGGTTTCAACTGCACGGTGCGCAACCTTTCGGACGATTTCGCCCTGCTCGCCCTGCAGGGTCCCGCCTCGGTCGCGATCCTGCAGCCGCTGACCTCCACCGATCTCGGCGCGCTGAAGTACTACCATTGCGCGTCGGGGCAAGTTGCGGGCGCCGAGTGCCTGATCGCACGCACCGGCTACACCGGGGAGAACGGCTACGAGCTGTTCTGCCGGCCGGGCGACGCCGAAAAACTCGCCGTGACCCTCCTTGCCGCCGGCCAGCCGCACGGGCTCGAACTCGCCGGCCTCGGCGCGCGCGACAGTCTCCGCCTCGAAGCGGGATATCCGCTCTACGGGCACGAGATCTCGGACAAGATTTCGCCGCTCCAGGCCGGTCTCGGCTGGGTGGTGAAACTCGACAAGGCGTGCGATTTCATCGGCCGCGACGCCCTGCGCGCGCAGAAGGCCGCGGGGCTGCCGAGCCGGATCGTGTTCTTCAAGACGGGCGATCGCCGGATCATCCGCGCCGGCACACCGGTGGTCGACGCCTCCGGCCCGGTGGGCGAGGTGATGTCGGGCACGCTCTCGCCGCTGTTGAACGAGGCGATCGGTTCCGCGCTCGTGAAGAGCGGCGCCGGCGAGCTCTCCGTTGACGTGCGAGGCACCGCCATCAAGCTCACGCCGGTCAAACCGCCGTTCGTCCCGCTCCCGGCGAAAAACTGAACTTTCCCTCCCATGTCCGTTCCCACCGACTGCCACTACGCGAAATCCCACGAATGGGCGAAGCGCCTGCCCGACGGCACGGTGCTCATCGGCATCACCGCCTACGCCCAGAACAGCCTCGGCGACATCACCTTCGTGCAGCTGCCGAAGGTGGGCGCCGCGCTCCAGACCGGGGAGAGCTTCGGAGTCGTGGAGAGTGTGAAGGCGGCGTCCGATCTCTACGCCCCGATCGCGGGCACGGTGCTGGCGGTCAACGAGGTGCTCAACGCCGCGCCGGAGACGGTGAACAAGGATCCGCACGGCGAGGGTTGGATGCTCAAGCTGCAGCCGGCCAACGCCGCCGATCTCGGCGGTCTCCTTGCGCCGGCCGACTACGCGCAGCTGATCGGCTAAGGTTTCTCCGCGCCCTGGCGGACCCGCCCCGGTGCCCGGCGCAACGGTGTCTGGTGGGTGTGCCAGTTCCTCTGACTTTGTTTGGTCCGGAGGAATCGTACCCATTGTTGTAGGACTTTGTTTGACAGGGGCGATGGTGGGGCGCTGCGATGGGGATCGAGCATGAACCCCACTCCTTTTCGGCGGATTTTGGTGACGATGGCCTTCTCCTTCCTGGCGGCAATCGATGTCGCCGCGCAGATCGAGATACGAGCGAAACACGAAGGCGAATGGCTGCCGGTCGTCGGCTGCGACAGCGAGGAGGCCTTCGTGATGAAGGACGGCAAGCGAAAGCGGGTCTGGCGCGGCGAGATCCAGGTTCAGCCGGCCGCCGCGTTCGCGGCGGGAACGGCGTCGATCGAGAACGTGCGGATCGACCTGGACCCGATGCGCGAAGCGACGGCGAAGGAGCGGTCGAAGCCGGGGGCAATTGCCTTCCGCTACGAGGCGGACGTCTCAAGCAAAGGGCCGCTCGACGGATGCTATGCGGTGCTGGTTTTTGTCGCGAACGGATCGGTGGGCACTCACATGGTTCCGCTCGGCGATCTGGGGCCGGGCAAGAAGCGCGCGGTGAAGGTCGAACTCACCACGCAGGTCGACCGGGTGGCTCGCCTGCACGTGTTTTCCCGCTCCGGGGAGCTGCGTTCGAACCAAGTGACGGAAGCTTATGTGGCGCGCGAGTATTGGGACGAGTTGACCAAGACGTCGCGAGGTGTTCCGGCGCTGGAACTCTGCAAATGGGAGGAACGATACCCGATGGCGCTTTCGAACGACGGGCGAAAACTGGCGGTGGTTCGCGAGCGGGACACCCACTTCGCCATCGTGGTGTACGATCTGGTCGCGATGAAGATCCTCGCCGAGGTCCCGGCGGACAAGGAATACGAGAGCGCGAAGTACCCCACTTGGGTCTCAGATCGCGAAGTCGCATTTGTGCTTGGGGGATGGAAACTCATGTTGCTCGACTACGAGAAACGTGAGGTCAAGCAGCTGCGCGAAAACGTCTGGCGCATCCTTTTCGGCCGGGTGGACAAACCCAGTGTTGTGGTCACCCACGGTCTGGTGATGGGCCGGAGTGCCGTTTCGCAGTACGACGTGGTGGAGCGAAAGGTTGTAGAGAAGGACCCGCTGTCGAACGGTCTCACGACTTTCGACCGGCTTGGGCGTGGGCGGCTCCGGGAGGAATACGACGATGAAATGCGGAAGCATTATTGTCGGTTACCGGGGAGCGATCGGTGGGTTCCGATCGATTCGACCGTCAAACAGGCCGGGCTGAGGTTCTCCCGGAGTGGCGCGGACTTTCTCGATGAGGTGGCGGCTGTCATCGGTCCGGGACCGGATGACGAGTCGATCTACATCGCAGACCGGAGTGCCTCGGACACCTTCCAGTTGGCGGTCTACAATCCGGTCAAAGGGGTGATCACCCAGACGATAGCGAAACATCCGAAATATGATCTGTGGACGGACGACGAGGAGAGGAGTCTGCTCCGAGATCCGGCGACGAATGCCCCGGTCGGCGTGGTCTACCAGGGCGACCGCCCGCGCGTGGTTTGGTGGGATCCGCAATGTGCCGCCGCGCAGCGGGTGCTGGAGGGCGCTTTTGCCGGCCAGACGGTGACCCCGATCACCTGGGTGGCGGACCGCTCGACGTTTATCTTTCTCGTCGGGAGCGATCAGGACCCGGGCTCGTATTTCTTGTATCGCGCGGCCGAAGCCAAACTGATCCCGATGTTCAAGATCGCACCGGCGTTGGCGGGGCGGACGCTGGCGCAGACGAAACCGTTGGAGTTCATGGCCCGCGATGGTGCGCCGATCCACGGTTATCTCACCCTGCCGGCGGGCGGATCGACGGGACCGGCTCCGTTGATCGTCTGGGTGCATGGTGGCCCGTTCGCTCGTGATACCTGGGGTTTTGATGCGACCAACCAGTTTCTTGCGACGCGAGGCTACGCAGTGTTGCAGGTCAATTATCGTGGCTCGTCCGGCTACGGTGCGGCCTACACGAAGGCGGGATTGCGATCCCGTTTGGATACCGTGGTGCTGGATGACATTGCCGACGGAGTGCGCCACTTGATCCAGGCCGGGACAGTCGACCCGCAGCGGGTCGCGATCGGCGGAGGGAGTTTCGGCGGGTGGGCGACCTATATGAGCTTGATCAAGTATCCCGAGCTGTATCGGGCGGGCGTGGCCGTTGCGGCGGTGTCCAATTTCCGGAGGATGCAGCAGTACAATCGGAACCGGAGCTGGGGCGACTACTACGCCTACGAGGTGTGGAAAACCGTGCTGGGTCGGTCGGATTTCGCTGCGAACGAGAAGTTCATCGATCCCTTGCTTCGCGCCGCTGAGATCAGACAACCCGTCTACATCATGCATGGCGAAGGTGACAGCGTGGTGCCGGCCACGCAGGCGCGGGAGATGTTGAAGGCGTTGCAGAAGACCAACGCGAACATCGATTCGATGAGCTTCCCCAACGCGGGGCATTCCTACTGGTCGGTCCGCGATCGGGTAAAGATGCTCAACGAGATGGAAGGATTCTTCCGCAAGCACCTTGCGCCACCAGCTGCGGTCGAACCGTGAAGGATGAAGCGCTATGCTTGAGCCGGCCTTGGGATCCGACGACCGCAGTGCGCGAAGGGATCAACTCCCGAGCAGGCGGTGGACGACGGACAGCAGCTCGCTGGCGGCGTAGGGCTTGTTGATCAGCGTGAGCCCGGGATCCGGCGCGGTGCCAGGCGGCAACATCTCGGCGGTGTAGCCGCTGCAGAAGACCACCGGCATGTCCGGGTGGTGGGCCTTGATGAAGTCGTGGACTTCCCGGCCGCTGTGCTGGGGCATGAGCACGTCGAGGACGGCGAGGCGAATTTCGGCATGGCGCCGGCCGAGGAGGTCGATGGCTTCGGCGCCGTCGGAGGCGGGAAGCACTTCGAACCCGCTGCGGCGGAGGATGCGCAGCCCGATCTCGCGGACGTGGGGATCATCCTCGGCGAGCAGGATGATGCCGTGGCCGCGGGGAAACTCTTCGATGGTCGCGATGGTGGCGGGTTCGAGCTCGGTCTGGACCAGCGGGAGCATCACGCGGAACACGCTGCCGCTGCCCACCTCGCTGTAGACCCGGATCGCGCCGCCGTGCTGGCGGACGATGCCGTACACGACGGACAGGCCGAGGCCGGTGCCCTTGCCGGGCGTCTTGGTGGTGAAGAACGGCTCGAACAGCCGTTCGCGGATCTCGGGCGGCATGCCGCTGCCGTTGTCCGTAACCTTGATCACCAGGTAGGTGCCGGGTTTCAGGTCGGAGCTATGTTCGCAGTCGGCCGCGCTGAAGGTGGTCTGGCTGAGGGCGATCTCGATGCGGCCGCGGTCCGTCATGGCGTCGCGGGCGTTGAGGCAGAGGTTGAGGAGGACCTGCTCGAGCTGGCCCTTGTCGGCGAGCGTGACCACCTGTTCAGGCAGTGGCTCGACCCGGAGCTCGATATGTTCGCCGAGAACACGGCGCAGCATCTTGGCCATCCCGTCGACGAGCGTGTTCGGATCGAGGGGTTCCGGATTCAGCGCCTGCTTGCGGCTGAAGACCAGGAGCTGGCGGGTGAGTTGGGCGGCTCGCTGGGAGGCATCCAGGATCGTCTGGATGTCCTCACGATCCCCGGCGGCCAGGGTCGGGGACTCTTGGACGAAGCCGGCGTGCCCACGGATTACCTGGAGGATGTTGTTGAAGTCATGGGCGACCCCGCCGGCCAGACGGCCGATCGCTTCCATCTTCTGGGCCGAGCGCAGCTGCTCCTCGGCGCGTCGCAGCGCGCTTTCGGCGCGCCGCCGGCGGAGGATGTTGACGAGCAGCGCGGCGATGATGCCGCAAAGGAGCAGGAAAACGGCGCAGGCGATGAGCAGCGGGGTCCGGTGAATCTGGTAAAAACGCGTCGGCGCGTTGATCACCAGTGTGCCCGGAGGCGCCCGGTCGAGCGGGATGTCCAACCGACGGAGATGGCGGTAGTCGACCTCGAGACGTTCGGGCGAATAGCGGACCACCGGAATCGCGTCGGCGCGTTCACCGGCCAGGACGCGGAGGGCGAGCTCGCCGACCTTCGCACCGTGGGCATCGGCCACGACGAGTCCACCGCCGAGGCCGTCCCACTCGTCGACGCTCCAATCGTGGGCTCCGGGCGGACGGGAGGTGATGAAAATGGGGACGCGGGTGCGGGTGGCGAGTTCGGTGCTGAAGGCGGCGCTGTTGTAGTTGTCCGTGCCGGCGGCGTCGCGGGTGACGTCGAGGATGAGGCCGACGGTGCCGGCGGGCAGGGTCGAAACCCGGTCGATCAACTGGGCGTTGGTCCAGTCCTCGTAAAAGCCGAAAGAATACCGATCGGCATAGCGCGGGAGGACGGCCTCGAGGGCGCGGCGCTTCTCGAGGCTGCTCTCCGTCTGGTTGCCGATCACAAGAATGCGGGTGGTGTCCGGCGTGAGCGCGCGGATGAGTTCGAAGGTGCCGCTGAAGTCGGTTTCCTCCGAGACGCCGGTGATGTTGCGCTGGCCGGCGATCATCTCCGGGGTGAAACGGTTGACGCCGCCGAAGACGAGTGGCACCTCGGCCCCCAGCACCGCGCGGTGGCGCAGGGCGAAGTCGAACGCCGCGTTGTCGAGGGTGATGACAAGCCGGGGTGGACGGACGCGGATCTTCGCCACGAGGTCCTCGAGCAGGGCGCGTTCCCGGGCGGGATCGGGAAAGCGCTTGGCGTCGAGGTACTGGATGACCGGTTCGATGTCGGGATAGCGGGGCATCATCGCCCGAAGCAGGCCGGCGGTCTCATCGTCGCTCCAATCGTAGCCCGGGCCGTAGGAGTTGATGATCAGGATCTCCTCGGTCGCGGTGGGTGGCGGCTGTGCGACAAGTTTTGGGAGCGGCAGCCAGCCCAGCAGGAGAGCGAGGCCGCAGCAGAGGCGGAACGAGGCTCTCAAACCCGGGACGCTTGTCGACCGATGCGGGGGGGCATCCGGATCCGGCCTGGTGGGGTAACACGCCATGACTAGTTGGGGACGGTGTTTAGCTGGTGACGAAAGGCAACGTACCGATACGAGAAAACGGACGGGAATCTGCCCGCCGTTTGCCTTTGCTGGGGCGCCGCCTGGATCGCCGATGCCGCGGGGCGGGAACCCGGTCGCCGCGTCGCCGGGCCGGCCGTCACGGGGAATAGATGACTCAACGCCGCGGTGCTCCGAGGGGCGCAGATCGGTTACGGCTGAGGGGCGGGCGGCGTGGGAGCGGCCGGCGGGCTGGCGGGGCCATTCTCCGGCTGCGGCGGCGGCGGTCCGGGATCGCGTGCGCCGAAGGTGAGGGCGAACACGGAGTCGAGGAAGGGCTGAGTGGCGTGGAAGAGCGTGTTGAACTCGGCCGAGCCGACGAGGAGCGAGGTGGCGCCGTCCCGCTCGCCGAGCAGCAGCGTCGATACCGAAGGTTGTTCGCCCTCGCCGGCGCCGCTGAGGGCGATGGAGACCTCGAGCTGGTACGCCCACGGCTTGGGCTGGCCGTCGATCTCGGGGGTGGCCGCGAAACCGTCGCGGACGAAGTTCCGGGCGCGGAGGCTGCGGAGCTCGCCGAGGAGCTGCTTCACGGCCGTCTGCACGGTGGCCGGCTCGTCCGTGAGGGCTGTATCCCAAGTCTGGTTGGCGGCGAGGGTGCGGGTGAAGACGGTGGAAGTGTCGGCGAGGCGGCGGAGGGTGAGGCCGGTGATGCTCGCGCCCGGTGGGAGTTCCCGCAGGGTGCGCAGACGGAAGTGACGGGCGGCGATGGGCAGCTCGTCGAGGACCGAGGCGCGCACGCGGTAGACAAACTGATTGTCGGCCAGGCGCGCGTAGGTGAGCGGACTGGGGGATGCCGGCTCGGTGATCCCGAGCTGCAGGCTCACGGTGGTGGCGGACGCGGGCGGTTCGGCGGCCACGGTGAGGGTGACCTCGCGTTCAGGCCGGTTGAACCCCCATTTCTCGAGGTCGGCCGGGAAGGGCGCGTCGCTGTGGAAGGCGACCGCGCGGAGCTGGCCTAGTTGCTCCACCAACCGGGCGACCACCGCGGGATCGGCCGGCTGGGGCGGCGTGGACTCGGTGCCTTGGCGGGCGAGCACCTGCCAGGCCCCGGTTTCGAGCCGTTGGAGCGAGACCTCGGGTTGGCCGGGGGCGGTGAGGGTGATGGCGGTGAGGCGGTCCGGTTCGAAGTCGAGCAGGCGGCGGTCGCGCATCTCGCTCTGCGCGTTGCGTAGCGAGTCGATCAGCACATCGGGCACATTGACGGTGAAGACGCCGGCCCGGTCCTCAAGTTTCGCGTACAACTCGATCTCGGCCCGGCTCACCCCGGGCTTGGCCTCGGCGGGCACCGGCGCGCCGAGCAGCAGGATGGCGCGGCGCTGGTTGCCTTCGACGGTCAGCCGCAGGGAGGGGTTGTCGAGTCCGGTGACGCGCGGGTCGGCCGCGTCGCGGAACGAGGCGACGCGCAGCTCGCGGATGCGGCCGAGCGCGAGCTCGACGGCGTTCTTGTCGGCGCGGGTCTGAATGGGCGACTCGAGCATCCAGCGCGGGCCGGTGCGGGCGAGGCGGACGCGGAGGTTGCCGGGCGCGGGCAGCTGGACGGCGAGGGAGCGGGCCTCGAAGACGGGGATGTCGACGAGAGCGGTGTCGCGGAGTTCGTCGGGTCCGAGGCCGAGGGCGTCGACGAGGCTGCGGCCGACGACATGGACGCGCACGCCATCGGGATCGAGGACGTAGAGGCGGTTCTGGACGCGGGTGGCGGCGCCGATCTTGAGTTCGAACTCCTGGGTGCCGACCCCGAGCCGGAGCACGACGGCGGCGGGATCGAGGCCGTAGTCGGCGAGCTTCTGGCCGGTATCGGCGAGTTTATCGACGGCGAAGCTGGTTTCGTTCTCGAGCAGGAGCAGTTCGTTGAGCAGGCGGTCCACGGCGTTGCGGTCGGCGGGCCAGTCGTAGGGGGCGCCGAGGAACCAGGTGTCGCCGCGCTTCTCCAGCTTGAGGGCGGTCGGTGTATCGGAACGGCGGATCTCCAGGCGGTCGAGCGCGGCGATCTGGCGGGGCAGGACCTTGCGGCTGTGCTCGACGGGCTTGTCGGGCCAGATGACGAACTGGAAGATGACGTAGAAGAGCGCGACGTTCAGGAAGAGGAGAACGAGGGTGACCTTGGTGCGCATGGCGGGAATCGAAATTGCGGATTGCGGAATGCGGATTGCGGATTGGCCGGACGACTAGCTGCCGGACTTCACTTGAGACTTGAGCCTTGGCACTTGGAACTTGGCCCCGTCGCGGGGCTGCTCAGGAGCGGCGGGACCAGTAGACGAAGAGGCCGAGGAGGGCGACGGCACCGGGGACGACGAGGAGGAGGCCGAGCCGGAGCTTGGCGAGTTCGGTCTGGCTGAGGGCGAGTTGGAATTTGGCGACGGGCCGCGGCGGGATGTTGAGCTGGGCGTCGCGCTCGGTGGCCCAGTCGATGGCGTTGCGGACGAGCACGAGGTTGCCGCCGTCGAGCCGGCTGTTGCTGAAGATGTCGGCCATGCCGAAGGTGAGGAGGCGGCCGCCGCGGACGCTGAAGGGCAGGTTGGCGGCGGTGGCGCGCTCGGAGACGACGACGACGGGCAGCGACGGGGCGTTGGCCGTGCCCTTGAGGTCGGAGCCGAAGTCGTAGGTGGTGGTCGAGGCGTGGCGCCAGGTGCGCTCACCCCAGGCGTTGGGCGAGGCGCCAACGAGCGATACGATCTTGAGCGTGGCGTCGGGGGCGCGGTTGGGTTCGGGGCGCACGACGCGCACCATGCCGGACATGATCGTGATCTGGTTCTCGACGAAGATCTTCGTGAGCGGATGGACGGCGAAGTGGCGGAAGATGATGTCGCCGCTCTCCGAGCGGTTCTGCTCGTTGGGCTCGACGAGGAGGACGTCCTCGGCGCGGACACCCCAGTCGAGCAACAGCTGGTCGAGGCCGAGGTTGGGGTTGTTGGAGGGCTCGAGCGCGAGGAGGATCCGGCCCGCCTGCGCCGCGGCAAACTCGCGGAGCCGGTCCTGCTCCTCGGGGAGGAAGGGCGTGCGCGGACCGATCGAGAGCAGGAGGGCGGTGTCGTCGGGGATGCGGCGGGCCTTGGCGAGGTCGAGGACGTCGATGTCGTAGTTGCGGGCGCGCAGCTCGTCGCGCAGCTGCGAGAGGCCGCGGTCGGCGGCGACGGAGCCGGGTTCCAGCTCGCCGTGGCCGGTGAGAAAATACAGCTTCTGCTTGGCGGCGGCGGTGACGTCGAGGATGGCGGCGGTGAAGGCGCGTTCGCCGAGGAAGGCGCGTTTCTGGCCGTCCTCGATCTGGTAGAGGTCGCCGCGCGAGACGTAGCGGCGGCGGTCGCCGGAGACGAAGACGACGACGTTGCGGCCGGCGATGCCGAGGGCGGCGGCGCGGCGGGTGTCGCGATACACGTCGAGCTCCTCGCTGGTGATGAGCGGACGGCCGGAGGACCGGCCGGCGTAGACGTACTCGCGCACGAGGCTGGAGACGTCGCGCCGGGCCTGGGCGTCCTCCTCGTTCTCGGGCTGGGCGTCGTAGGCGACGACGATCTGCACGGGATCGCGCAGTTGGTCGAGGTAGGAGCGGGTCTCGGCGGAGAGGGAGAAGAAGCGGTTGCGGGTGAGGTCGAAGCGCCACGTGTAGCGCAGCGCGAGGAAGTTGATCCCGCCGAAGAGGGTCAGGAAGAGGATCGCCTGCAGCACCAGGTTGGCGGTGCGGAGCCGGCGGTTGGCTTGGAAGCTGTCGGGCCAGTGCATATCAGCTGCGCAGGATCTTGGCTTCGACCCCGAGGATGCTGAGGATCAGCGCGAGGGCGGTGCCGGTGAAATAGAAGACGACCTGGCGGGTGTCGACGACGCCGCGGGTGAAATCCTCGAGGTGGCGGAAGACATCGACGGCGGCGAGGGTCTCGCGCATGCCGCCGAGGTTGTCCTGTTGGAGCAGGGCGAGGCCGCCGATCAGGCGTACGCCGAGCGTGAGGGCGAAGATCACGGCGAACGACACGATGCCGGCCACGGCCTGTGAACGCACCAGGGCGCTGGCGAGCGTGCCGATGGCGGTGTAGAGCAGGCCGCTGACGGCGATGAACAGGTAGCCGCCGATCAGCGGGCCGGGATCGAGGAGCCGCGAGTCGCGGGCGAAATGGTGGAGGACGAAGACGAAACCGAGCGTCGAGAGCCACTGGAGGAGGTAGAGCAGGTAGGAGGCGGCGAACTTGGCGAGCACCACCTCGGCGGTGTTGACCGGCGCGGTCAGCAACGTCTCCAGAGTTCCGGAACGGCGCTCCTCCGCGAGGCTCTTCATCGTGAGCAGCGGCACCATCACCCAGACGGGCAGGAAGAACAGCCCGAAGAACGCGACGGCGGGCGAGGTGTCCTGCGGCGTGCCGGCGTAGTCCTCAAGGATGCGCATGAAGATGAACCCCATGAACCCGAGGAAGACGACGGCGGCGATGTACGTGCTGGCGCTCAGGAAGAGCATCCGCACCTCGTGCCAGAAGAGGGTTAAGAAATGGCGCATCGGTGACCGGTGACGGAGCGGTGGACGGTGGACAGTCGACGGTGGACGGAGGAGGGGGCTTGGGGGACGGCGCGGCGGGAAGGATTCGGGCGGTGGCCGCGGAGTCTGACTCAGGTTTTCTGGCCGGGCTTCTTGTCCTCGAGGGTCGCATCCCAGGAACGGCGGGTGGCGGCGAGGAACACGTGCTCGAGCGAAGCTTCGGTGCGGGCGCAGGCCCGCAGGCGCAGACCTGGGGTCGCGGCGAGGGCGTGCACGAGCGGCTCGCCAAGGTCGTCGCTATCGGGACAGGCGACCTCGTAGGTGGTGAAACCTTGGGCGTCGGGGCCGTCGACGGTGTCGAGCGCGAGGCCCGGGCGCAGCGCGGCGAGCGCGCCGCGGAGCAGTTCGGTTTCGCCGGCCACCTCAACGCGGTAGTTGGCGCGGCCGAGGAATTCGTGGCGCAGGTCGTCGGGCGAGCCGGAGGCGACCAGGCGGCCCTGGTTGATGATGATCACGCGGTCGCAGGTCGCCTCGATCTCGGGGAGGATGTGGCTGGAGATGATCACGCTCATCCGGCCGCGCAGGCCGATGATGAGGTCGCGGATCATGATGATCTGATGGGGGTCGAGGCCGATGGTGGGCTCGTCCATGATCAGCAGATCGGGCTCGGCGAGCACGGCCTCGGCGATGCCGACGCGTTGGCGCATGCCCTTGGAGAGCTTGCCGATGATGCGGTGGCGGATGCGCTTGAGGTCGCAGAGTTCGACGACGGTGTCGATGCGGGTGCGGAGACGCTTGCCGGACAATTCCTTCAGGCGGCCGCGGAACGCGAGGTACTCGGAGACGCGCACGTCCTCGGGCAACGGGTTGTTCTCCGGCATGTAGCCGATATGTCGTTTCACGTCCTCGGGCCGGCTCGCGACCGGCACGCCGCAGACGCTCACGAAGCCCGAGGTGGCCGGGAGGAACCCGGTGAGGATGCGCATCGTGGTGCTCTTGCCCGCGCCGTTGGGCCCGAGAAAACCGACCACTTCGCCGCGGCGCACGGTGAACGAGATGCCGTTGACGGCGGTGACGCCGGCGTAGGCCTTGACCAGTTGCTGGACCTCAATGGTGTTTTCGGGCGCGGGGCCGCTCATCGGAATGTCGGAAGTGTACGGGGGCGAAACGCCGCGCGCCAAGGGGTTTCTGGCGGGAATGGCGTGACGCCCTTTCCTTACTCCTTGCGCAGGGTGACCTCGCCGGCGCGGAAACGCAGGGTGCGGCCGGCGGCGGTGCGCAACAGGAGCGCGCCCTCGTCGTCGATGCCGCGGGTGGTGCCGGTGTGCGTGTCGTTGCCCTGCACCACGGTGATCTGGCGGCCGGCGAGAAGATCGTGCCGTTTCCAGAGGTCGGCGATCTCGTCGCGCGGCGGGCGGACGATGAAGTGTGAGTAGGCGGCGAGCACACGCTCGATGAGCGCGGCCGCGGTGGTGTTGAGGTCCAGTGGTCGGCCGGCCTGGCAGGCGAGGGAAGTGGCGCGCGGCGCGATGTCCCGCGGCCAGGCGGCGGCGGGCGTGGCGACGTTGAGTCCGAGGCCGAAGACGAGTTCGCGGATCGTGTCGGCGTCGATGCGCGCCTCGGTGAGCATCCCGCCGACCTTGCGCTCGCCGAAATGGAGGTCATTGGGCCATTTGAGCTGCGGCGCGGTGCCGGTGGTGGTGGCGAGCAGCTCGCAGAGGTTGAGGCCCATCCAGAGCGTGAAGAGGTGCATGCGCTCGGGCGGGAGCCCGGGGCGGAAGGCGAACGACAGGTAGAGATTGCCGGCGCCGGCGGGGCTGTGCCACACGCGGCCGAAACGACCGCGGCCCCGCGTCTGCGCGGCGGCGAGCACGATGAACGGCGCCGCGCGGCCCGCCGTGAGCTGGCGGCCGGCCTCATCGTTGGTGCTGTCGACGCTGTCGAGAAACAACAGCGGCGGCGCCGCCGGCACGAGGGCGCGGATCAGGGCCGGGCTGGGCCCGGCGGGCCGCGCGGTGAGGCGGTAGCCGCGGCTGTGCAACGCCTCGAACGCGAAGCCCTCCGTCTCCAGACGGTGGAGGTGCGCCCAGACGGCGACCCGGCTCAGGCCGACCACCTTCGCCAGCGCGGCGCCCGAGACGCAGCCTTCGCCGGCGGCGAGGAACTCGCGCAGCAGGGCGGCTTCGATCTCGGCGGCGGGGCGGGCGGAGCGGGGCATGCGGTGGACGGTGGTCGGTGGACAGTGGACGGGCGGTGCACCTCCCGGCGGGGGGCGGAGCGGTGCAACCGGTTTGTGGCGACTACTCCCGCCAGTCGAGGCCCACGTCGATCCAGACGCTGTGGTGCACGAGCGCGCCGGTGGAGATGAAGTCGAGGCCGAGACCCGCGAGCGCGGGGAGGCTGCGGAGGTTCACGCCGCCGCTCGCCTCGGTGTAGGCGCGCTCGCCGATCAGGGCGACGGCCTCGCGCAGCTGCGGCACGGTGAAGTTGTCGAGGAGGATGATGTCGGCGCCGGCCGCGAGCACGGGCGGAATCTGCGCGAGCGAGTCGACCTCGACCTCGATGGGCAGCTCGGGCGAGGCGGCGCGCGCGCGGCGGACGGCGGCGGCGAGGCGCTCGCCGGCGGTGGCGCCCGCGGCGGCGAGGTGGTTGTCCTTGAGCATCACGCGGTCGAAGAGGCCGAGGCGGTGGTTGCAGGAACCGCCGCAGGCGACGGCGTACTTCTCGAGCATGCGCCAGCCGGGCGTGGTCTTGCGTGTATCGAGAAGGCGGGTGCGGGACGTGCCGAGCGCGTCGACATGGCGGCGCGTGGTCGTGGCGATGCCGGAGAGGCGCTGGAGGAAGTTGAGGAGCGGGCGCTCGGCGGGCAGCAGCACCTTCGAGGGGCCGGAGAGCGTGGCGAGCACCGTGCCGGCCGGGACCAGCGCACCGTCGCGCACCCGCGACTTCACGGTGCAACCGCGACCGTAGGCGGCGAGCACGACGGACACGAGGCCCAGCCCGCAGACGACGAGTTCCTCGCGGGCGACGAGATCGGCCGTGCCGCGGCCGGTGAAACGCTGGCCGAGCGTGGTGACGTCGCCGCGGCGGCGCGGCCGGCGGCGCAGCCCGGCGCCGGCGAGATCCTCGTCCCGCGCCTGGGCGGCGAGGCGGCGCAGGTAGGCCGGGTCGAGATCGGCCCAGCGCAGGCGGCGGTGCAGGTGCGTGAGGAGCTGGCGTTGGGTGAGGCGTGGCATCGGAGGAGCGGTCGAACCGTGGGCGCCCGGCGCAGGGCAGGCAAAAGGAAAGCGCGGGCCGGATCGCCGGGCGCGCGGGGCCAACGTGCGTTTGACCCGGGGGCGGGGCTCGGTTGGCTTGGCGCATGCACTTCCACCCCCTTTGTGCCGGACGGCGTTTTCGCCCCGCGCGGCTGGCCCTTCTTTTCGCCGCCTTGCCGTGTCTGGCGTGCGCCGAAGGTCCCGCGCCGAAAGCGCCGGAGTGGGCGTATCCGGGAAACGCGACGCGGGTGCAGGTGGCGCCGCCGCCGGATTTCCGGAGAGCCACCACGACCTTCGCCACCCCGATCGGGATCTTCGAGGGACAAGCGGACGTGGGCTCCGCCGTCGTGCCCGGCAGCGCGAGCTTCGACGCGGCGACGCAGCGCTACACGATCAACTCGGCCGGCTACAACGTGTGGTATTTCCGCGACGAGTTCCGCTTCCTCTGGAAGAAGATGTCCGGCGATGTGTCGCTGGCCGCCTCGATCGAGTATCCGGATCCCGCGGGGTTCTGGGACCGCAAGGCGCTGCTCGTCATCCGCCAGGACCTCGACGACGACGCGAAGGTGGCGCTCGTGGCGCTCCACGGGGACGGCATGATCCATCTTGCCCAGCGGCCGGCGAAAGGCGCGCGGATGAAGGATCTCGAATACCGCATCGGCGGCCGGGGCCGGCCCGGCGGGGAGGGGCCCGACAGCCTCGTGACGGTGCACGCGCGGCGCATCGGCATCGAAAAACGAGGGAACGCCATCGCGCTGTTCGTGAGCCTTGAAGGCGAACCGATGCACCAGTTCGGCGCGCCGATCGAGTTGCCGTTTGCCGAGCCGTTCTATGTCGGCCTGGGCTTCTGCTCCCATCTGCCCGACAAGTCCGACACCGCGGTGCTGTCCGACGTCGTCCTCGAAAACGCGGCCGGGAAAGTGCGGTGAGCGGCAGCCGGGGAGCGCGCACAGGACCCGACCTCTTCCCGCCTCCGGCAGCGAGCCCGCGGCGTCAGGCCGCGGGAAGCGAGAGGTAGAAGGTGGCGCCCTTGCCCGGGGCGCCTTCCGCCCAGACGCGCCCGCCATGGCGGGCGACGATGCGCTGCACATTGGCCAGCCCGATGCCGACTCCTTCGAAATCCTTGGCGCTGTGGAGGCGCTGGAAGACGCCGAAGAGCTTCTCCGCGTAGCGCGGGTCGAAGCCGGCGCCGTTGTCGCGTATCCGGATCACATGCTCGCGCGAGTGGCCGGCCGCGGCGGACGGCGGCTCGAGGCCGACCTCGATGAGGGCCGGGGCGCGGCCGCGGGTGAACTTGAGGGCGTTGCCGAGGAGATTGGCGAAGACCTGGCGCAGGAGGGTGGGATCGCCCTGCACCACCGGGAGGGGCCCGATGCGCCACTCGACGGGGCGGTCGCCCTGGGCAGGTATGAGCTCTTCGCGGACGGCGGCCACGACTTCGGCGAGATCGCAACGGCGGTGCTGGAGTTCGGTGCGGCTGAGGCGGGAGAACTGGAGGAGGCTGTCGATGAGTTGGTCGAGGCGGCGGGCCTCGGCGGCCACGATCTCGAGCTGGCGCTTGGAGTCGGGCGCGAGCTGGGCGGCGAGGTGTTTGCGCAGGAGTTCGGCGAAGCCGCAGATGTTGCGCAGCGGGGCGCGCAGGTCGTGGGAGACCGAGTACGAGAAGGCCTCGAGCTCGCGCACGGTGGACTGGAGCCGGACGTTGACGCCGTGGAGCTCGGAGGTGCGTTCGGCGACGAGGCTCTGGAGGGCCGCCTGGCGGCGCCGCATGCTGTGGGTGCGCTGGCGCAGGAGGGCGGCGAAGAGGCCGAGCAGCGCGGAGGCGGTGGCCGGCCAGAACCACCACCGCTGGTGCAAGCGGGGGGCGATGATCAGGCGGCAGCTGGCGCCCTGCTCGTCCCAGAGGCCGTCGTTGTTGCAGGCGATGACACGGAAGCGGTAGGCCCCCGGGGGCAGGCCACCGTAGTTGGCCTCGCGGCGCGTGCCGGCGTCGGTCCAGTCGCGGTCGAAGCCCTCCAGTTTGTACCGGAAGCGGTTGTGGACGGAGTTGGTCAGGCTGAGGGCGGTGAAGCGGAACTGGAGTTCGCCGCGACCGGGCGGCACCCGGACTTCGGGGGATAGGGGGATCTCGCGGCGATCGGCGACGACGGCTTCGATGACGACGGGTGGGGGCAGCGTGTTGGGGCGGATCCGCTCGGTGTGGATGATGGCGATGCCGCGGGTGGTCGCCTGCCAGATGCCCTCGGTGCCCATGTCGGCGATACAGGAGGGGCTGTTGCCGTTGGGGGCGGGGCTGCGCATGCCGTCGGCCTCGTTGTAGCTGAGGTAGGGGAGTTCGCCGGTCTGGCCGGCCCAGGCGGCCTCGAGGGCGGCGAGTTTGATCCGCACAATGCAGTTGCGCAGGCTGAACCAGGCCTCGTCCCCGCGCACAAGCATGCCGTAGCTGAGGACGCCGCCGACGGCCGGCAGGCGCAGGCGTTCGTGAGTGGTGTCGGTGAAACGCTCGAGGATCGGGCCGTTGCGCAGGAGCCAGATGCTGCCGTCGGAGTGTTCGCGGAACACCGCCGGGTTGCTCGGCTCCTGACCGGGAAGGAGCGGGTGGTGGGTCCAGCGTCCGTTCTCCCACACGGCATGGCCGCTGTTCCAGGCCGTCCAGCAGCGGCCCCGGGAGTCGCGGAACACGCAGCGCGGCATGAGATCCTTGAATTCCGTGCTGGGGGTGAAGACGCCGTCGCGCAGCTGGTAGAAACTGTTGGGCGTGAGCGCGGTGACCCAGATTTCGCCCGGGGCGGCCTCGATGATGGCGCTGGGGTAGCCGTGCACCTCGGGATAGCGGGTGACGGTGCCGTCGGGGGCGATGCGGTCGACGCCGCTGCCGTAGTACGCGATCCAGAAATTGCCGGCGCTGTCGCGGCAGTGCGCCATGGGGGCATCGCCGCTCAAGCCTGTCTTGGTGCCGAGGATGCGCCGCTGGTCGCCCTCGATCCGGAGCAGGCCGCCGTCGCGGGTGCTGATCCATTTCACGCCCTGCGCGTCGCGCTCGATGTTCTGGATGGAGTTGATGGGCAGGCCGTCGCGGGTGGTGAGGTTGACGACCTTGACGTCGCGCAGGCGCAACAGGCCGGCATCGGTGCCGCACCAAAGGTTGCCCTCGCGGTCCTCGGTCATGGCGAGGATTTGGCTGAGGGTCTCGTCGCCGTTGATGAGGACGGGCTCGAGCCGGTTGTGGCGCAGGCGCAGGAGGCCGTTGGGGGTGCCGATCCAGAGGTTCTCGTCGCGATCGATATGGAGGCTGCGCACGATGCTGATGCGCAGACCGTTCAACTCCGGAAGTCGCCGGGTGCGTTCCTTGGAGACCTCGTAGAGGCCATCGGCGGTGCCAACCCAGAGGGTGCCATCGAGGGCCTCGACGGCGTCGCGGATCTCGATGGTCGAGGGGATGCCGACGGAAACCACGGTTTGTTGCCGGACGGGGTCCTCCTTGGCCAGGCGCAGGACTGCGTTGCGGCCGATGACAAGGATGTCGCCGTTGCGGGTGCGCCGCAGGGATTTGTACGAGTAGCTGAAGCTGCCGGCGGCGATCGGCGTGAGGGTGCCGTTTTCCCAGCGGAAGACACTTTTGGTGCCGGCCACGAGCATGCCGTCGCCGTCGGGGAGCAGGCCGGAGATCGTGGTCTGGTCGAGCTCCGGGCCGAGCCGGAGCCGTTCCCAGCGGGCGTCGCGCCGCCAGGCAATGCCGGTGAAGGTGCCGACCCAAAGGCGGCCGCTGGCGTCCTCGACGAGATCGGTCGGCTCCTCCAGGCGTTCGCCGCCTTCGAGGTTGATTGTAGGGGAAAAACGGACGCCATCGAAGCGGGTGAGGCCGACCCGCGTGGCGAGCAGGAGGTAGCCGTCGGCCGGCTGGTACACCGTGCGCACGGCGGTGTACGGCAGTCCGTGGGTCATGTTCCACTCGGTGCTGTGGTACTGTGCCGGTGTCCGCAGCGGATCGAGGGCGCGCAGTGACGGGCCGAAGGCAGTGAGGAACAGGCCGGCGAGGCAGAGCTTGCGGAGGATCATGACGACAGCTCGGGGCGGTGACGGGTATCTCATCGGTTCAAAGCCGGCGTTCTGAACCCGTGTTGTACCAACCGTGGGGGCGCTTCGAAGTTGGCCCAGAACGGCGATGGCCGATGCGGCCGGAAGGCTCCGCGAGATCGCCCTTCAGCCGGCGCTGGCTGGCGACGAACGCCCGATCCGCCGGGGTGCAGATCCCTTTAGGAAAAGCGTTGGTATCACAGGCGCTGTAATTCGCCGACCTGTTTTTGAACAAGAGGGAACGGAGGCTGCAAGGGATTCGTGTAGGAATAATCCTACACAGGGATTTCACCCCGGCCCTTCATTGGGGGGCGGCGGGGTCTGGAAACGCAGAAGGCCAGCGGTGGTTGCCGCTGGCCTTCTGCGTTTCCCGATCGGGGGATCAACTGTCCCGTTTTGTGTGGGATTTGTGTGAAAACTATGCGCCACGAGGAGAAGTGGCGCCCTCACGGGGAATCGAACCCCGGTTTGGGCCTTGAGAGGGCCCCGTCCTAGCCGCTAGACGATGAGGGCTAAAAATGAGAAGCGCGGATCTTCAGGCGGGGTGCCGGCAAGGCAAGCGGCTTTTTCGGGAATTTTTCCGGGGACCATTGGTCCTCGGATTTTTCGTGGCCCTGGTCGGGCTCGCGACGCCCTGCGGCGCGCAGGGCGGGGGGACCTTCCCGACCTTGGAGGTCAAGGGCGTCGTCTACCACGAGGTGAAGGTGCTTTCGATCTCGGCCACGACGGTGACGCTCCGGCATCGCGAGGGGATCGCGCAGGTGCCGTTGCGGGCCCTCAGTCCGGAACTGCAGCAGCGTTTCGGCTACGATCCGCTGGATGAGGAACTGGATGCGCTGCTGCAGGCGAACCAACGCCAGTTGCAGGCAACCAAGCCGCCGGAGCCGAAGCGCCGCTCGGTGACGGTGAAACAGGATACGCCCGTGGGCCGGGCGTTGAGCCGCTTCGGGACGCCGGCGCGGATGGAGGCGGTCGACCTGCGTCCGCAGTTTCGGGCGCTGGAACTGGGGACGAAGAACCAGGGGTTGCGGCCGAGTTGCGCGGTGTTCGCGGTGGTGAGCGCCCTGGAGTTCCAGAACGCGGCCGCAGTGGGGCATCCGGAGAAGCTTTCGGAGGAGTACCTGATCTGGGCGACGCGGCGCACCCTGGGCATCGGGGCGGGGGAGAAGCGGACGGTCGAGGTGGCGCAGGACGAGGAAACCGGAGAGCCGGATACGCGCGACGCGGGCTTCACGCTCCAGGAGGTGCTGGCGGCGGTGCGGGCCTACGGGGTGCCGTTGCACGAGGAGATGCCGAACACGTTCGGGTTGGCCATGGAGAAGATCCCTGATCCGGCCGACGAAGTGCTCACCGCGGCGCGGAGCCGGCGCCAGGTTTCCACCTACGTGGTGCCCGGGGTGAACACGCAGGTGAAGATCACCAACATCGTTCACGCGCTCAACGAGGGCGTGCCGGTGGTGGTCGGGCTGCGCTGGCCGCACGGGCGCACGTTGATGCGGACGGCCTTGCTTAGCCAGCAGAAGCCGCTGGAGAACCGCGCCCATGCTGTCACCCTCGTGGGCTATCTATCGGAGGATGGCTCGATGGAGGGGATACGGTTCATCTTCAAGAACTCCTGGGGCATCCGCTGGGGGACGGGCGGGTACGGTTTCGTGGAGATCGGCTACCTACAGAAGCATCTGCTCGATGCGGTGGTGGTGGAAGTGCGGCCGACGGGCGGCTGAGCTCGGCGGGCGATCCTTTCCAGCATGAATCTCCCGATCTTTCTCGGTGGTGAGGCGGTGGAGACCGCACAGCGGCTTGCGGTGACCTGCTCGTACGACGGCGGGAACGCGGGTTCGACGTTTCTGGCCGGGCCGGCGGAACTCGAGCGCGCGATCGAGGCGGCGCAGCAGGCGGCGCCGGCACTGAAGGCGTTGCCGGCGTGGAAGCGGCACGAGATCCTGATGGGCTCGGCGGCGCGCCTGCGGGCGAACCGCGCGGAGATGGGGCGGCTGATCGCGCTCGAGGCGTGCAAGCCGCTCCGCTACGCGCTGGGCGAGGTCGACCGGGCGTTGCAGGTGTTCGAGGTGGCGGCCGAGGAGAGCCGCCGGATGGCGGGCGAGTACCTGCGCCTCGACTGGACGCCCGCGGGCACCGGGCGCGACGCCGTGGTGAAATGGTTTCCGGCCGGCTTGGTGGCGGGGATCAGTCCGTTCAACTTCCCGCTCAATCTTGCGGTGCACAAGGTGGCGCCGGCGTTCGCGGCGGGGTGTCCGATCATTCTGAAGCCGTCGCGCAACACACCGCTCTCGATGCTGTGGATGGCGCGGCTGATGGCGGAGGCGGGGCTGCCGGCGGGCGCGTTGTCGGTGCTGCCGCTCGACCGCGACAGCGGCACGCAGCTCGTGACGGACCCGCGTTTCGCGGTGCTCACGTTCACCGGCTCGCCGGAGGTCGGGTGGTGGATGAAGAGCCAGGCCGGGCGCAAACGCGTGGTGCTCGAGCTCGGCGGCAACGCAGGGGTGATCATCGACCGCACCGCGGATCTGGCGGTCGCGGTGCCGCGCATCGTGACCGGGGCGTTCGCCTATGCCGGGCAGGTCTGCATTCACACGCAGCGGATCTTCGTGCACGAGGCGTTGTTCGTGGAGTTCTCGCGGCGCTTCGTCGCGGCGGCGGCGAAGCTGCGGATCGGGCCGCCGGCGGAGGCTGAGACCGACGTGACGGCGTTGATCGACGAGGACAGCGCGAAGCGCGTGGAGGCCTGGGTGGCCGAGGCGCGAGAGGCGGGCGCGCAGGTCTTGCTCGGCGGGCGGCGCAACGCAGCGGTGTACGAACCGACGATCCTCACCGCGACGCGACCGGAGATGCGCGTGTGCTGCGATGAGGTGTTCGGGCCGGTGGTGACGCTGGAGCCGTTCGCTGATTTCGGGGATGCGTTGCAGCGCGTGAACGCTTCGCGTTTCGGCCTGCAGGCGGGTGTGTTCACCGACTCATTGGCACACATGCAGCAGGCGTTCGACCAGCTCGACGTCGGCGGCGTGATCATCAACGACACGCCGACCTTCCGCGTCGACCACATGCCCTACGGCGGCGTGAAGGACAGCGGCCTTGGCCGCGAAGGCGTGAAATACGCCATGGCCGACTACCTGGAGATGAAGGTGCTGGTGAAGTAAGCGGTGCCAACGCTCGTGACGCGGGCCAATTCCGACTCGGGATCAGCGGAAGAGCGCGGCAAACTGCGGTCCGAACACGAGGTTTCCAACGACGATCGCGCCGCGGGCGCACAGGAGAACGGCGCCAGCGGCATAGTCCTTGGTCCGGCCGATCAAGGGCTGGCGGCCGGTCGAGGCGGCGTCGGCGAGGAGGAGAGCTGAACGACCGGTGCCCTCGGTACATAACCGAGCGCCTACTTCCTGCCTGCCAAGGATCGGCGAAGGCGCTTGGGCTTTTGCCGGAGGTCGAACACCGTGACGATGGTGGTGACACACGGTCGGATGATGAAGAATACGCCGAAGTAGGTGTCGCGAACGATGGCGCGGCGAAATTGTCGGTGTTTCCGCGGGAAAAGCTCGGGATTCCACTCGATTCATTGCGCGGTTTCCCGGAATTGCGGCCGAAAGTAGGCACTGCCGTCCGCGCGCCAAGAATCGTAGAAGGCTCAGGCCTCGCGGGGGTCTGCCTCGACAATTTCCAGAGCCTCGACCGGCTGGCTTTTCACTGTACGTCGAGGTGGCGCTCGAGTTCGGCCAAGGTGATGGTCTTGGCTTTTCCAGAGCGGAAATCGGCCCAGCGGCGATCGAGTTTCTTTTTCTGCCGAGGTGTGACCGGGGTGTCGTCGCTGATCCCCGCCCGCCACAGCGCATCGGCCAGTTCGAGCTTCTGGCGATTCGGAAGCAGCCGCAAGGCCTCTCACACTGCATGCAGGGCGCTCTTGCTGACGGCGAGGGCGGCTTCTTTCACAGCTTCGCTCATCGTGGGATGGGCGTGGATCGTGCGGGCGAGATCTTCGGCGCTGCCGCCGTAGCTCATGTGGGCAACGACTTCGCTGATGAGCTCGCCGGCGCCGCGGCCGAGAATCTGCGCGCCGAGCAGGCGGTCGGTCTTGGCGTCGGCGATGAGCTTCACGAAGCCGTCCGCGGCGTCGGACGCGAGGGCGCGGCCGTTGGCGGCGAAGTTGAATTTTCCGACCTTCACCTCAATGCCCTTGGCCTTGGCGCCATCCTCGCCGAGACCGACGCCGGCGACTTCCGGATCGGTGTAGACGATGGCGGGCACGACGTCCCAATCGATGTGGCCGGCTTTGCCCGCGATCCATTCGGCGACGGCGACGCCATCCTCCTCGGCCTTGTGGGCTAGCATTGGCCCGGCCACGACGTCGCCGATGGCCCAGATGCCGGCGGCGCTGGTGCGGAGATGTCCGTCGACCTTGATGCGCTTCTTGTCGTCGAGTTCGACGCCGGCGGCGGCGAGGTTGAGGCCGTCGGTGAACGGCCGGCGGCCGACGGCGACGAGGACCTTGTCGGCGGGGAATTCGAGTGGCTTGCCATCCCGTTCGGCGGTGAGGATCGCGGCCGATGCGATTGCGGATTGCGGATTGCGGACTGCGGATTGGTCGGAGGAGGAGGCCGAGCTTTGGGATTTGGAATCTGGAGTTTGGAATTTCACTCCCGTGACTTTCGCGCCGGTCTCGATCTTCAGGCCTTGCTTCTGGAGGAGGCGGGTGAAGTTGCGGACGATGTCGTCGTCGTAGGCGGCGACGATCTTCGGGAGAAACTCGAGCACGGTGACTTCGGCGCCGAGGCGGGCCCAGACGGAGCCGAGTTCGAGGCCGATGGCGCCGCCGCCGACCACGACGAGCTTTTTGGGCACGGCGGGGAAGGAGATGGCATCGTCGGAAGAGACGACGGTCTGGCCGTCGAATTTCAGGAAGGGCAATTCGACTGGTGCGGAGCCGGTCGCGATGACGATGTGGGTCGCCGACAAGTCGGCGACGATTGCGGATTGCGGATCGCGGATTGCGGATTGTTCGGACGAAGTCGCGGTCACGCGCACAGTCTTCGGGCCGGTGAAGGCCGCCGTGCCGGTGAAGACGGTGATCTTGCGCGCCTTGGCGAGTTGGGCGATGCCGCCGGTGAGCTTGCCGACGACCGTATCCTTTTTCTTGAGCAACGCGGCGACGTCGATCTCGACGGAGCCGAGTTTGATGCCGCTCTCGGCCGCGTGGTGTTTGGCCCACGCGAAATGCTCGGTCGCGTTGAGCAACGCTTTCGACGGGATGCAGCCGACGTTGAGGCAGGTGCCGCCGAGGGCGGCGCGCTTGTCGACGAGTGCGACCTTCAGACCGAGTTGGGCGGCGCGGAACGCGCACACGTAGCCGCCGGGGCCGGCACCGAGGATGAGGACGTCGAAGGAGGACATGGGAGGAAGAAGTGAGTAGCGAGTAGCAGGTAGCGAGTAGGCGGAGGCCAACAACGAACCGGGCCGTAGCTGGAGGGCGAACTGTCTTGATGTGCGCGGTTGGCGGACGGCGGCGGAGCGCCGTCCCTACCTGGCGGACTAGACGCCCAGCAGGAGGCGGGCGGGATCTTCGATGGCCTGTTTGATCTTCACGAGGAAGGTCACGGCTTCCTTGCCGTCGACGAGGCGGTGATCGTAGCTGAGCGCCAGGTACATCATGGGGCGGATGACGACCTGGCCGTTGAGGGCGATCGGGCGGTCGTTGATGGCGTGCATGCCGAGGATGCCGCACTGCGGGGGATTGAGGATCGGCGTGGAGAGCAACGAACCGAAGGTGCCGCCGTTGGTGATCGTGAAGACGCCTCCGGTGAGATCGTCGAGGGCGATCTTGCCCTCGCGGGCCTTCACCGCGTACGCGGCGATGTCCTTTTCGATCTCGGCGAGACTCTTCGTGTCGCAGTCGCGGAGCACGGGGACCATCAGTCCGCGATCGGTGGAGACAGCGACGCCGACGTCGAAGAAGCTGTTCTGGACAATAGTGTCCCCGTCGAGGCTGGCGTTGACGGCGGGGACTTCGCGCAGCGCGTGCACGGCGGCCTTCACGAAGAGCGACATGAAACCGAGCTTCACGCCGTGGCGCTTGGTGAAGTCGTCCTGGTAGCGGGCGCGGAGGTCGCGCACGGCGGACATGTCCACCTCGTTGAACGTGGTGAGCATGGCGGTCTGGTTCTTCACCTGGACGAGGCGCTCGGCGATCTTGGCGCGCAAGGGAGTCATCTTGCGACGCGTCTGGCGGGCCGAGGATTGCGGATCGCGGATTGCGGATTGCGGATTGGACGGCGCGATCTCCGATTTTGGATTTTCGATCTTCGATTGGGCGGACGCGGGCGCGGCGGTGGGGAGCGGAGCAGGAGCCGGTACGGCCGGCTTCTCGGCGGCGGCGAGCATGTCGCCCTTGGTGACGCGGCCGGCTTTGCCGGTGCCGGGGACGGTGGCGGGATCGATCTTGGTTTCCTCGGCGAGGCGGCGGACGGCTGGTGAAACCGGAGATGGGAGACCGGAGACCGGAGAGACGGAAGTCGGAACGGAGGTCGGCGGAGCGGCGGGAGTTTCCGGTTTCCGGTCTCCGCTTTCCGGTTTCGCGTCGATGGTGGCGACGACGGCGCCGATCTTCACCTCAGTGCCTTCGGCGATGGTGAGCGTGATCACGCCGTCGGCTTCGGCGGTGCCTTCGGAGGTGATCTTGTCGGTCTCCAACTCGAAGAGCGCCTGGCCTTTCTTCACGGTGGCGCCGTTGGCGACGTGCCATTTCGCGAGGATGCCGGAGGCGATGGATTCACCGAGGGGCGGGATTTTGACTGGGAGAGACATGGAGGGAAGCCGGAGACGGGCGAGCGGAACGCGGAAAGGGGAGATGAACGGAGGCGGAGGAAAGTAGGATGGAACCGCTAATGGACGCTAATCGACGCTAATGCGGAGGGGAACAGGCGGAGAGTTCGGAGTGATGAACCACTAATGCACACTAATGGACACTAATTCGGAAGGGCGGAGGCGGCGGATGAGGGGACCGCTAATGGACGCTGATCGACGCTAATTCGGAAGGAGTCGGAAACTCGGAGGAGGGAACCACTAAGGCACACTAATGAACACTAATTCGGCGAGGCGCGAGGGGGCGTGTGCCTTAGCGGTCCCCATGGATCGTGGGCGGCAGTGGTGAAGTTCAGTGGTATTCGGAAATCGAAAATCGGAAATCCAAAATTGAGAATGCTCAGAGGGTGAAGGCCTGCTGGAGGAGTGCGGCCTGCTCGAGTTTGTGGAGGGCGAGGGCGCCGACGGCGGGACTGGCGGAGGCGTCGCGGCCCGCGTAGACGGGCTTGCGGCCGAAGATCGCCTCGAGTTGCGGCGCGATGAACGTCCATGCGCCCATGTTCTGCGACTCGTCCTGGCACCAGACCAGTTTGGCTTTCGCGTACTGGGCGGCGAGCTGGACGAGGCGCTCGGTGTGGAGCGGATACAGCTGCTCGACGCGGACGATCGCGGTGCCGGTGGCGCCGCGCTTCGTGCGCTGGTCGACGAGGTCGTAGTAGACCTTGCCGGAGCAGAGGATCACGCGGTCGGCCTGCGCGGGCGCGGCCGGGTCGTCGATGATTTCCTGGAACTGGCCGGTGGTTAGCTCGTCGAGGTGGGAGATGGCGGCGGGATTGCGCAGGAGGCTCTTCGGCGACATGACGACGAGCGGCTTCCGGAAGTCGCGCTTCATCTGGCGGCGCAGGGCGTGGAAGATCTGTGCGGGCGTGGTGAGGTTGCAGACCTGGATGTTGTTTTCGGCGCAGAGCTGGAGGAACCGTTCGAGCCGCGCGGAGGAGTGCTCGGGCCCCTGGCCTTCGTAGCCATGGGGCAGGAGCATCACGAGGCCGCTGTGGCGTTGCCACTTGGATTCGGCGGAGACGATGAACTGGTCGATGATGCTCTGGGCGCCGTTGCCGAAATCGCCGAACTGGGCCTCCCAGATGCAGAGCAGTTTCGGGAAATCGAGCGAGTAGCCGTAGTCGAAGCCGAGCACGGCCGCCTCGGAGAGCGAGGAGTTGTAGACGCAGAACTGCGCCTGGCCGGGCGCGAGGTTCTTGAGCGGCGAGAACTTCTCGTTGGTCTCGAGGTCGTTGAGCACGCAGTGGCGCTGGCTGAAGGTGCCGCGCTCGACATCCTGGCCGGAGAGGCGCACGGGAATGTTCTCGAGGAGCAAGGTGGCGAACGCCAGCGACTCGCCGGTGGCCCAGTCGATTGGGTGGTTCTCCGTGAGGGATTTGGCGCGGGTGTCGAGCAGCCGCCGGATCTTCGGGTTCGGGCGGAAGGTCTCGGGCAGCGTGGTGAGGCCGCGCACGGCCTTTTCGAGCAGTCCGCGCGAGACGGCGGTGGGCGCCGGCGCGAACGAATAGGGCGGCTGGAAACGGCCGGTGGAGCCGGCGAGCTTGGCCTTGGCATCGGCCTTGTCCTGCGCGGCCTTCTTGACCTTCGCGAGCGCCTCCTCGAGACCGGCGAGGTACTCGTTCTTCATCGCATCGGCCTCGGCCTGGGTGAGCACGCCGGCGGCGACGAGTTTGCGGCTGTAGAGTTCGGAGATCGGCGGGTGCTCGGCAATCTTGCGGTAGAGCACGGGTTGGGTGAAGGCGGGCTCGTCGGCCTCGTTATGGCCGTGGCGACGGTAGCAATACATGTCGATCACCACATCGCGACCGAACTGCTGGCGGAACTCGAGGGCGAGCTCGGCGACCATGCAGACGTGTTCGGGGTGGTCGCCGTTCACGTGGAAGATCGGCGCCTCGATCATCTTGGCGATGTCGGTGCAATAGCGGCTGGAACGCGCCTCGGTCGGGTTGGTGGTGAAGCCGATCTGGTTGTTGATGACGACATGCACTGTGCCGCCGGTGCGGTAGCCGGGAAGCTGGGAGAAGTTGAGCGTCTCGGCCACGATGCCCTGGCCGGCGAAGGCGGCGTCGCCGTGGAGCAGGAGCGGGACGACCTTCTTGCGGTGCGGGATGTCGCCGAGCAGGCGCTGGCGGGCCCGGGCCTTGCCCTGCACGACGGGATCGACGGCCTCGAGGTGCGAGGGGTTGGCGGCCAGGCGCAGGCCGACGGTGGCGCCGCCGGTGGTCGTGACCTCGGTGTCGTAACCGAGATGGTACTTCACGTCGCCGTCGCCGGCCACGGTGTCGGGCAGATAGTTCTCGGAGAACTCCTCGAACATGAACTCGTAGCTCTTGCGGAAGATGCCGGCGAGCACGGTGAGGCGGCCGCGGTGGGCCATGCCCATGACGATCTCCTTCACGCCGAGGGCGGGGGAGAACTCCACGAGGGTGTCGAGCAGCGGGATGAGGGTCTCGCCGCCCTCGAGGGCGAAGCGTTTCTGGCCGAGGAAACGGGTGTGGAGGAAGCGCTCGAATGTCTCCGCCTTGTGGAGGCGCCGGAGGATGCGCAGCTGCTGCGCGCGCTCGAACGACGGCTGGTTGAAGACCGGCTCCATGCGCGACTGCAGCCAGCGGCGCACGTCGGTGTCCTGGATGTGGATATACTCGACGCCGACGTGGCCGCAGTACGTGCGGGCGAGGTTGGCGACGAGGTCGCGCAGCTTCATCGAGCCGCCGGAGAGGTAGTGGCCGACGTTGAACGGCCGCTCGAGGTCATCCTCGCCAAGGCCGAACTCGGTCAACGACAGGCGCGGCGAAGGCGGCGGCGGCGGCGCCAGTGGATCGAGGTGGGCTTGGTGGTGGCCGATCGAGCGGTAGTGGAAGATGAGGCTGTCGACGCGCGCCTGCTTCTTCTCGGCGAGCGCGGCGTCGGTGTCACCCGGGGCGGCGAGGAGCGCGGCGGAGCCGCCATTGGCGGCGAGGGTGAAGCCCTCGAAGAAGGCGCGCCAGTGGGCGTCGACGGCGCCGGGATTGTCGAGCCAGCGCTGGTAGTATTCGTCGATGAGGTCGGCGTTGAACGGGGTGGCGAACGAGGTGCTCATGGTGCGGATCGCGAGACGCAGGGAATCAGGCCGCCGCCCCGTCGGCGCGGAGGGGCGCGGGGTGGGTTGGGTAGGTGGCGGCGGGGAGTTTCATGGAAGCGGGATAATCGTGGAAATCGGTCCGTTCCTCAATGGCGAGGAGGTGCGTCACCGCGTTTTGAAGTCCGGCTCATGGAGACGCGCATGGACCGGGGCGGGACTAATAGGCGGTCAGGGACGGGCTCGGCGCACGAGAAACAGCGGATCGCCCAGGCCGGTGCGCGGGCGTAAGGTGGAGCATTGGAGTTGGCAGAGCGGGACGAATCAGGATCGTGCGGGTGCGTACCATGAGCAAATCCACCCGTATCGCCACCGACGGCTCCGGTTCCTCGCTGGGGCAGAATCCGTTTGGCGCACTCAGCGCGACCGGTCTCCCTCCGGGTGTCCCGTCCCCCGCGGCGCAAACGGGGAACGCGACCGGTGGGAAAGCCGCCGAGGCACCGAAGAAGAATCGCGGGCGCGTCGAGATCCGCCGCGAGACCGGCGGGCGCGGCGGCAAGACGGTGACGACCGTCTCCGGGTTCATGGGTATCGGCCTACCCGAGAAGGAGGAACTCGCGAAGAAGATCCAACGGGCCGCGGGCACCGGCGGCACGGTGAAGGACGGCCAGATCGAGATCCAAGGGGACAAGCGCGAGGTGGCGGCGAAGATTCTGCGCGAAGCCGGGTTCCAACCGGTGCTGGCGGGCGGGTAACCGGTGGGGCGGTGGACGGTGGACTGTGGACGGTGGCCGGTTGACGGAGGGCGGGGCCGGCTGAGCGTCACACACTCCGCAGGGCAGTCGGCTGGGGGCGTGCCGGTGGTCTTCCGGATTCTCCCGTCTGGAGGGGAGAGGGAAATCGGCAACCGGTAAACGGAGACGAAAGACGGAAGCGAGGAAGCTTCGATGTGTGCAACCGCCTCAGCGGTACGCGGCCATGAAGTCCTGCGCCTGCAGCCACGCGATGAGCTCGTCGGCCATGGCGCGGGCGTCGGCGACGCGGGGATGCGGGCCGGACCAGTGGTTGAAGACGAAGTGATGAACCTTCGGATCGCCGGCCTCAAGTTGCTCGACGGCGGCAGTCCAGGCGCGTCGGAGATCTTCGTGCTTGGCGCCGCCGTGCATGCCGCCGCGCAGGATCACGATGTGGGCGGCCGGGTGGGCGGAGCGGATCGCACGCACGAGCGAAACGTAGCCGGCGGTGAACTCCGGCGCGGGAAAGGGGCGGTTGTTGACTGTCGTGAAGGACGCGTCGTTTTCGCCGAAGTTCACGCAGACGACATCAGGCGCCCACGTGGTGAGATCGGCGCGCGGCGAGGTGGCGACGGGGTAGACGCGATCCCAGGTTTGGCCGGCGAGCGGTTTCACCCAGCCGACGACGATGCCCATGCCGGAGACGGCGATGTTGCGGTAGTCGGCCGAGAAGGCGGCGGCGGTGAAGGCGGCGTAGCTGCGCGCGTTGTTGTGCGTGGAGCGGTCCGTCCACTGGTCTTCGCCCGGGTCCTCGTTGCAGGCGCCGGCGGTGATGGAATCGCCGATGAACTGGAGCTTGAGTTTGTAGTTGGGAGCGGCGGGCACCCAGGCGTGCATGCCATCGGCGATCTCGATGCCGAGGAAGCGCGCGTGGCCGGCCGACGCCTCGGAACGCTTGAAGACCGTGAGCCGGTGGCGGCCGGGACCGAGCGGCTGGGGAAACTGGATGCGCAAGGGGCCGGCGTTGGTCACGCCGAACACGGCGGTGGTACCGTCGACCGTCACGTCGAAGAAGCTCTGGCCCTCGACTCCCTCGAAGCGCAGCCCGAGCGCGGGGCCCTCGAAGTCGATCGCAATCCGGCTGGCCTGCCAGACGACGACGGGGGCGGCGGGTCTCGTGGTGTCGAACCGGCCTTCGTAGCGGAAGCGGGAATCGTCGGCGGGGATGAGCTGCATCGTCGGGGCGGCCTGCGCGAGCAGGCCGCAGAGCGCGGTGGCGAGGAGGAAAAGGGAGCGGAGACGCATGCGGTCCGAGCACGGTTGAAGCGGCCGCGGCGCGAGGCAAATGCGGAGTTCGCCACGGGGGTGACTCTGCTCTTGCCGGGCTGCGGCACGGGGGGCAGCGTCGCCGAATCATGGGCAGCAGTTTCGGCAAACTCTTCACGATCTCGACCTGGGGCGAAAGCCACGGGGGCGGTGTCGGTGTCGTCATCGACGGCTGCCCGCCGAACCTGCCGATCACGGTGGAGGAGATTCAGGCGGAGCTGGATCGCCGCCGGCCCGGGCAGAGCGACATCGTCACGCCGCGCAAGGAGGACGACAAAGTCACCGTGTTGAGCGGGGTGTTCGAGGGCCGCACGACCGGCACGCCGTTGGCGCTGCTGGTGGGCAACACCGACCAGCGCCCCGGCGCCTACGATGAGATGCGCGACAAGTTTCGTCCCTCGCACGCGGATTTCGCCTACCAGGCCAAGTATGGCATTCGCGACCATCGCGGTGGCGGGCGCTCCTCGGCGCGCGAGACGATCGGCCGCGTGGCGGCCGGCGCCATCGCCCGCAAGCTGTTGGCGAAAGTTGGCGACGTGGAGATCCGGGCGTATGTGACGCGGATCCACGACATCGCGGCGCCCGAGGTGACGCAGTTGCCCACGCTGGCCGAGGTCGAGGCGACCGCGGTGCGGTGCCCGCACGCCGCGACGGCCGCGCGGATGATCGAACGCATCAAGGCCGTGCGCGCCGAGGGCGACTCGGTGGGTGGCGTGATCGAGTGCCGGATTCGAAACGTGCCCGCGGGGCTGGGCGAGCCGGTGTTTGATCGGCTCGAGGCCGATCTCGGCAAGGCGATGCTGTCACTGCCCGCCACGAAAGGTTTCGAGATCGGCAGCGGTTTCGCCGGTTCGCTGATGCGTGGTTCGGAGCACAACGATCTGTTCGAAGCCGGGGAGGGGCGCGTCCGCACGAAGACGAACCGCTCCGGCGGGGTGCAGGGCGGAATCAGCAACGGCGAGGAGATTGTCTTCCGTGTGGCCTTCAAGCCGACGGCCACGATCCTGCAGCCCCAGGCGACCGTCGATCGCGAGGGGCATGGCACCGAACTCGTGGGCCGCGGCCGGCACGATCCCTGTGTGGTGCCGCGCGCGGTGGTGATCGTCGAGGCGATGGCGGCGCTGGTGCTGGTCGACCATTGGATGCGTCAGCACGCGCAACGCTCGGCGCTGCGGTTCTGACCGAGGCGGCTCAATCCTCGAAGACTTTCGCTGTGGAACTCTATTTCATTCTCGGTAGCGCCGGCGCCCGGCGCCGCACTGTGTTGGCCGATCTCGTCGGCGAAGGCCTGATGCCCGGCGATCGCGCCGTGGTGTTGCTCAGCGCGGCGGAGGCGCCGGAGGTCGACGGTGACGCGGCCCTCGCGAAAAGCGGCGCGACCGTGGGCCGCTGGAACTGGGCGAAGCCGGAGCTCGAGTTCGAGACGCCCGACGACGCCAGCCACCTGTTTCTCGTCGCCGACGGGCGGAGCAACCCGGTGGACCAGGTCGAGGCGTTGCGCGAGTTGTTGCCGCTGCGGCCGGAGCTCCGATTGGCGCGGGTTATCTTCGTGGCCGATGCGGCGCTCCTGCATTCGCACCCGGAACTGCAACCGTGGTACGACGCCTGCGCGCATTATGCCGATGTGGTTCTGCTCACGAAAGTCGAGGGACTCGACCAGAAGTGGGTGAACGGTTTTGAGAAGCGCTATCGTGACCAGTATTTCCCGTTTCTGTACGAAATCGTGCGCCGCGGCCAGTTGAAGAACCCGGCGGTCCTGCTGGTCCCCGAGGCGCGACGCGTGGCCCAAGTTTTCGACGAGGACATCCCCTTGGCCGACGAGACCGACGAGGAGATCGAGGCGGCGATGGCGGAGAACGACAAATACTTCGCCCGGACTCGTGGCGGCACGCGCGTGGAGCAGATCCCGAATATCGGGGCACTTCTCGCAGGGCGCAGTGCCACGGACAAAGATTCGCAGTCCTGAAGGGATATTGCGTAGTCCGGGATTGGGCTTAGAAACCTCCACCAAGACTCCCCCTATGAACAAGATCACCGCCCTTGCCCTGTCGTTCTGTTGTATTTCCGGTTCCCTGGTCGCTGCCGATGCGCCGGCGGCCGCCGAAACCGCCCCGGCCGCTGCGGCCACGAAGCCCGCGCGGCCCACGCTCGAGCTCGGGATGACAGGGGAGCAGATTGTGGAAATAGTCGGAAAGCCGAACCGCGTGAAGAAGATCAAGCAGGACGGCCTCGACGCCGAGGTCTGGTACTACACGTTCGACAAGCCCGTTAATCGCCGGCAGGTGGCAACGAGCACGCGGGATGTACCGTACTTCGACCCGCTCTTCGACAGGATGAAGATGATGAAGGAGATGGTTTTCAGCCAGGAGACCACGTACCTCGAGGAGACAACCGAGTTGTTGATGATCAACGGAATGCTCGCGCAATCGAAGCGCTATCGGCAGCTCAGGAAGGACCGGATCGACTGATCCGGATCGCTATCTCAGGTCGAGCACGCGCAGAAGATTTGCCGCGCACTTCCGCCGCGTCGAGTCGAGCAGGGCGCGCTGCTCGGCGTTGAGGACGGGGTTCTCGCGGAAGGCGCGATCGATCTTCGCGGTCAGCGCCTTTGTCGCTTGGATACAGTCGCGGGCGTCGCGGATGCGGTTGGCGCTCTCTTCGGTCGGGTTGCTCGCCTCCGCATCAAACCGGAAACGCATTAGCTCCAGTGGACGGGCTAGCGCGTCGACGCGGTCCATGTCGGCGGCGATGGCGCCGAGGGCCTCGATCAGCGCGCGCCGGTTCACGTTGTTCGCCGGCGCCGGTTCCGTTGCGAACTTCGCCGCGCGATCCTGCAACGCGGCGGCGAGTTGCGGGCCGAGATCGATCAGCGCGAACTCCTGCTGTGCTTCGAAGAGCACAAGCTGGCCCTCGATGAGGAAGAGGCCGTCGGAGAGTTTCCCCGCGGCCAAGCGGGCGTCCCACACGAGTGCCTGCTCCGGCTGGTCGAGGCGGAAGACGCGCACTCGGCTGGCTCGACCGGAACCTTCCCAGTGCAGCGCGAGGCCGAGGTTCAGGTGGTCGAGGCGCACGGTGGCGTCCTGCGGGCCCCCGACGAGTTGAGGGGAGGGCGTCGGAGGCGCCTCGTGCGCCCGGGGTGGCGCGGACGGAGTCGGCTCGTTGCGCGCATTGATCGTGAGCGTCTCGTCGCCGCGTTGCACCGAGGCGATGCCGCCGTCGAACTTGGACGCGGCGTCGTAGGTCGGTGCGATGGCAAACCGGCCCTGCGTGTCGATGTAGCCCCAGCGGCCGTCGAGACGAACGGCAGCGAGACCTTCGGAGAATTCGTCGCTCTGCTCGAAGTGGAACGCCGTGATGGGGCGCCCGGTGCGATCGATGTAACCGATCTTCCCTTGCAGCACCACCGGCGCGTGGCCTTCGGCGAAACGCCCGACTTGGTCGTAGGCGGCGGCGGCGACGACGCGGCCGGTCCGCAGCTCGGCGAAGCCCCAGCGGCCGTCCTGTTGGACGGGAAGGAGGCCTTCAGCGCCGAAGCCGAGTTCGTTGCCCAACGACGCGAAATGGAACGGCGTGAGCGCGCGTCCCTGCAGGTCGGCGACGGCCCAGCCGCTCTCGTTCCGCAGTCCGAGCGCCATGTCGTGGAGCAACTGTACGGCGCGGTACGTGAGCGGAATCACCTCGCGGCCATCCGGGCCGAGCGCGCCCCATTTGTCTTCGCGGCACACGAGCACGAGCGGGCGGCGTTCGAAGTCACTGCCGAAGTCGAGCGAGGCCGGGACGATCCACGTGCCCGCACGGTCGATGTAGCCGTGTTTCCAGCCGATGCGGATGCAGGCGAGACCGTTGGCGCCGAATGGGCCTGCGGCGTCGAAGGTGAACGGCCCGTGGGCGGGGATCACGATGCGGCCCGTGGTGTCGGCGTAGCCGTATTTCCCATCAAGCTGGACCGCGTAGCGCCCCTCGGACTCGGTTTCGATTCCGTCGCAAAGAATCAACGGCGCGCGCCGGGCGTCGGCCGCTGGAAGGCGGAACAGGTTGGTTTGCGAGAATCCGAACGGCGCGGCGCAGACGAGTCCGGCGAGGACGAATGGTTTCAGCATGCGAAAGGGCCGTAGAGTGCGAGGGGGCGCGTGCTCGGCAATCTGCGTGATCAGAACTACCACCGTTTGGCGAGCGGCGAGCAGGTGTCAGGTTGCCGAACTTGGCGTTGCGGGGAACGAGGGGGCGGCTTCAGGTTTGGGGGATGGCTTCCGCCCAGTTGATTATGCAGTCGGTCAGTTCGCGAGATCGCCGAGGATCCTCTGGATCGCCAGCCCCACGCCGGTGAGGCTTTCACCGGCGATCACGCCCGAGGCCAGCACGATGAGAAACCGCGAGGTCCAGTGCGGCGCGATCCGCTGCAGGGCGGCTCCGCCCATCGCGCCGAGGAACATCGAGATCGTGTTGTAGGCGGGGATCACGAAGGCCAGGCCGACGCCGGCCGGGCTCGGCACCCACGGCCGCGCCTTCATCGGTAGGGTTTTTTCCAGAACGGCGAGCACGATGCCCAGCACGCCGCCCACGACCATCGCCTGGATCGCGCTGGCGGGCAGCGCGGAGAAACCTTGCATGAAGAGCTCGGCCACCGCCTTCCACGAGGCCACCGCGGGCGCGGGCCACTCGTCGGTGAGCAGTTGTTTGGCCGGATCCGGCACGAGCAGGAGGTAGCCGGCCGAACCCGCCAGCGCCCCCGAGATCGCACCCGAGACCTGGGCGACGAACTGGTAGCCCGGGCTGGCCCCGATCATCTTGCCGGTGCGCAGGTCGTGCATGAGGTCGGCGCATTGGCTGGCCGCA
>JAHFTC010000063.1 GCA_023269585.1 Opitutaceae bacterium
TCCACCGTCCACCGTCCACCGTCCACCGCCCACCGCCCACCGTCCACCGCATTCCCGGCTTCCCAACCGCCCGCTCCTTCGTCTCAATCGGCGGCTCCCCCTCTCCTTACCCTTTCACCCGATGAGCAACCCGTACCACATCGTCGTCTGCGGCAGCATCGTTCCCGATCCGCTCCAGACCCTCGAACCCGTCGCCTCGCCCACCGGCCCGGCGCTCAAGAACGAGCTCATGCTCCCCGCCGTGCTCGACCCCTGGGCCGGCCACGCGCTCTTCGAAGCGGCCAATCTCGCCAAACAACTCCCCGGCTCCAAGGTCTGGCTCGTCGCCCTCGGTCCGAAGGCGAAGCTCCAGCAGGTCCTCATGACCGTCGCCCAGAAGGTGCCGTTCGAACTCGTCGCCATCGACGGCCCCGCCGGCGGCTTCACCGAGTCCGCCGAGATCGCCGCCGCCCTCGCCGAGGCGATCGCCGCCATCCCCGGCCTCGACAAGACCAAGCTGCTCGTCTTCGGCGGCTGGGAATCCGCCTCCCGCGGCGCCGGCACGACCATGCAGATGGTCGGCGAACGCCTCGGCCTCGTTGACCAGTTCCAGGGTGTCGACCAGCTCACCGTGAAGCCCGATGGCTCGTTCGAGATCCTCGAGCGCGTCGAGGGCGGCAAGCACCAGGTCTCCGTCTGCGCCGGCGCCCCCGCGCTCCTCGGCTGGGCCACGGGCAACCTCCCCGAGCCGGCCAACAACCCGCAGGTCGGCATGCTCAACATGCGCACCGCGATGCCCGCCCTCCAGCGCGCCAAGCCCGCCAAGGTCACCAACGACGGCCTCGCCTTCGCCGGCGTCTCGCTCCCGAAGCAGCGCCGCGAGACCCGTATCGTGAAAGACCTCACCCCCGACGCCATCGCCCAGGAGATCGTCGCCTGGATCAAGCAGGACTGAAAAAGAAGGCGGAAGAAGTCAGGATCTAGAATCTAGAATCCGACATCTTCCGAGTTGTCTCCCTCCTAAATTCTAGCTCCTAGCTCCTGAATTCTTTCTACAGATGGAAACCATCCTCTTCCTCGCCTTCACCGAAGCCGACGGCTCCCTCGCCAAGCCCGCGCTCGAAACCCTCGCCGCCGCCCAGTCGCTCGTCGCCGCCATCCCGGGCTCCAAGCTCGTCGCCGGCCTGATCGGCGCCGAGAACCAACCCGCTGCCAACGCCATCGCCGCCTGCGGCGCCACGCGTTTCCTCGGCGTGACCGGTCCCGAGTTCGCCCAGTCCCGCTATGCGACCGATGCCGCCGCCGCCGAGGCCATCGCCAAGGCCGCCGCCGCCACGATCATCCTCGCCCCCGCCGGCTCCCGCGCCAACCGCGCGTTGCCCGGCGTCGCCCAGCGCCTCGGCGGTCGCGTCGACACCCACGTCACCGCTCTCGCCGCCACCGCCGGCAAGCCCGCCATCACCCGCTGGTACTATCGCCAGCGCATGGAAGGCACGCTCAGCCGCACCGTCCGCCCGTGGGTGGCGTTGTTGGAATCCGGTTGCGCCGCGGCCTACGCGGGCGCTGCCGGCACCGCGACGGTCGAGGGCGTGCTCGTCGCCCTCCCGACGATCCGCACCGAGGTCGTGGGACAGAAATCCCCGCCCGCCGACCAGCAGACCATCCGCCCGGATGCCAAGCTGCTCTTCGTCGCCGGCGCCGGCTGGACCAAGAAGCAGCCCGACGGCCAGGCCCACGCCGCCGAGGCCGAGCAGCTCATCCTCGGTTTCCTCGGTAAGGCGCAGGCCTCGCTCGGCAGCACCAAGTCGCTCGTCGACCTCAGCGGCGAAGGCCAGACCGTGCTCACCTTCATGACGCACCTCAACCAGGTCGGCCAGACGGGCGCCACGCCCCGTCACCAGAAAGGCCTTGCGACCTGCTGCCATGGTGAGGAGCCGCACGCCGTGGGCTGGCGCTTCATCAACGAGCGCCGCGCCATCAATCTCAACGCCGCCTGCAGCTGGGCCCAGGGCAAGGCCGACGTGCTCTACGTCGCCGACGCCTTCGAGGTCATGCGCAAGGTCAACGCCCTTCTCGGCTGAGCCCGAACCATCCCCCGGTCATCTCGCGAACGCGTGATGCCTTGGCGGCGGTCGCTCCGGCGGCCGCCGCCTTTCTTTGCCCCGACTTCCCCCCAAAAAACCTCCGCCCCCTCCCGCCCAGTCCCCGAACGGCCCATTTCGTGTTACGACCGTAACACGAGATGGGCCATTGCCCGCATACACCCTTCGCGCCACCGCGCCAGCAAGGATCCCAGCGCTCGGCCTGTCTCCGGCGACTGCACCTCGCAGCGTTGACGCTTCGGCTTCAAGCCCGCCCGAGGAGTTCCCACGCCCAGAAAATCCCGCGGCCGCCAACGGCCCGTTTCGTGTTACGACCGTAACAGGAGATGGGCCGTCGCTCCGTATTCACCCCTTGTCGCCGCCGCCCGGCCCAAGCATGCTCGCGCCATGAACACCCCGCCGCCCGTGAACCACGTGTTCGTCGATTTCGAGAACGTCCATGAAATCGATCCCGCCGTCATCGGAACGAAGTCGACCACGTTCACGTTTCTGATCGGCCCGGAGAAGAAGAAACTGGACCTCGACGTCGTCGACAAACTCCTCGCGCACGCCAGCGCCGTTCATCTCATCCGGCTCGCCACGAAAGGGAAGAACGCCGTCGACTTCGCGCTCGCCTATTACCTCGGCCAAGCGGCCCACGCCGATCCCGTGGGAATCTTCCATATCATCTCGAAGGACTGCGGCTTCGACCCGCTCGTCAGGCACCTCGAGGGCAAGCTCGTGCGCGTCCATCGGCACGCCAGCTTCGCCGCCCTCGCGGACAGACTGCAGCCCAAACCCGCCACACCGCCGCCGCCGCCCGCCGCCAAACCGGTCCTCGCCCGCCCCCCAGCGCCTTCCGCCCCGAGCGCAGTAGCCGGCCAGCTCTTGGAAATCCTCACCGGTTCGGTCTCCCGCCCGCGCACCCGAAAGACACTGACGCGCCACGCCATTACCGTCCTCGGCAACAAGCTCAGCGAGGAGCAGGCCGGCCGGCTCATCAACGAGCTCTGCGCATCCGGCAAGATCGCGATCAACGCCCAGGACAAGGTCGAGTATCGCTTTCCCGCCGCGCCCGCGACCAAGTCGTCCGCCTAGTCGCCACGCCTCCGCATGGCCGCCCCAGCCTCCGCCCTCGTCTGGCAACCGCTCGCTCCCGCCGACGCGCCCGCCGTGCGCGCTCTCGCCGACACCGCACACCCCGACCTGCCCGAGCGCACCGAGGTGTTCGCCGAAAAGATCCGCCTCTTCCCCGACGGCTGCCGCAAACTGGTGCACAACGGCGCCCTCGCCGCCTACGGCATCGCCCACCCGTGGCTCCTCGATCAACCGCCGCCGCTCGATACGCTTTTCGGTGCCTTGCCGGCGAATGCCGATTGCCTGCACCTCCACGATGTCGTGATTGCACCGGCACTGCGCGGGCAAGGGGCATCCGCCGCCTACGTCGCCGCGATGGACGCGGTCGCTCGTGCCCACCAGTTGAGCACGCTGGCGCTCGTGGCCGTGTACGGCTCCGATCAACTCTGGCGCCGCCTCGGTTTTGTCGCGCGCAACACGCCGGCTCTGCCTGCCAAGCTCGCCGTCTACGGCCCCACCGCGCGCTACCTCGTGCGTCCGGTCTGACCATCCGTCCCGCACCCGCACGCTTCACCCCGCCGAGCGGGCCGTCCGCCACTGTTTCATCGTCTCGGCGCCGGCAGAGGGTAGGCTTGCCCGCGCTTCACCTTTCACCCCGATGAAACGTCGCGACTTCCTCCGCCGCCCCGCCGTGCTCGGCGCCACCGCCTTCGCCGGCGCCCGGCTCGTTCCCTCGCTCCTCGCCGAGCCGACCGCCACTGCCTCCGCCATTCCAGCACCCACGCCCGCCAGCCTGCCCGACATCGCCGTGGCCGAAGGCGCCGACACCTACGCCGCCACGCTGCGCGCCGTTGAACTCGCCGGCGGCATCGGCCGCTTCGTGAAGCCCGGCGCCAAAGTCGGCCTGCTCATCAACGCGCCGAACTGGTGGCGCAAGCCCGGTTCCTTCACCTCGCCCGATGTCACCCTCGCCGTGCTCCAGCTCTGCCTCGACGCCGGCGCGGCCGAGATCACCTACGTCATCGACCCCGCCTCCGACTACTGGTCCCGCACGCCGCTCGGCGCCCAGTATCCGAAACTCACCGCCGCCGGCCGCAGGAACCCCGGCGACTGGGCCGAGATCGACATCCCCCGCGGCGTGTCGCTGAAGCAGGCCAAGGTCAACCGCGTCGCCCTCGACTGCGACGTGCTGATCAACCTGCCCATCGCCAAGCACCACGCCGGCAGCGGCTACACCGGCTGCCTGAAGAACTTCATGGGGGCCTGCCACCGCAGCACCAACCAGTTCTTCCACAACGGCGGCGGCGCCAAGGGCGAGTACGAGGACATCGTCTTCCTCTCGCAGTGCATCGCCGACGTGAACCTCGTGCGCCGCCCGGATCTCACCGTCTGCGACGGTACCGAGTTTCTCCTGACCAACGGCCCCGCCGGTCCCGGCGAGCTCGGCCACGCGCACAAGGTCGTCGCCGGCACCGACCCGGTCGCGGTCGACGCCTACGGCTGCACGTTTCTCGGCCTCACCGCGGAGAAGGTGGCGATGATCGGCATGGCCGCCGCCCACGGGCTCGGCCAACCCGACCTCGCAAAGCTCGCCGTCCGCGAAGTGAAGCTCTGAGCGCGGGAGAAGCCATCGCCGTAGCGACGCGCTTCGCGCGCCCGCGAAACCCAAAGCGTTCCGCTCCGCCGGAGCCGCTCCGCCGCCCCAACAGAGGCGACGTTTCCTCGCGCGGCAATGCACCGCACGGGTATGGGCATCGACTACCCTTTTCCGCCGCCTAGCCTCGGACTCCTCACCCCGATGAAACGCCGCCACTTTCTCCGCCCCGCCGCCGTCTTCCTTCTCCTCGCCGCGCTTCCACTCTCCGCCGCCGACGACCCGGCCGCGCTCGTCGCCCGCCTCACGCCCGCCCCCGGCTGGACCGCGCCCGAGGCGCCGCGCACCGCCGCGGGCGACGATCTGTTCGACCTCATCGACGGCGGCGCCGAACTGTATCATGAATACGGCTTCAAGCGCGCCGTCTCGTGGCAGGTCGAGACCGCAACCCGCGCCAGCATCCAGATCGAGCTCTACGAGATGGTCGACGCGCCGGCCGCCTACGGCGTGCTCTCCCTCATGCAATCCGGCCCGTTCACCGCCGGATCGCTCGGCCAGGGCTCGCTGCGCTTCGGCTACTACGTCGCCTTCTGGAGCGGCCCGTATTACGGCAGCGTGACCGGCGCCCAGAAGGACGCCGCCACCCAGGCCGAGGTCGACCGCCTCGCCGCCCAGCTCGCCGCTCTCCTCCCTCGCGACGGTGCCCTGCCGGCCTGGTTTGGCCGCCTACCGGAGGCCGGACTCCAGACGCGGAAATTTTTCCGCGGCCGTATCGGACTCTCAAACATTCCTGCCGGGCCAGCCGCCGAACTTTTTGCGCCCAAGGAAGGGCTCTGCGCCACCTATCCCGGGGTGCAGCTTCTGCTCCTGCACTATCCCGACGCGGCCGCAGCCGCCGCCCAACTGGCTAGGGCACCCGAGCTCGGCCTCGTCGCCACGGGCGCGGAGTTCACCCGCACCGAAGCCGACGGCTCGAAGATCGTCGTGCAAGCCCGCGGCGAAGACCTCTTCGTCTTCAGCTTCACCGACGAGGCCCGCTTCCGCGCCGTGGCCGATGGGGCGCGCTGATCGGCCTCGGTTCGGTCGCCCACTGTCGCCAGCCCGCCGACCGCCCACCACCGGTCACCGGTAGTCCCGTCGCGCCTCGAGCGCGCTCTTCAGCGTGACCGAGTCCGCGTAGAGCACACCGCCGCCGCTGGGCAGGCCGAAGCCGATCCGCGACACCTTCACCGTGCCCGCCGGGATCTTCTCGGTGATGAAATGGCAGGTCGCCTCGCCCTCGATGTCGTTGGACAGCGCCAGGATCAGCTCACGGATCTCCCCGCCCTGCAACCGCCGCACCAGCGGACCGAGGTTGAGCTGCTCCGGCCCGACTCCATGGATCGGCGACAGTTTGCCATGCAGCACATGGTAGCGCCCGCGAAAGGCGCCGCTGCGCTCGATCGCGACCAGGTCGGGCACATGCTCGACCACACAGACGAGCGCCGCCTCGCGCTTTGCATCCGCACAAACCGCACAAGCCTCGCCCTCCGCCAGATTGCCGCACACCGGGCAGCGGCCCACGGCCGACGCCGCCGCCTCCAGCGCGCCGATCAACTGCGCCACCCGCTCCGGCCGCTCCACCAGCAGGTGCAGCGCAATCCGCTCGGCCGAGCGATAGCCCAGGCCAGGCAGCTGCTTGAGCTGCTTCTGCAGCGCCTCGAACGCGGGAGTCATGGGATTGCGGAAGGCCGGTTGCGGATTGCGGGAGGGCAGGAACGCCGGAACTGGACAGCGCCGGATTTCGCCGGCCAATCCGCAATCCGCATTCCGAAATCCGCAATCAGAACATCCCCGGCATCTGGAACGCCGCGGTGACTTTCTGCATCTCCGACTCGTTGAGCGCCTTGGCCTTCGCGGCCGCTTCCTGCACCGCCGAGAGCAGCGTGTCGGAGACAAGTTTGGCGTCCTCCTTGAGGAATTCCGGGTCGAGCGCGAGCGCGACGAACTTGCCCTGGCCGTTGACCTTGATCTTCACGGCGCCGCCGCCGCTGGAGATGTCGATCTCGCGCTTTTCGAGTTCCTGCTGAAGCACTTCAATCTGCTTCTGCATCTTCGCCGCCTGTTTCAACATTTTGCCGAGTCCAGCCATGGTACGAAATGGGTTAGGGTTTTAAGGCGCGAGGCTCCGGCCCGCTCCGCGGCGAGGCAACGGAAAACTGGGCGGGGCCATCCGCCCCCGCGGCATTGCGTTGCTCTCGGTGGCTCGCGCGGAGCGTGCGCTCGGCTGGTGGGGCGGGCTTTACGCCCGCCATTTTGGAGCTCCGCACGATCGCCGGCGCAAAGCCTCTCCGCCCGAGGGGAACGAATCGGAATGAATCGGCCCACCGGCTCCAATTCACCACTTCACCATCCACGGTCCCCAGTGGATGCCCAGGCCGACGGCGCGTTCCTCCGCGAGCCGCAGATCGTAACGGATCTGCCGGCCGCCGTCCCACCGCGCCCGCTCACAGGTGAAACCGAGTGCCGCATAGATCGCCGTCGAGGCCGCGTTGTTCTCGTTCGTGTCGAGCGACAAGGCCTCGCAGCCCGCCGACCGCGCTTCACCGATCGCGTGTTCGACCAGCCTCCGCCCGAGACCGCGCCCGCGCGCCGATTCCGCCACGAAGAGATCCTCGAGCACTGCCGCGCCGCCCTCCGCCCACAGCGAGAAATGCCGCCGCTGCAGCGCGTAACCGAGCACGACCGCGCCCTCCGTCGCGACGCCGAGCGTCACTGCCGGATCGGCCTGCAGCCGCTCCAGGCGACGCGCGATCTCGCTGCGGGTCGGCCGCTCCCGACCGAGCGCGTCGCGAAACGCCGCGACCAGTTGGGCCACCGCCGAAAGGTCCCGCGGACCGGCGCGACGCACGATGTGCTGCTTGTTCATATCCCTCTCAACGACCGCGCCCGACTCAGGTTCAAGGCGCTCCGTTTTTCAATCACACCGCCGCCACCGCCCCCGCCACGTTCCGGCGAATACTCGGCTGGGAACGCGTCCACCGTCCACTGCCCACCGTCCACCGTCCACCGCCCACCGTCCACTGTCCACCGTCCACCGTCTACCGTCCACCGTCCACCGTCTACCGTCCACCGATGATCGCTCCGTAGCCCGCCCGGAAATCGGGATAACGCGGACGCCAGCCCAGCACCCGGCCCACCTTTTCGGCGACCACGGTGCGGTCCGGCGCCCGCCGCCGCCCGAACGGATTTGCGCCGCCGGCATCACCCGTTTCACCAAATTGTGGACACGCGGCCCCGAGCTGCGCCGCCAGCCAGGCCGCAACCTCGGCGCGCGTCGCCGGGGCATTGTCGCTCACGTTGAAGATCTCGTCGCGCACCGCCGCCGGCGCCGTGAAGCACGCCCACGCCGCACCCACCGCATCGTCGCGATGCACGAGGTTCATGCGGTGCCCGGGCTCGCCGGGCAGGGCCGTCACGCCCTGCCGCAACTGGTCGAGCATGCCATGCCGGCCCGGCCCGTAGATCCCCGCCAATCGCAGCACGAACCACCGCCAGCCCGCGCCCGCCGCGCCGCGCGCGAGCTCGACCTCCGCCTCGCGGAGCAACGTGCCGGTTTCTCCCGCGCCGTCCGTCGGAGCCGTCTCGTCGACTCGCGCGCCTCCACCCTGTGGGTACACGCCGGTGCTGCTGGTGTAGACGATCGTGCCGCCGCGCGGTTGCCCGGCGAGCCATCGCCCGATCGAGCGCATGCCCTCCACGTAGCTCCGCCGGTAGCCGACCGCGCCGCCGCCACCGGCACTCACGCAATTCAGCACCCAGTCGAAGGGCCCGGCCGCGCCGGCGTGCCAGTCGTCGCCCGCGAGATCCGCCTCGATCACCTGCGCACAACCGGCGGCCCGCAACGCCGCCGCCTTCTCTGCATTGCGCGTGAGCGCCGTCACCCGCAGCCCGCGCGCCAGCGCCTCGCGCACAAACGCCCCGCCCACATACCCCGCCCCCAGCACCAGCACGCTCTGCCCTCCGGTTGGTTGGCTCATGGCCGCGACAACAATCGCCGTTGCCGCTCCCGCCAAGCTCTTTACCGTCCCCGGCCATGAGCTCCGCGCCTTCGGTCCTCGTCATCCTCATGCCCGGCTTCGAGGAGATCGAAGCCCTCGCCCCCGTCGATCTGCTCCGCCGCGCCGGCGTGCGGGTCGTGCTCGCATCCCTCGGGCCGGATTCGACCGTCGTCGGCCGTTGCGCCATCGCCGTGCTCGCCGAGACCACCCTCGCCGTCGCCGCCCAGGAGAGCTACGACCTGATCTTCCTGCCCGGCGGCCCCGGCGTGAAGCATCTGCGCTCCGACCCGCGCATCGTGCCGCTCGTGCAGGCCCAGGTCGCGGCCGGCAAACCCGTCGCCGCCATCTGCGCCGCCCCCCTCGTGCTCCACGACGCCGGGCTGCTCGCCGGCCGCCGCTACACCGCCTTCCCCGCCACCGCGAACGAACTGCCGCACATCCTCCACGACCAGCGGGTCGTCGAGGACGGCCTCCTCCTCACCTCCCGCGGCGCGGGCACGGCGTTGGATCTTGGCTACGCAATGATCGCCCGCCTGCTCTCCCCGGCCAAGGCCGCCGAGATCCGTCAATCGATCTGCGCCTGAACCGGCTCGGCCGAGCGTCGGGCGACGAACGCCCACCGACCATCCACGGTGCGTCTGCCCGAACCGCTCGGCGATCATTCTCCGACAACCGGGGCGCCGTCCCCCGTCCCTCCACTTCCCCGTTTCGGCGCCGCGCTCGGCCGCGGCTCGTAAGCGGTCCGTAAACCTCGCCGCCGTCCACCCGGCCACTGTGCCCGGGAAACAACTTCCGGCTCGCCGCCCCCCCCTCCTCCGACCTCGAATCCCGCCGTCCCGCACCAGCCCACCATTCCATGGCCCGCATCCGGATCCTGATCGGCTCGCATCTCTGCATCGCCACCCGTGCCCAACGCGAGGCTCGCGCGCTCGTCGAGGCCGGCCACGACGTCACCATCCAGGGCGCCTGGTATGACAAGGTCCTCGCCGCCCGCGACGAGCGTCTCCTCGAACGCGCCCCGTACCATTTTGAGGCGGTCGTCGATCTGCGCCGGACCGCCATGCTCCCGCGCCTGCGCCGCCGCCTCGGCGTCGAGTCCTGGCGCCGCCTCCGGCGCTTCTCCCCCTCCAGCCTGGGCTACGGCGTGCGCGAGCACCTCCGTGTCGCGCGCGCCGCCGCGCCCGACCTCACCATTGCCCACTCCGTCGGCGGGCTCTGGGCGGTGGCCCAGCTCGCCAAGTCCGGTCACCGGATCGGCGTCGATTTCGAGAACTGGTTCTCCGAGTGCATCCGCCCGGAGGATGCACGGCGGCAGCCCGTCGAGGCGATCCGCCAGCTCGAGCGCAACGCGTTGCGCCTGGCCTGCTACCGCCTCGCCCCCACCCGCGCCCTCGCGCGCGCCCTCGCCGACCAGGCCGCGATCGAGCCGCCCACCGCCGTCTACAACGGCTTTGCGCTCGCCGATCTCCGCGCCCCCGCCCCGCCCGCCGCCGACCGCCGCCCGACCGACCCGCCGTCCCTCCATTGGTTCTCCAACGAGATCGAGCCCGGTCGCGGCCTCGAGACGCTCTTCGCCGCCCTGCCCCACATCCAGTATCCGGCCGAGGTGCACCTGCGGGGCGCGCTCAGCCGCCGCCATCGCCGCTGGCTGAGCCACCAGATCCCCGAGTCGTGGCGCGCGCGCGTGAAGATCCTCCCCGTCGTGCACGACAGCGAATTGCTCCCCCGCATCGCCAGCCACGACATCGGCCTGGTGTTCGAGCCGCCCGCGCTGCGCGGACGCGACCTCACGATTCCCAAGAAGACATTTCACTTCCTGCTCGCCGGCTTGGCCGTGCTGGGCACCGACACCACCGGGCACCGCGAGATCGCCACCGCCGCCCGCGGCGCGCTCAAGCTCTTTCCGGCCGACGATCCCGCCGCCCTCGCTGCCGCGATCGACGCGTGGCTCGCCTTCCCCGAACACCTCAAACTGGCCCGCCTCGCGGCCGTCCAGGCGACGAAGGAAACGTTCTGTTGGGAACGCATGCGGGAGCAGCTCCTCGACGAGGCTGCGCTTGCGCTCGCCTGAACGCCACGGGCCGCCCGCTCCGGAGAATTCGCGCCGCCAGTTGATCGCCGCGGCCCCCCGCACATCCTAACGCTCCGTCCGGATGAGAATCGTCCACGTCGCCTCCCGGCTGGCCGCTGCGGCCGCCTTCGCCCCAGCTCTACAGGCGTTGGCCGCGGCGCAGGCCAAGGCCAACAGCGGCCGCGTGCTCGTGGTCGCCTCGGCCGCGACCTCCATGCAGACGCGAGCCGGCGATGCCGAGCTGCGCACCTTCCCCGGCGAGCGGCCGCGCTGGTTCGGGCGCTCTCGGGCGCTCCGCCAGTATCTCGTCAACTGCCCGCTCGAGCTCATCCATGCCCATTGTCCCGGCGAACGCGGCCTGCACTACGCCCACCTCGCCGCGCAGCGCCACGGCGCCCCGCTCGTCGTCTCCCCCGGCCTTGTCTTCGGCCTCGGCGCCGGCGAACGCCTCCGCCTGCGCTGCACGTTCTCCCGCTTCCTCATCCATCCCCAAGCATTGGAGACAGCGGCCGGGTGGCACGCCGCCAGCGCCGAAGAGGCGAGCGCCATCCGCGCCTGCGGCTTTCGCCAGCCGATCTGCATCGCCCCGCCCGGCCTGCCGGCGCCCTCCGCCGCTGAACTTGCCCAAGCTCGCACCTGGTGGCACGGCCGTCACCCGCTCCTGGCCGAGCGCCCGGTCGCGCTCTGCCTTGCGGGCGGCCGCGGGCTCAATCGATTGCGGGAATTGATCGCGCTGTGGGGCGACTCGTTCACCTCCGATTGGATCCTGCTCGTCGTCGGCCCGGCGGGCGCCCGCGCGACCCGGCAGCTCACCGCGCACGCCGCACGACACCGGGCAGCCGACCGGGTGCTCGTGGCCGCCGCCGACGAAGCCCCGCCACCCTACGCCGTCGCCCGTCTTCTGCTCGGGGTCGACCGCGAGTCCGCCCCGCTCGCGACCGTCGCCACCGCGCTCGCCACCGGCCTTCCCGCCCTCGTGGCTGACGATGCACCGTGGAGCCGCCTCGAACCCGACGGCGCCGGCTGGTGCGTCCCGTGGAAGAACTTCGGGCCGGCCCTGCGGCACGCGCTCGAGCTCGGTCCGGACCGCCTGGCCGCCCTCGGCCGCACCGCCCAGGAACTCGCGCGACGCGAATTCGACTGGACCCACTCCGCCGAGACGCTCCTCGCGTTCTACCGCAACCTGCGCCGTTGAGCGAACCCGCACGGCCCCGCGCGCCTGCGGTCGCCGCGACGCCACCACTGGCCCCCGGCCCCCGCAGCCACCTCCGGCAACCAACGGCCCATTTCGTGTTACGACCGTAACACGAAATGGGCCGTTCGGGTTTCCCGAGGACGGCCTGCATCAAGTCAGTTCCGTCGTGAGGATTCCGGGGCACAGGGCGATGCGCACACCGGGTTGCCTCGGGCGCTTCGCCGCGCATCCTGCGCTCCTCAACCTCCGCATGTCCCACTACGACTTCCTCGTCCTCGGCGGCGGCAGCGCCGGTTTCAACGCCGCGCGCGTCGCCCGCGACTTCGCCGACCGCATCGCCATCGTCGACAGCGCCCCGGCGCTCGGCGGCCTGTGCATCCTACGCGGCTGCATGCCCTCGAAGACGTTGCTCTACAGCGCCGAGGTGCTCCACCTCGCCCAGCACGCGGCGAAGTTCGGCCTCGCGGTCGACGGCGCCCGCGCCGACATGCCCGCGCTCCACGCGCGCAAGCTCGCCGTCATCGGCGAGTTCGCCGCCTACCGCGAGAAGGCGATGAACTCCGGGAAGTACGCCGTGTATCGCTCGGCCGCGCGCTTCATCGACCCGCACACCGTCGCGCTCGCCTCCGGCGAAACCCTCACCGCCGACCGCATCCTGATCGCCACCGGCTCACGTGTGAGCTGGCCCTCGATCCCCGGCCTCGCCGAATCCAAACCGTGGACGAGCGACGACGTGCTCGAACTCGATTTCCTCCCCCCGAGCGTGATCGTGCTGGGCGGCGGCGTGGTCGCCTGCGAACTCGCGCAACTGCTCCGCCGTCTCGGCTCGCAGGTGACGCAGATCCAACGCTCCCCGCGCATCCTCAAAGAATTCTCGCCCGAGGCCTCCACCGTCGTCGAACGCGCGTTCGGCGACGAAGGGATCGAACTTTTCACGGGCACGAAGCTCGTGGAAGTGCGCCGCACCGCCGAGGGATTCGAAGTCGAGTTTCTCCAGGGCGGAAGCCGGATCGTGCGCCGCGCGCCGCACCTCCTCAACGCCCTCGGCCGCGAGCCCGACACCGATTCCCTCAATCTCGCCGCCGCCGGTCTCCACGCCGGTCCCGGGGGCCGCATCCTGGTCAACGAATGGCAGCAAACCGCGCAGCCGCATATCTACGCCGGTGGCGACTGCACCGGGCCGTTCGAGATCGTGCACACCGCCGTGGCGCAGGGCGAACTCGCCGCCCGCCACGCCTTCGGCCGCCCCGACCTCAAGCCGGTCGACTACAGCGGCCTCGTGCAGGTTGTGTTCACCGACCCGCAGGTCGCCACCGTCGGCCGCGTGGAGGCGGAGCTCGCCTCGGCCAGCTACCCGTTCGACGACCACGGCAAGTCGATCCTGATGGAGGCAAAATATGGTTACGTGAAGATCTACGCCGAACCGGCCACCGGCCGCGTGGCCGGCGCCGAAATCGTGGGCAAGGATGCCGGCGAACTCATCCACCTCTTCAGCGTCGCCGTGCAGCTGCGCGCCACCGTGCACGACCTGCTCCGCGCCCACTGGTACCACCCGACGCTCGCCGAGATCGTCACCTACCCGCTCGAGGAACTGGCGGAGAAGATTCCGGCGCGGTGATCGCGGGTCCGCAAGATTGCCACTGCCGCTAGACCCACCATCTTCACCGCATGACCACCGCGCTTGTTCAAGAACTCGTCCGCCTGCCGCCCGGGGAAAAGCTGCAGTTGATTGATGCGCTCTGGCAATCGTTGGACGCAGCGGACGTACCGCTGCAGGGTGGTCAGGTCGAAGAAGTGCAACGGCGCTACGGCGAGATGAAGGCAAATCCCGCGATCGGCCTCTCGCTCGACCAGTTGAAAGCACGCCTCGGGTAGCGCATGTCGCGGCAGATCATCTTCCATCCGCAGGTCGCGCCGGATCTCCGCGCCGCCGCGGCATGGTACGAAATCCGCACGACCGGCCTCGGGCAGAGCTTCAAGGCGGAATTCTTCGCCGTGACCGAACGGGTCGCGGCGTGGCCGTTGAGCCAGCCGCTCCGCTTCGACTCCGTGCGCACAGCAAAGCTCGAGCACTTCCCCTACCTCGTATTCTTCGTTGTCGAACAGGAGCAAGTCTGGGTTCTGGCCGTCCAGTACGCCGGACGCGATCCAGCAATCCTGCGCTCGCTCATGCAGGTACGCAACCCGACGATCAGCCCGTAACGTCCCGCTCAGCGCACCGCCTTGAGCGCCTCGGCCACGTTCACGCGGCCCTCGTAGATCGCCTTGCCGACGATCACGCCGTCGAGGTGCGCGTGCTGTTTCGCCAATGCGGCGAGCGTGGTGATGTCCTCGAGTTTCGAGACCCCGCCCGAGGCGATCACCTGGCAACGCACCGCGCCGAGCAATTCCGTGAGCGCGGTGTAGTTCGGCCCGGTCAACATCCCGTCGGTCGCGATGTCGGTGTAGATGATCGTGCGCACGCCGAGCGCCTCGGCCTTCTTGGCCAATTCCACCGCGCGGGTGGCGGTCTTCTCCACCCAGCCCTTGATGGTCACGAAACCGTCGCGGGCATCGATGCCGACGGCGATCTTGTCGCCGTGCGTCTGCACCACGTCGCGCAGGAAGGCCTCGTCCTCCCACGCCTTCGTGCCGATCACCACGCGGCTCACACCGGCGGCCAGCGCCGCGGCCACGCCTTCGCGGGTGCGCATGCCTCCGCCAAGCTGCAGACGCGGCGCAACCTTCGCGATCGCGGCCACGGCGGCGGCGTTCTGCGGCGCGCCCGTGAAGGCACCATCGAGGTCGACCACATGGATCCAGGCCGCCCCGGCGGCGGCGAACTCGCCGGCCACTTCGGCCGGGTTGTCGCGGTAGATCGTGGCCGCGTCGGCGCGGCCCTGCGTCAGCCGCACGCAACGGCCGCCCTTGAGGTCGATGGCAGGATAAAGGATGAACACGCCGCCATTGGCACGAGCCCGCCGCCCCGGTGCAAGCCGGTTGTGCGCGCGGCGAAGGCCGCCGGTCCCGGCGAGGCGCCGCTCCGGGGCGATTACGAAGAGCACCGCTATCGATTCCGCACGATCGGCATAACGTGCCGCAGCTGCGATGAACGTCCTTCTCCTCTACCCGGAGTTTCCGGATACATTCTGGAGCTTCAAGCACGCCCTCAAGTTCATCCGCAAGAAGGCCGCCTTTCCGCCGCTCGGGCTGCTCACCGTCGCCGCGCTGCTCCCGCCCGCGTGGGAGAAACGGCTCGTCGACACCAACATCCGCCCGCTCACCGAGCGCGACCTGCGCTGGGCCGATGTGATCTTCCTCAGCGCGATGATCGCGCAACGCGCCTCCGTCGTGGAGCTGGTCGCCCGCTGCCGCGCCGCGGGGAAGCGCATCGTCGCCGGCGGCCCGCTCTTCACCAGCGACCACGCGCAGTTCCCCGGCGTCGACCACTTCGTCCTCAACGAGGCCGAACTCACCCTGCCGCCGTTCCTGCGCGACCTCGCCGCCGGCACGCCGCAGCCGCTCTACCGCACCGCGGAGTTCCCCGCGATGGCCGCCGCCCCCGTGCCGCTCTGGCACCTCGCCGACCTGCGCCGCTACGCCTCGATGAGCGTGCAGTACTCGCGCGGCTGCCCGTTCGACTGCGAGTTCTGCGACGTCACCGCCAAGTTCGGACACCGCCCCCGCACCAAGTCGGCCGCGCAGGTCCTCGCCGAGCTCGCCGGGCTCGTCGCCCTCGGCTGGCGCGGCCAGGTGTTCTTCGTCGACGACAACTTCATCGGCAACAAGCGCACCCTGCGCACCGAGCTGCTGCCCCGCCTGATCGAGTGGCAGCGCGCCCTCCGCCACAAGCTCACCTTCTACACCGAGGCCTCCATCAACCTTGCCGACGACGAACCGCTCATGCGCCAGCTCGTGGCCGCCGGTTTCGACACCGTCTTCATCGGCATCGAGACACCCGACGACGCCGGCCTCGCCGAGTGCCACAAGATCCAGAACCGCGGCCGCGATCTCGTCGCCGACGTGAAGCGCCTCCAACGCGCCGGGCTCCAAGTGCAGGGCGGCTTCATCGTCGGCTTCGACAGCGACACGGCCACGATCTTCCGCCGGCAGTTGGAGTTCATCCAGCAGAGCGGCATCGTCACCGCGATGGTCGGCCTGCTCAACGCCCTGCCCGACACCAAGCTCCATGCCCGCCTCGCCCGCGAGGGCCGGCTGCTCGGTCGCTCCAGCGGGGACAATGTCGACGGCACCACAAACTTCATACCACGCATGAACGTGGACGAGCTCCACGCCGGTTACCGCCGTCTCATGGAGTCGATCTACGCGCCGCGGCCGTACTACCGGCGCGTGCGCACCTTCCTGCGGGAGTTCAAGCAACCGAAGTTCTCGGTCATGGTGCGCCCCTCCCAATGGTGGACGTTCGCCCACTCCAGCTTCCGCCTCGGCGTCATCGGGCGCGAACGCTTCCAATACTGGCACCTGCTCGCCTGGACGTGCCTGCGCCGCCCTGCCTCGCTCCAACTTGCAGTGACACTCGCGATCTACGGCCACCATTTCCGCCGCTGCTGCGCCACCATGGCAGGGTAGAGGCCGGAGGGGAGCCGTGAGGACGCCGCCAGATCCGCGTCCATCTACGGTTCCTCCCGTCCTGATTCGGTCCGAACGACAACTCATCCGTCCTTCGTCGTTCCCGCGGTCCTCTGTCTTCCGCCTTCCACATCTCCGTGCCCTCCGTGTCCTCCGTGGTGAATCCGTCCGCCCCGCCGATTTCCTGATTCCCTGATTTCCACATTCCAAATCCGCCCTCCCCCCCCCGCACCCACCTCTATTCCCCGCCCGCGTTTCGCCTTTGAGTCCGCCGCACCCGCCCGCTTTGTTCGGCCCATGCCGAAAAAGGAATTTGCCCCGCCCGCCTTCCTCACCGAACTGCTCGCCGCGCATTCGCCATCCGGTTACGAAGCCGCCGCCCAGGCCGTCTTCGACCGCCACGTGCAACCCGCCGCCGACTCCTACGCCAAGGACCGCGTGGGCAACCGCATCGCCACGCTCAACCCCGACGGCTGTCCCGTGCTCATGCTCGCCGGCCACATCGACGAGCTCGGCCTCCTCATCACCTACGTCAACAAGGACGGCTTCATCTATTTCGATACGATCGGCGGCCACGACCGCACCGTCATCTCCGGCCGCCGCGTGATCATCCAGACCGCCAACGGCCCGGTGAAGGGCGTGACCGGCAAGCGCGCCGTGCACCTCATGGACGAGGCCGACCGCAAGAAGGTCCCCGAGATCCACGAGATCTGGATCGATATCGGCGCCCGCTCGAAGGACGAGGCCCTCGCCCGCGTCGCCATCGGCGACGCCGCGACCTACGACCACGAGTTCGAGCTCATCCACGGGACCGTCGGCACCGCGCGCGCCTTCGACGACAAGGTCGGCGCCTACATCGTGGGCGAGACGCTCCGCCGCCTCGCGCCGCAGAAGAAGAAGCTCGCCGCCCGCGTCGTCGCCGTCGCCACCGCCCAGGAGGAGATCGGCGTGCGCGGCGCCACCGTCGCCGCGTACTCGGTCGACCCGCACCTCGCCGTCGCCATCGACGTCGGCCACGCGACCGACCACCCCGACTGCGACAACCGCAAGTTCGGCGAGACCAAGCTCGGCGGCGGCCCGATCCTCTGCCGCGGCGCGAACATCAACCCGCTCGTCTTCAAGAAACTCCTCGCCGCCGCGAAGGCCGCCAAGATTCCGCACCAGTTCGAGGCCGACCCCCGCCCGACCGGCACCGACGCCCGCGCGATCCAGATGGGGCGCGGCGGCGTGGCCACCGGACTCGTTTCCATCCCGCTGCGCTACATGCACACGCCCAGCGAGGTCGTCGACCTCGAGGACGTGGAGAACTGCGTGAAGCTCCTCGTCGCCTTCGCCCTCAGTCTCGAGAAGACGGACACCGGCGAGTGGTGACGGCTGTAGCCGGGGGCGTCGACCCCGGTCCGCAGGCAACTCCCGCAGGTCCAGTCTGCGACTGGACTCCCTCGGGCGTGCACGCCCACGCCACTCGCAACCGGCCGGAGACCGGTCCTACTCGTCCGCACGCCCACCCAAGCGGCCCTGAGTCGTGTCGCTGCAGACGCGGAGCATGTGCCAAGGGACAAGCACTGAACCGTCAGTGGCACAAGCCGAGGCGCTCGGCCGCTCCGGCTGATCCTCAATGATCTGGCTCTCGTCGCTCGCCCGTCGACGCACGACGACTGATCACGGCTCCGTCCGGACCAGATCCGCGCGAACTGGCCCCGCCGGGGCGGGATCGCGCGCCACCACCTTCCGCCGACCGAGGCGGAGCGGGGTTTCCAAGAATTTGCGATACCAGGGCCAGCGCAGATAGAGCGCCACCGCGAAGGCGGCGCCGGCGGTGTCGGCAATCCAGTCGGCGAACTCCACCGCGCGGCCCGGGGTGAAGCTCTGGTGCCATTCGTCGGTGATGCCGAAGAGCGACACCGCTCCGATCGCGAGCAGCGCGCGCCAGCCCGGCCGGCGCCACACCCCGTGCGTCCGCACCACCAGCGTCGCCAACAGACCGAACACGCCGAAGTGCGCGACCTTGTCGATGCCCACGAAGGTCGGCACCGGCACCTGCGGGTTGTTGCCCGAAGCAAACACCACCGTCGCGGCCAGGGCCGAAACCCAGAACCAGCGGAGGCGAGGCGACGACTGTGGCGACGGAGCGGTCACGCTGCGAAGAGGGGCCCACACGCCGTCCACGGCAACCGGATTTCGGCGGGGCCGCCAGCGCCGCCCGCCGCTCGCCTCGGCCCGCGGCGGCGCACGGGACAAACGCCAAAAGACGCAAAATCCTGTCGCGGTCGGACGAAATTCTGCGTCTTTGCGCCCGCCGACCCAGACGGATGGGAGGAGCGACGCCGGCCCGGTGATCAGAGGGCGCGGCGGCGCCGAGGGAGTGCCGGCAGGGGACGCCAGCGCCAGCGGCAATCCCAGCGAGGCGGATCCGGACGAGGGTCGAGCGACGAACCGGCGGTGGAGCAACCCGAGCCGCTCCCGGTTCCGGATTCTCCGCGGTGCTCCGGCTCTCGTCGCTCGTCCCTCGACGCCCGACTGAACCCGGCTCAGCCGTGACGATTCAATTGCCTCGTAGGTCAGCGAGCTCGCGGATTCGCCCTGCCCTGAGCGGGTCGAAGGGCTCGCGCTCTGAAAAGCGCGTGCAAGCACGCTGGCCTACAGTGTCACCATCGATGCGAGCCCTATCGCTCGTTGGCCCGCGGCAATGGCATGAACCCGGCTCAGCGCGGCGCCCGAGGCCGGACCGCCGTCACCTCCGCGCGCTCATTTCGCCAAGCGCCAGTCGAGCAGCTCGAGCTGGAGGAGCTTGCGGCCGTTGAAATGGTTCCAGACCAGCTCGAAGGCGAGGTCGAGCCGGCGACCAGCGGGCGGCAGGCGGTCGGCCATCTTCCACGCCACGCCGAAGAGGCGGCGGCCGTGGGCGTCGTCGAGCTGGAAGCGGAAATGCACGTCCTTGAAGACCTCGGGGCGCTTGGCGAACGTCACGCCGGACACGGCGAACACCGGCCGCGCGTTGCCCTGGCCGAACGGATGCAGCAGCGCGAGCTCGCCCATGAGATGCTCGTCCACGGATTCAAAATCCACCCACGCGGAGATCTCCACGGTGCGGGCGAGGTCGTGCCCGGCCAGCCGCTGCGCAACGGCGGCGTTGAACCGGCCGCGGAACGTCTCGACCCGGGTCCGGTCGAGCGACACGCCCACGGCCATCGGGTGGCCGCCCCAGTTGCTCAGCAGCTCGTTGCAGTCGCCGAGCGAATCCACGAGATTGATGCCGAAGACGCTCCGGCCGGAGCCCTTCGCGACCTCGCCTTCGCGGCCGAGGACGATGCACGGGCGGTTGAACTTTCGTGACACGCGGCTGGCCACGATGCCGACCACGCCCGGGTGCCAGCTGTCGTCGTAGAGCACGATGCCATGGTCGGCGGCGTAGCGCTCCTCGACCTGGCGCTCGGCGTCCTCGGTGATGCGACGCTCGATGTCCTGCCGCTCGCGGTTGAAGCCGTCGAGCTGGCGGGCGGCGTCGCGGCAAAACTTCGTATCCTGGCTGAGGATGAGCTCGACGGAGAGCGAGGCGTCGGCGAGGCGACCGCTGGCGTTGATGCGCGGGCCGAGGCGGAAGGAGATGTCGACGGGTTGGAGTCCGTGGGCGCGGTCGATGCCGCTCACCTCCATGAGCGCGAGCAGGCCGGGGCGGGCCGTCTGCTCGAGGATGGACAAGCCGTGTTTGGCGAGGATGCGGTTCTCACCCAGCAGGGGCACGAGATCGGCCACGGTGCCCATCGCCACGAGGTCGAGGTAGTCGCGCAGCTTGATCGCCTGGGCGATGGCGCTGCCCGCGTCGCGCTCGGCCTTGAGCAGGGCGTGCACGAGCTTGAAGACGAGGCCGACGGTGCAGAGGTTCTGCCAGGCCGGCGCGGCCGACTCGGCGTGCACATGCGGGTTGATGAGGATGGCATCCTCCGGCACGGCCTCCTTCGAGCGATGGTGGTCGACGATGACCACATCGGCGCCACGGGAACGCAGATACGCGACCTCGGCGCAGGAGTTGGTGCCGCAGTCGAGGGCGACGAAGAGGTTCGGCACACCGACCTCGAGGGCGCGATCGATGGCGTTGCGGCTCAGGCCGTAGCCCTCCTCCGCGCGCAACGGCACGATGAAGCGCGGTTCGAGGCCGAAGCGCCGCAGGATGCTGACGAGGAAGGCGGTGCTGCTCACGCCGTCCACGTCGTAGTCGCCGAGGATGACGAGGGACTCGCGGCCGGCGATGGCGGCGCGCAGGCGTGCGACCGCGCGGTCGACACCGGCGATGTGGAACGGGTCGTCGAGCTCGGCCAAGCGCGGTGAGAGGAAGCGGCGCGCCTCGTCGGGGTCGGACCAGCCGGCGCGCACGAGCAGCTCGGCCAGCACGGGGCTGGTCTGGAGCACAGTCGCGAGCCGCGTGACCGCTTCCGCGGCCACGGGTTGATGGTTCCATCGGTGGTTCACCGTGGCGGACATGGGCGGCACGGACGCGCAGTCCCGGGAGGGAGCGCGCGTCGGCTCAGTTGGAAGCCTTGCTCGCGCCTTCCCACTCGTACTTCGGCGCGATATCGCGGTGCGCCTCGACATGCCGGCGATCGCCCTTGTGCCACCAGTAGAAGATCGGGCAGGCGATGAACAGCGAGGAGAACGTACCGGTGATGACACCGATGAGGAGAGTGAAGGCGATGTCGTTCACGTCGCCCGTGGTGACCACCATGAGGGTGATGGCCGTGAGCAGCGTGGTGCCGCCGGTGATGACCGTGCGCGAGAGGGTGAGGTTGAGCGCGCGGTTGAGGATCTCGCGCAGCGAGCCCTCCGGATTGCCGGCGAGTTCTTCGCGGATACGGTCGAAGACGACGATGGTGTCGTTGATCGAGTAGCCGGCGACGAGGAGGATGGCGGCGACCATCGAGGCGTTGAACTGGCGGTCGAACAGCACGAAGAGACCGATCGTCATGAGCAGGTCGTGCACCGTGGCGATGATCGCGCCCATGCCGTAGCCGAACTCGAAGCGGAAGGCCACGTAGAGCAGGATGCCGAGCAGCGCCAAGCCCATCGAAACCGCGGCTCCGATCTGGATCTCGGTGCCGACCGAGGGGCCGATGCGGGTCTCGCCGATAACCGCCAAGCCGGCTTCCGGGAAGGCCCGCACAAGCGCTTCGACCACGGGTTTGCCCTCATCGAAGTCGGAGGTGAACTTGAGCGTCTCCTGACCGGTGCCGAGCTGTTTCTGGTAGGCGAAGGTGGTCTGCTTGAAGCCGGCGGCCTCGGCAGCGGCGTGCAGCCGGCCCTCGTCGATTCGCTGCGTGTAGGCGACGGCGATCTGGTCGCCGCCGGCGAAGTCGACGCCGTAAATGGCGCCCCCCTTGAAGGCGACCACGGCCACGCCGATCGCGACGATCGACCACGAGACGATGAACGACGGGCGGGCGAACTTGAGGAAGTCGAAGGACGAGCCCTTGATCAGCGGCAGCATCGGCAGGCGCTTGAGGAAGCCTGGGAGGATCAGGACCTGCAGGAGGAGTTTGCTGACAATCATCGCCGCAAACATCGTCGTGAAGATACCGATGGTGAGCGTGACGCCGAAGCCCTTCACCGGGCCGGTGCCGTAAGCCCACATGATCACGGCGGTGATGAGCGTGGTGACGTTGGAGTCGAGAATCGCGGACCAGGCCTTCTCGAAGCCCGCTTCGAGTGCGGCGGCCAGCGATTTGCCCAGGGCGAGCTCCTCGCGCATGCGCTCGAAGATAAGGATGTTGGCGTCCACGGACATGGCCAAGGTCAGCACGATGCCGGCGATGCCGGGCATGCTGAGCGTGGCCTCGACCCCGGGCATTGCCATGACGCCGAGGATCACCAGGACGTTGGCGCCCATGCCGATCGCGGCGATGGCGCCGCCGTAGGAGTAGAACGCGACAATGAACGCAATGGTGAGCGCCGTGCTGATGATGAACGCCGTGCGTGCGCTCAGGATGGCGTCGTCGCCGAGGGACTTGCCGACCTCGTACTGCTCGACGACGTTCAGGTCCACGTCGAGAGGGTTGTTGAGGACGTTGGAGAGTTCAAAGGCCTCGCGCTGGGTGAACTTGCCGGTGATCTGGGCGTTGCCGCCGCCAATCTTGTCGTTGATGCGCGGGGCGGAGTAGAGCTTGCCGTCGAGCACGATGCCGAGGTTGCGGCCAATGTTGGCGCCGGTGACGTCGCCGAACTTCTTCGCGCCGGCGTCGTTGAAGCCGAGGAGGATCTCGAAGCCGCCGTACATGTCGGGCACGACGCGGGACTCGGTCACGGTCTCGCCGGTCATCTCGGGGATGCGCTTGACCGCACAATACACGGTGGTCGGGCGGCCGTTCTGGTCGTCCGAGTCCATGCTCATGTTGACGTAGCCCGGCGGCAGGGCGGCGGGCGGAAGCGGTTCGGGCATGTACGAGAACTGCGGATGCACGAGGCGGAAATCGAGGCGGGCCGGCTTCCGGAGGACGCTGATGACCTCGGGGTTGTCCTTGGTCGAGACACCGGGGAGCTGGACCTCGATGCGGTTCTCACCCACCGGGCGGATGACCGGCTCGGTGACACCGAGGCCGTTGACGCGCGTACCGATGATGTCGACGGCCTTGGCGAGCTGGAGCTCGCGCACCGACTCGTGCGTGCCGGCGGTCGCGAGGGAGGAAGCTTCGAGGGTGAAGGCGACGCCGCCCTTGAGGTCGAGGCCGAGCTGGAGGCGCGGCTTGGACTGTTTGAGGAGGTAGTCGAAGAGGATGTCGTTGCGCTTCTCGACATTCTTCAGCGAGGACTCGAGCGGAAGCTCGGGGAAAAACTTCGACATGTCGATCCGCTCCTCGCGGCCGATCTGCTTGAGGGCGACGAAGATGCTCGGGTACTTCGCCCGGTCCTCGGCGACCCGCTGGGCGGCACGATCGAGCAGCCTGGACAGGTCATCGCGCTGGGCCGTCGACTCCTGCCGGAGGTAGTCCTCGAACTTGGTCTCGGAGAGGGGCACCAGATTGAAGGCGGCCCAGAGCAGGACGATCGCCGTGAGGGCGAACTTCCAAAGGATGCGTTGGTACATGGTCGGTCTGTGTTGAAAGGGGTGCGGCGCGCCGGGGTGGCGCGCCGAGGGGTTTGCCGCAGGCGAAGCAGGAGCTCAGTCCGACTTCTTGTCGGAGTCGCTCTTTTTTTCCACGGTCTGCACGAAGCCCTTCGCCAGCTCGATCTTCGTGCTGTCGCCGATGCGAAGCACGATGCGGTCCTCGCGCACGGTGACGACCGTGCCATAGATGCCGCCGGAGGTGAGGACTTCGTCTCCACTCTTCAACGCCGCGAGCATCTTGGCGTGTTCCTTCTGCTTCTTGCGCTGCGGGGCGATCATCAGGAACCACATCGCGGCCATGAGCAGGACAAACGGCAGGAAGCTCATCAGGCTGCTGCCGGATCCGCTCGGGGCACCCGCGGGCGCGCTGGCTTGGGCGAGGAAAGAGGGCAAGTCGAGGGGAAGGAGCATTTTGTGCATTGCGAAGGTGTGGAGTTCTGGGAAATGAAGTGGCGATTCATCCCGGCGCCCTCTCGAAATGCAAGCCCAGAGCTTGCCGCCTCGGCCGCCCGAACCGCCCTTCACCCACTTTCGCCTCCGCCGCCTTCCACACCGCGCTCCCCTCCGTTGAAAACCAAGCCCTCCTCCGCCTGGTCGGTTGAAAAGTCCGAAGAACTCTACGGCTTCAAACGCTGGGGTGCCGGCCACTACCAGGCCGATGCCGACGGGCTGGTCGCCGTCCAGCCCCTCCGCGACGGCCGCGCGGTGCGCGTGATGGATGTCGTGAAGGAGGCCCTCGACATGGGCCTGAAGGCCCCGCTGGTCGTGCGCTTCCAGGATTTGTTGCGCCACCGCGTCGTGCAGCTCAACGAGGCGTTCCGCAAGGCCATCGCCGAGGAGGGCTACAAGGGCGAGTACCGCGGCGTCTTCCCGATCAAGGTCAACCAGCTGCGCGAGGTCGTCGAAGAGATCCTCGACGCCGGCAAGGACTACCACTTCGGCCTCGAGGCCGGCTCCAAGCCCGAGCTGATGATCGCGTTGGCGATGCACGAGGACCCGAAGGCCCTCATCATCTGCAACGGCTACAAGGACCACGACTACATCCGCCTCGCCCTCATGGGCCGCAAGCTCGGCAAGAAGGTCATCCTCGTCGTCGAACAGCTCTCCGAGATCGATGACATCATCACCCTCTC
>JAHFTC010000064.1 GCA_023269585.1 Opitutaceae bacterium
ACGGTGGCATGGATGATGGACAAACACCCCAAGAGCCGCACGAGCGAGGCGCGGCTGAAGCCGGACGTGGCGATGGCGCTCCGGCTGCCATCGGAGCGGGCGACGTGGGCGGAGCATGTGCGCGCGCACCGTCAGGAGATTCTCGACGCCTGGGAGGCGGATGCGCTCGGGCGCGAATGGATCGACGAACTCTGCCGGCGGCCCCCGCAGGGCGTGCATTTCTCCCGGCACGACGATCCGATGCTGTCGTTCCAGCGGGTGCGGGCGAGCCTTCATGCGCGCATGGCCTACGCGTACATTCGGGCGACGGAGGGCGAACGCGACGAGGCGATCCGGTTGGTGCTGCCCGAGCTGGTTGCGTGGCAGCACTTGCAGCGCTGCGAGGCGATGCTGGTGCACCAGATGATGGCGGTGGTGATTCGCAAGGAGGCGATGAAGACCATCGATGGAATCCTGGATCTCGGCGCGGTGGAGCCGGTGACGACCCGAGAAATCCAACGCGTGCTCGATGCGGCTTGTCCGGTTGGCGAGGTCTTCCGCCTCGGTTTTCTCGGCGACTATGGATACTCGCACAGCGCCACGGAGGCGCTCGACCGGAAACTGACCGCGGAGGAGTCGCGATTGATGTTGGGCGCTCTCGGATTGGATTCGCCGGTGCTCGTGTTCCAGCGCCGGCTCTTCGGCTACTCGTGGCTGGTCCAGCGGAACCGCTGGCAGCACGAGTACTTGGCGGTGATGTCGCGCGTGGTCGAGCGGGCCACGGCGCGGGAGTTGGAGCCGTTGAAGCTTGAGAGCGTCCGAGCTGATCAACGTTGGGCGATCCGGAACGCGCTCGGCGTGCGCTTCATGGGGATGGCGATGCCAGCCTTCTCGAAGGTGGCAGACAACATCTGGGTGATGGAGGACGCGCGTGTGGCGCTGCGTAAGCGGCTGGACGCGTCGAGCAGCGCGCGAGAGTAGTGGTGCTGGTTTTTTGGATGGCGAGAGGCCTCGTGCTGAGATCGTCTGCTGCTATAACAACTATGAAGATCGCCTCCATCGGTTGCGGGGTCGCGGGTTTGGTTGCCGGAGTGGCCTTGGGCTGGGGATTGGCGTCGCATCGGGTTCCGGCAGTGGCAGCCGCCGCTCCGCTGTTGCCGCCGGTCGCGGCAGCGGTTGCGACCGTCCCGCTGCAGACGCCGGTGGTGACGCCGGCCGAATCAGCCGGACGCGAGGGACAAATGGTCGACCCTGCGGTGTTGAACCAGTTGGCCAAGATGCGGTGGCTGGCCGATCACGGACGGGAATTCCAGGACCTCGAAAGTCGGACACCGAACCGGGTCTTCGCCTTTACGGCGACGGAACTCGATCCGACCTTCATCCAAGCCTTTGGCCTTACCGCAGCGGAAGTGGAACTGCTGCAATCGGCCGCGGCGCATACGCTCGCGAAGTTGTCGGAACAGATGGCCGCGCGGGCGACGGTGGAGATCGCCGCGGACCTGACGTTCGCCCGGGTGCTGGTGCCGCGGCTCAGCGACTCGGGCGGTTCGATCTACGACGAACTCGTCGGGACGTTCCGGACGACGCTCGGGCCGGAGCGCATGGCGCATTTCAATACCCTTGTGGGCGAACATTTCGATCGGGAGTTGCGGCGGTACGGTGCGGAAGACCTGGTGTACGAGATTCGCCGTCGGGCCGATGATAAGGGGAGTGTGTACATCGAAGTGAGCGAGGCCACGCCCTCGTTGGAAACCAGTGGCACCGAGGAGCACGCCAGTTGGGGTTTCTATGACGGAGTGGAGCCGACCGATCCGAAACGGTATCCGATGCTCAGCCGAGTGGTGCCGCCCGGGTTGCTGGCGCGCCTGCGGAAAGATTGAACGCCTGCGCCGTCCCGCTACGGAGCGGAAGGGGCGAAGCCGGCGACAGGCGAGGATCGCCCTTAGTGCCCATCAGCGTGGATTTATGGTTCCACGATTCGAGGACCGCGGCGGCCGGGCCCTGCGGAGCGCTGCTCTCGCGAGCAGCGCCACAACGGAGGGCAGTGCCTTTTCCGGATTTTCAGTCTTTGCGGTCATTCCCTCCGGCACCGGTGCCTCTCGGTGGTCTCCTCTGCCTCCGTGGACTCTGTGACGGGCCGTTCTCCGTCGTCGGTGTTCTGACTTCCTGCGTTCCCGATTGCCACATCCCCGATCGCAAGAGGCGAGCGCCGACGGTTTCTCGCCGCGGGAGATTCCGCTTTGCCTCGGGTACGCGCTCGGCCGATAGTCCGAATCAGATGACCAAGGAGCAACGGCAGCAGGCGCTGGACGAGGCCCGGAAGGCGGGCATCGACCTCGACCTGCTCGACCTCAACCTGTCGCTGTCCGTCGCCGAACGTTGGCGCCAACACGACGAGGCGCTGGCCCTGGTCGAAAAGCTCGAAGCCGCCCGCAAGTCGCGCGATGACGCCGTTCAGCCATCTCCTGCAACGCATCGCTGACGCCGGGATCGATTTCGTGATCGTGGGCGGTTTCGCCGCGGTGACGCATGGTTCGTCGTGTGTGACTCGTGGTATCGATCTGTGTCTCGCGCTCTCGGCAGAGAATATCGCGCGGTTGCGCGAGGCGCTGAAGGATCTGAATCCACGGCACCGAATGACGCCGGAGCGACTCTCGTTTCTCACCAACCCTCCGGCCGGCCAAACGGTGCAGAACCTCTATCTGGTGACCGATGCCGGTGTGGTCGACCTGTTGTCATCGGTGCTCGGAGTGGGGGATTTTGCGCGGCTGAGAGCGAAGGCGGAGCCGCTGGATGTGGATGGCCGGATCTATTCGGTGATGTCGCTCGCGGATTTGATCGCGGCGAAGGAGGCGCTCGGTCGCGAGAAGGATCTGCTGACGGCGAAGGAGTTGCGCGCGATCGAAGCGAAACGGCGCGGGTGACGGACGGCTCCGTTCCGGAGTTCGTCAGTTCCAAATCGGGCTGTTGTCCGCTGCGCACTCTGTGCCCCCGCATGAACAAATCCGCGTTCGAATCGGTGCCCATCAGCGAAGGTTCTTCCGAACGGAAGAATGTGCATCAGTGGTTCAACTCTCCGAGGACCTCGGCGGCCGGAGGTCGAAGCTCTTGGCGCACTCCGCTACGATCGAATCAGCGTCCATCAGCGGTTCCCAGATCCGGGCCTTGCGGATCGCTGCTCTCGCGAGCAGCGCCACAACGGAGGGCAGTGCCTCTTCCGGCTTTGCATTCTTTGCGGCTAAACCCTCCCGGCTCCAATGCATTCTCTGTGTTCTCCTCTGCCTCCGTGGACTCTGTGACGGGCCGGCTTCTAGGATTGGTGTCCTGACTTTCCGAGTTCCAGATTTCCCCATTTCTGATCGATCTTTGCGGCTCACGGGAGCGGACGTTTCGGAGAAGCGCCCCTACCTCCGGATGCTTGCTACCCGCTCCTCACTCCTCGCTACTTCTCCGCCAGCAGCGCCAGCTTCTCGCGCAGGTGGGTGCGGCGGTCGCGGGACTCGTTGTTGCGCACGGCCATGCCCCAGGCGGCGGGCTCGCCGACGATGAAGACGCGCTTCTTGCCGCGGGTGATCGCGGTGTAGAGCAGGTTGCGCTGGAGCATCATGAAGTGGCCCTTCAGGAGCGGCACGATCACCACCGGGTATTCGCTGCCCTGTGACTTGTGGATCGAGCACGCGTAGGCGAGCGCGACGTCGCCGAGGTCGCCGCGGTCGAGGGTCTGCTTGGTGCCGTCGAAGTCGGCCTCGAGCGTGCCGTCCTCGGGGTCGACGGCGGTGACGACGGCGATGTCGCCGTTGAAGATGCCTTTGTCGTAGTTGTTGCGCAGCTGGATGAGCTTGTCGCCGGCGCGGAGCTCGCCGGCGGGAGAGCGGAGGGCGCGACCGTCGGGATTGAGCGCCTGCTGGAGCGCGCGGTTGAGGTTGCCCACGCCGGCCACGCCCTTGTGCATCGGCGCGAGGATCTGGACTTCGGCGACGGGATCGAAATGGCGCAGCTTCTGCGGGATGACCTTCGTGCAGAGCTCGACGACGCGGGCGACACATTCCTCCGCGGAGCCGACGGGGAGGAAGAGCAGGTCGTGGTGGAGCGGATGCGTGGCGAGATCGGCGATGGTGGGCGGCAGCGCGGCGTCGCCGTTGTTCACGGCGTGGGCGGTGACGACGATCTGGCTCTGGTGCTGCTGGCGGAAGATGACGGCGAGGCGCGTGACCGGCGCGAGGCCGGAGGCGATCAGATCCTTCAGGACGTTGCCGGCACCGACGGAGGGCAGCTGGTCGACGTCGCCCACGAGGAGGACATGCGCGGAGGACGGCACGGCCTGGAGCAGCGCGGCGGCGAGACGGGTGTCGAGCATCGAGGCCTCGTCGACGACGAGGAAGTCGGTGGGCAGCGGCGAGGCGGAGTCGTGGGAGAAGCCGCCCTTGGCGGCGTCGTACTTGAGAAGACGGTGGATGGTCTGCGCGAAGCCGCCCGTGGTCTCGGCGATGCGCTTGGCGGCGCGGCCGGTGGGTGCGGCGAGGTGCACGCGGACCTTCTTGGCCTTGAGGATGGCGACGAGGGCGCGGAGTGTCGCCGTCTTCCCGGTACCGGGTCCGCCGGTGAGGATGGAGACCTTCGAGGTGAGCGCGGCGCGTAGCGCGGCGGTCTGGTGGTCGGCGAACTGGAGTTTTGACTGTTCCTGCGCCCAGACGATGGCGGCCTCGACCTTGATCGGCGGGAGGCAGGAGCCGGCGCGGGTGACGCGCACGACGGCGGTGGCGATCTTCTCCTCGGCGCGGTGGTAGAGCGGGAGCTGGATGGCGGAGGCGGCGGAGCGTGGGGCTGGGATTTCGGATGGCGGGCGTAAAGCCCGACCCACCGTGGCGGAGGCGGAGGAGTCGGATGGCGGGCGTGAAGCCCGACCCACCATGTCGGAGGGGTCGTGGCGGACGAGTTCGCGGGCCTCGACGAGCGCATCGATGCGCTTCGAGAGCAGGGACGGATCGGTCTGGAGGAGCTCGGCGGCGTAGGCGCGCAGGTCGTTTTCGCCGTAGGCGGTGTGACCCTCTTCGGCGAGTTCGGCCAAGGCGAAGAGCAGGCCGGCGTCGAGGCGCGGCGGGGAGTCGTTGGCGAAGCCGAGGTTGATCGCGATCTTGTCGGCGGTCTTGAAACCGATGCCGTCGATCTCGCGGGCGACGCGGTAGGGCTCGGCGAGGAGGATCTGTTTGGCCTGCGGTCCGTAGCGGCCGACCAACTTCACGCACTGGGAGGGGGTGACGCCGTAGGTCTGGAGGAAGATGAGGATTTCGCGGAGGGCGCGCTGGTCCTCCCAGGACTTCTTGATCGCGGTGGCGCGGGTGGGGCCGATGCCTTCGACCTCGCGCAGGCGGGCGGATTCCTCGCTGATCACGCGCAGGGTGTCGGCGCCGAAGTGGTCGACGATCTTGTTGGCGTACTTTTTGCCGATGCCGTGGACGAGGCCGCTGCCGAGGTACTTGCGGATGCCGTAGACGCTGGCGGGGAGTTCGGAGCGCCAGGCCACGATCTTGAATTGCGCGCCATGCTGGGGGTGATGAACCCAGTCGCCTTCGAGCGAAAGTGTCTCGCCGCATTGCACGCCGGGCAGGACGCCGACGACGGTGACGAGGGCGGAGTCGGAGGCTTTGGCGGTCTTGGAAGCGGAGCCTTTGGCGGAGGCTAAACGCTCACGCGTTCCGCTACGGTAGGGAGTGTTTTCGGCGGCGGCGTCGGGGCGGAGTTCGGCGATGGTGTAGGAGTTCTCCTCGTTGAGGAAAACGATGCGCTCGAGCACGCCGCGCAGGGAGCTGGGAGGGTTCGCCGGACCGGACACGGTTTATGGAGATGGCGAAGGCAAACCGAGGAGTCGAGACGACAGACGATCGAGGGAGGAGGGCGGGTTGGAGAAGTAACAAGTAACAGGTGCCCAAGTAACAAGTGGGGGAGGACGGAGGGCGGACGACAGAGGGCGGTGCGGAGAAGTAACAAGTAACAGGTGCCCAAGTGACAAGTGGAGCAGGCTGGAGGGCGACGGAACGCGAAGCGTTCTGCTACGACGGAGGACTGGTTCGCTGCTTTGGCCCCTTTTGACAGGCTCAGGGCGGGAAGCAGCGCTACGGGAAGAGGCGGAGACGAAACGCTCACGCGTTCCGCTACGGGCGCGGGAGAGGGCGTGGACCTGACACTTGCCACTTGAGACTTGTTACTTTCCCGCGGTGCGTTCGCTTGAGCGCGGCGCGGCCGGCGCTAGGTTGCCCGCATGTTCATCAAGGTGTTCACGACCGGGGGCACGATCGACAAGGTGTACTTCGACAAGTTGAGCGAGTTCCAGATCGGCGACCCGCAGATCGCGGAGATCCTCGCACCGGTGCACCCGGCGTTCGAGTGGGCGGTGGAGGCGGTGTTGCGCAAGGATAGCCTCGATCTCACCGCCGAGGATCGGGCCTTGCTTCGCGAACGGATCGCGGCCGATCCGGCGGAACGCGTGCTGGTGACCCACGGAACGGATACGATGCGCGAGACGGCGCGGGCGCTGGCGGGGATCGCCGGCAAGACGGTGGTGATCACCGGGGCGCTGGCCCCGGCGCGGTTCAAGGACAGCGACGCCGTCTTCAACGTCGGCTTCGCGCTGGCGTGCGTGCAGACGTTGCCGGCGGGTGTGTACCTGGCCATGAACGGCGCCGTGTTCGATCCGTTCCGCGTGCGGAAGAATCGTGCGCAGAACACGTTCGAGGCCGAACCGGTGGACGGTGGACGGTAGACGGTGGACGGTGGACGGTAGACGGTGGACGGTGACCGGTGGACGGTAGACAGTAGACAGTGGACGGTGGGCAGTGGACGGTGGGTGCGTTGCACCATCTCGCGCGATTGACTTCGCCATTGGCTGGCGAGGTGCCCCGTGGCTTTGAGGCCACGCTGCGGTACGCGGCTGGGATGGCCGGAGCTGCGCCCCGGTTCGCCGCGTTCCCAGCCGCGTACCTACCGGAACGCGGCGATCGCGCTGCGGTACGCGGCTGGACGGACGACGGAGGTCGGACGTTCGGAGTGCCAAGTGACTCCGCGAAAGCTGACGCGGTAACCGGAGGAGGGCCGGCAAACGACGAAACGGGGAGTCGTACTCCCGGATACGTGAAATTCCTGCTTCCGGGGCGATTCCTTGCGCCCTAGCGTTCGGTGCTCTCGCCCGGTTCAGCCCAATATCCCATGAAGAAACTCGGAACCTCTCTCGCTCTGTTCACGTGCATGTTGGCCTCGGCCGTCGCCCAGACTGCTCCGATGCCTGTACCGGGACCGGGCGCTGGCGTCTCGGGCGGCCCGGTGCCTATGGCGGTACCGGTGGGGTCGGGCGGTCCGGCGAACCTCGGCAAAGGTCCGGGGATGCCGGTGGCGGGGTCACAAGTGGCGCCTGTTCTTCCCGCGGCGCTGCCGGTGGATGCCGCGAAGCTCGCGCTGGCGAGGGAGGCGATGAAGGCGATGCAGGCTGAACGCATGCTCGAGAGCCTCTCGAATCAGCTCAAGATGATGACCGCGCAGCAGACGACGCTGTTGTTGCCGACGACGGCGACGGAGGAACAGAAGGCGAGACTCGCGCAGATTCAGACCGAAGTGACGGACTTGGTCCGTGAGGCGGCCAAAGCCCAGATGGAGAAGATGGCGACGGTGTATGCCGAGGTGTTCACGGCGGAGGAACTGCAGGCGATGCGCGCGTTCTTTGTTTCTCCGGAGGGGCGGGCGCTGCTCTCGAAGCAGCCGCTTCTGGCGCAACGCCTCATGCCGTTGACCCGTGCCATGCAGATGGAGCTGATGCCGAAGATCGGGGCGACCATCGACAAGGCGAAGCAAGAACTGTCACCGGCGCCGGTCGCGGTGCCTCCCCCGGCGAGTGCGGCGCCCACACCTGGGGCTCCGGCGCCGATCAAGATCACGCTGCCGTAGGCTCAGGGGCCGGAATCATTTGTTCCGGGGAAGTCACGGTGTAGTGGTGCGGCCGGTGGCACTGGTTGCTCGTGACCGGTGGACGGTAGACGGTGGACGGTGACCGGTGGACGGTGGACGGTAGACGGTGGACGGTGGACGGTGGGCAGTGGACGGTGGACGGTAGACGGTGGACGGTGGGCAGTGGACGGTGACCGGTGACCGGAAACCGGAGACCGGAAATTGGCGGTCTGCTCTACGGCTTCAATTTCGCCAGCGCTTCGGCGGCGGGCTTGAACTGGGGGGCGAGGCGAAGGGCTTCTTGGTAGGCGGCGCGGGCTCGGGCGGGGTCGCCGCGGCGGGCGAAGAGATCGCCGAGCGAGACGTGCGGCTCCGGCGCGGTCGGGCGCGCTTGGGCGGCGGCGCGGAACGCCGCCTCGGCGGCGGCCCACTGGCGGGCGCGGGTCTGGATGCCGCCGGTGGTCATGGCGCCGGCGTAGGGGTCTCGCTTGGCGATCTCGGTGGCTTGGGCGAGGGCCTTGTCGCGGCCGCCGCCGGCGATGCCCGGGGCTTTCTCGTAGAACTCGACGAGGCCTTGGCGGTAGTCGAGCGCGTCGGGGGCGAGGGCGATCGCTTTCTCGAGGGCGGTGCGGCATTTCCGGGCCAGACCGAGTTGCTCGAAAATTCCCGCCTTGCCGGCGAGTTTGCCGTAGGCCTCGCCGAGGTCGGCCCAATAGAGGGCGTTGGCGGGGGCGAGCACGGTGCAGCGTTCGTAGAACTTGGCGACTGCGGGCCAGTCCCCACGGCGTTTGGCGAGACGCCCGAGGTGGTAGACGGCCTCGTGGTTGGCGGGATCGGCGGCGAGGAGGCGCTCGAAGGCGGCCTGGGCCTCGGCATCGCGGCGGGCGGTGTAGAGCTCGCGTGCGGCGGCGAGAGCAGCCGGGGCGGTGGCGGGCGGTTCGGCGGCAAGCACGGCGCAGGCGGCGAGGGCGGCGAGCAGGACCGGAAGGATTCGACGCATGGCGGCAGGGAAGCGCAGTTCGGTCCCGGGCGGAAGCGGGAAACCGTCCGACGGTGGAATCCGCTGTTGGACGGCGGCGGCGGGTGACGGCCGGGCAAGGTTCCAGAAATCGTTTGCAGGGCGACAGGGGAGGCCGATGCTTCCGGGCCATGTTCACGGGCATCGTCGAAGAAGTCGGACGCATCGTTTCCTTCGAGCACCAGGCCGCGGCCTGGCGGCTCGTGGTCGAGGCGACCGTCGTCGTGCAGGGCACGAACGTCGGTGACAGCATTGCGGTGAACGGTTGCTGCCTCACGGTGGTGGCGCGCGAGGGCAACCGCCTGAGTTTCGACCTGCTGGAGGAGACGGTGCGCCTGACGAACATCGCGCAGGTGGGCGCGGGCGGGGTGGCGAATCTTGAGCGCAGCCTGCGGCCCGACGGCAAAATGGGCGGGCATTTCGTGACCGGCCACATCGACGGCCCGGGTGAGATCGTGGTGCTCGAGCCGCGCGGGGCCGACCGGTATCTGCGGATCCGTTATCCGGCGCAGTACCGCGGGCTGCTCGTGCCGAAGGGCAGCATCGCCGTCGACGGCGTGTCGCTCACGGTGGTGGAGGTGACGCCGGAGTGGTTCTCGATCTGGCTGATCCCGCACACGATGGAGGCGACCAACCTCGGCGGGCGCAAGGCCGGCGACCAAGTGAATCTTGAATACGACATGCTCGCGAAGTACGTCGATCGGCTGCTGGCGTTGCGGGATGAGGCCGCGCGCCCTCCGCAGGCCGACGGCGCGCCGGTGAAGCCGATCTGGCAGAGCTGAGCCATGGCGTTGCGTGAACAATTGCAGGCGGTGGCCGAGGAATTGCGGCGCCGCAAGGCCGCCGGCGAGAAGACCGTACCGATCAGCGAGGAAACGCTCGTCGCGTTGCGCGCGGCGGTGGCGCGTGCGAAGGCGGAAACCGGAAACCGGAGACCGGAAACCGGAGACGGGAAAGCGGAGACCGGAGACCGGAGACCGGAAACGGGAGAACGGAGGGTGGAGACGCCCGTGCTGAAAGCGCCGGAGGTCCAGTTCGCGCGACGTGGTCCGGTCGCACCCGAGATGGTTGAGCCCGCTGCGGCGCAGGCTCCCTTCGCTCCTGCGCCTGCGGGCCGCGGGGCGGCTTTGTTTGGCGACACGGCGCCGGTCAAACCGGTGGTGAAGCTCGCCTCAGTGCAGAGCGGTGCAGCGATTCCGCCCCCGCCGATCTTCACGCTGCCGGCCGGCGACAAAGCGACCCGCTGGGCGTGGCTGAAGGACCGGGTGGAGAACGACCCGGTTTGCCGGGCGCATGTGCGGCCGGGCAAGAAGGTGGTGCTCGGTGTGGGCACGCTGGAGGCGAAACTCTTTTTCTGTGGCGATGCGCCGGGGCCCGAGGAGGCGGAGCAGGGGGAGCCGTTCGTCGGCGCGGCCGGGCAGTTGCTGACCAAGATGATCAAGGCGATGGGGCTCGACCGCGGCCAGGTTTACATCGGCAGCCTGATGAACTGGCGCCCGGAAATGCCCACGCCGGAGGGCATGGACCAGATCGGCAACCGCCCGCCCACGCCCGAGGAGCTCGGTTACTGCCTGCCGCATCTGCGGGCGCAGCTGGAAATCGTGCAGCCCGCGGTGATCGTGGCGCTCGGCGCGACGGCCGCGGTGGGGCTGCTCGGCGCCGGGAGCTTCAAGGCCTTGGGCGAAGTCCGCGGGCGCTGGCACACGTTCGCCGGCCGGCCGGTGATGGTCACCTACCACCCCTCGTACCTGCTGCGGAACAACTCCAACCGCGCCAAGCGCACGGTGTGGGAGGACCTTTTGCTGGTAATGGAACGCGCCCAGGTGCCGATTAGCGATAAGCAGCGCAACTTTTTCCTCGAGCGATGAACCTACTTCCTCCGCCCGCCGTCCCCCGTGCCCTTCCCCGGGCCGCCTCCGTTTCCGCCGCGCCGCGCCGCCACCTGCCTGGCTGCGTCCGGGCCGCTTGTGCAGCGCTCGCGCTGCTGGCCGCTTGGCCGGCGGTGCGAGCGGGCAACGACTACGGCTTCGACTACCAGGAGCTGCAATACCGGGCGAAGAACCTCGCCGCCCGGCCGTTCGCGCCGCCGCCCAAGCGCGTGCCGGACTGGCTGCTGCCGCCAAAGATCAACTACGACCAGCATCGCGACATCCGTTTCCGCACCGACCGTTCGCTGTGGCGCGAGGACGAGCTGCCGTTCCAGGTGCAGTTCTTCCACCCCGGCTGGCTCTTCCACGAGACCGTGCAGATCCATGAGCTGGAGGCGAAACGCGAGATCGAGTTCCCGTTCAGCCGGCGCTTCTTCGACTACGGCAAGAACAGCTTCAACGAGTCGATCCCGCGCGACATGGGCTACGCGGGCTTCCGCATCCACTACGCGCTCAACAAGCCCGAATACCTCGACGAGCTCGCGGTCTTCCTCGGCGCGAGTTACTTCCGCGCCCTCGGGCGCGGCCAGCACTACGGCCTCTCCGCGCGCGGCCTCGCCGTCGACACCGCGGCGCCCGCCGGCGAGGAGTTCCCGATCTTCCGCGAGTTCTGGCTCGAGCGGCCGGCCGCCAACGCGAAGGAGGTTGTCGTCTACGCGCTGATGGACAGCCGGCGCGTGACGGGCGCCTACCGTTTCTCCATCAAGCCCGGCGACGACACCGTGATGCGCGTGAAGGCCACCATTTACCTGCGCGAGCCGATCGGCCTGCTCGGGCTGGCGCCGTTCTCCAGCATGTTCTGGCACGGGGAGAACTCCGGCACGACCAACGGCGACTATCGCCCCGAGGTGCACGACTCGGACGGCCTGCTCGTCGCCCACGCCGGCGGCGAATGGCTCTGGCGTCCCCTCGTGAATCCGAAGCAGGTCAACACCGCCTTCCTCTCCGCCGAGAACCTCCGCGGCTTCGGCCTGCTTCAGCGCGACCGCGACTTCGACCACTACCAGGATCTCGAGGCCCATTACCACCAGCGGCCCAGCGTGTGGGTCGAGCCGGTGGGCAGCTGGGGCCGCGGCTCGGTGGCGCTCGTCGAGCTGCCGACCGCCGACGAGACGATGGACAACATCGTGGCGTTCTGGACGCCGGAGAAGTGCCCGGCCGTGGGCGAGCCCTACACTTTCGAATACGATCTGCACTGGCTTACCGATCTCTCCAAGCGCCCGCCGGCCGGCTACGTGGTGGCCACCCGGCCCTCCACGGTCATGGGGCAGCCGGAGCTGCGCCGCTTCGTGGTCGACTTCGCCGGCCCGTTGCTCTCGCGCCTCCCCGAGGGGGTCACGGGCGAGGTGTCGGTGGGCGAAGGCGCGACCTTCGTGGGCGTGAACACCCAGCGCAGCCCGTACGACAACACCTGGCGCCTCGCCTTCGAGATCAAACCCGACGGCAGCGGCAAACCGGTCGAGCTGCGCGCGTTCCTGCGCAAGGGCGACGATGTCCTGACCGAAACCTGGAGCTATCGCTGGCAGCCTTGAGCGACGAAACCGCCACCCCCGCCACCGGCTCCGCCGCCGGCTTCTCCCGCCTGAGCGGGTTCCAGCCGCGCACGGGCACGCTCGACCAATGGAACGCCGCGTATGTACGCGTCGAGGACTATCTGCGCGCGCACCGCATCCACAACCGCCTGCACCAGAGCCGGGTGATCGAGCGGGTGCTCGAGTGCGCGGCGCACCGCCACGAGGCGAATCCCGGGCTGGACCCGGTGACGCTCGCCGCCGAGGAGACCGATCGGATCATGCAGGGTTGGTTCGCCTCGCAACTGGGCGAGGGTGGCCTGCCGCAGGACCGGCTCGCGGTGCAGGCACGGGTGGCGATGCTGCTCAACGACCTGCCGGCGCGCTGGCCCTACGCCTTCCTCGATCCCGAGAACACCCCGGGCGAGGCGCGGGTCGCGATGGAGAAGAGCGCGTTGCAGGCCGGCCCCGACATGGCCGTCTCCAACATGGTGCCCCGCGACATCGACCTGGGCGTGCTGCCCGAGGCCGCGGGCGACACGCTGGAGACGCTCGAGCGCTGGCCGATCATCCGGTTGCTGCTGCTGTGGGCGCTGTTCGCTGCCGTCATGGCGGTGCTGTTCGCCCTGACCCGCTGAGCCCATGCCGCACTCCGCCCCCAATCTGTTCGTCACCGAGCGGCTCGACCGCCGCCGGGTCGTGAAGCGCCGGTTCTTCTTCTTCACGACGATCTTCCTGCTCACGTCGCTGGCGACGTGGTTCATGGCCGACCTGCTCTGGAGCAGCGGCGCGCGGCCGGGTCACCTGAGCCCGATCGAGTGGGTGGTGCTCGCGCTCTTCGTGGTGCTTTTCGCGCACGTGGCCACGGGGTTCGTGCACGCGCTCTTCGGCTTCTACGTGCTCAACCGCGGCGGCGACTTCCGGCGCATCCAGCGCTCGCTGCCGGCCGACGACCCCGATGCCCCGCTCGGGCCGACCGCGGTCGTGATGCCGGTTTGCAACGAGGATTCCAGCCGTGTCTTCGAAGGCCTGCGCGTGATCTATCGTTCGCTGGAGGAGACGGGCAAGCTCGCCAACTTCGACTTCTTCATCCTCAGCGACACCTCCGACCCCAACAAATGGATCCAGGAGGAGCTCGCCTGGGTGGAGCTGTGCAAGCAGGTCGGCGGCTTCGGCCGGATCTTCTACCGCAAACGTCGCCAAGGGATTAACAAGAAGAGCGGCAACGTGGCCGACTTCCTCCGCCGCTGGGGCAGCAAGTATCGCTACTTCGCCGTGCTCGATGCCGACAGCATCATGACCGGCCGTTCGCTGGTGCGCTTGGTGCAGCTGATGGAGCGCAACCCGAAGGTTGGCATCCTTCAGAGCGTGCCGCGCCTGATCCGCGGCGAGACGCTGTTCGCCCGCCTGCAGCAGTTCGCCAACCGGCTCTACAGCCCGGTGTTCCTCGCCGGCCTGAACTACTGGCAGCAGGGCGAGGGTAATTTCTGGGGACACAACGCCGTCATCCGCACCGCGCAGTTCATGGAGCACTGCAGCCTGCCGGATCTGCCGGGCACGGAGCCGTTTGGCGGGCGCATCCTCTCGCACGATTTCGTGGAGGCCGCGCTGATGGTGCGCGCCGGCTGGAGCGTGTGGCTCGCGTACGACCTCGACGGCAGCTTCGAGGAGGGCCCGCCGTCGCTGATCGACAGTGCCAAGCGCGACCGGCGCTGGTGTCAGGGCAATCTCCAGCATTCGTGGCTGCTCTTCGCGCAGGGCTTCCGCGGGGCCAGCCGCGTCCATCTGCTCATGGGCATCATGGGCTACGTGGCGTCGCCGCTGTGGCTGTTCTTTCTCCTGCTGAGCACGATCCATGTCTTCGACCAGGTCACCGCCAGCCGGGCGAGGGCCGTCAACGAACTCGTGATCGAGGGGTTCGGCTACTATTGGGAGATCCCGCAGACGCTCGCGCTCTTCGCGCTCACGCTGGTGATGCTCTTCCTGCCGAAGGTGCTCGGCGTGGTGGTGCAATGGGGACCGGAGGGCCGCCGGGCGCTGTATGGCGGCCGGGTGCGGATGGTGCTCAGCGCGCTGCTTGAGACGGTGCTCTCCTCGCTGCTCGCGCCGATCAACATGATGTTCCACGCCAAGTTCGTCGTCTTCACCCTGCTCGGGCAGGGCGTGGGCTGGATCACCCAGCGCCGCGATGCCGAGGGCAACGACTGGCGCGAGGCGATCCTCACCCATTGGGGGCAGTCGGTTTTCGGCGTCGTCTGGGGCATCTCCGCGTTCGTGGTGCTGCCGTCGTTCTTCTGGTGGCTGCTGCCGGTGCTCGCCGGCCTGCTGCTGGCCATCCCGCTCTCGCTCTTCCTCGGCAGTGCCAAACTGGGCGAGGTGGCGCGGCGCTGGGGCCTGTTCCTCTTCCCCGAGGAGGCGCAGCCGCCGTACGAGCTCCGCCGCCTCGAGAAGAACCTCGCGGAGTGTTACCAGCACATGCGCCCCATCGAGGAGTTGCGCGACGACTACGGGCTGCTCCAGGCCGTGCTCGATCCGTACATCAACGCACTGCACGTCTCGATGCAGCGCCAACGCCGTCCCGCCGCGGCGACCCGCGCCTACTTCCTCAACCTCCGCGAGCGCCTGCTGCGCGACGGGCCGAAGAAACTTTCGCCCCGCGAGAAACGCGCGCTGCTCCTCGATCCGGAGAGCATGACGTGGCTGCACCGCGAACTCTGGCGCCGCCCGCAGACCGAACTGGCCGAGTGGTGGCAGCTGGCCGTGCGCCAGTACAACGTGCTCACCGCCCAGCCGGTCACCGCGCTGTACCGCTGACGCGACCCCAGGCGGGGCGCTCGGTGGGCCATCCGCGAAAGGGATGGCGAGCGGTGGAGGGCTGCCCGCTGTTTGCGAACAGCGCCGCCTGCCGGACCGACCGGCGCGCAGGCGTTGTTATGGGATGGCGTTGAGCAAGGCCGTGGCGCTCGGGAGCCCATCGCTCGCGGCCGTCACGCGGATGGCCCCGGGTTGGCCGGGTTTGGCGCGGACGATCGCGAGGCAGAGGCCGTTGAAGGCGTGGCGCGCGGGGGACTGGAACGGCTCGAAACTGGTCGGGTCGCCATTGTCGGTGGCGACGATTTCGCCCGGGCCTTCGACGGTGAAGGTGATGCGGGGGTTGCTCCGCGGCACCGGTTGGCCGGCGGCGTCGACGATGCGCACGGTGACGAAACTCAGGTCGAGGCCGTCGGCGCGGATTTCGGCGCGGTCGGGCGTGGCTTCGAGCGCGGCGGGCGTGGCGGCGGTGCGCACGGTGTCGGTGGCCCAGCGCTGGCCGTCCTTGTAGGCGACCACCTCGAGGGTGCCGGGCTCGTACACGACATCGTCCCAGCGCAAGCGGTACTGATACTCGCCCTTCTTTTTGCGGCCGAGCGAGCGGCCATTGAGGAAGAGCTCGGCTTCGTCGCCGGAGGTGAAGACGTGGACGGGGGTCACTTGCCCGATGCGTTCCGGCCAGGTCCAGTGCGGGAGCAGGTGCGCCATCGGCAGCGCGGGGCGCCAGTGCGACTGGTAGAGGTAGAAACGGTCCTTCTTGAAACCGGCGAGGTCGATGCTGCCGGCGTAAGCGCTGCGCGCGGCGTAGTAGGGCGTGGGCTCGCCGAGGTGGTCCCAACCGGTCCACACGAACTCGCCGGCCACGAACGGGTGCTGCGCGAGCGAGCGGAAGACCTTGTCGACCGAGGAGCCGAAATCGACGGCGTGCAGCTCGTAGGAGCTGACGTAGTGGTTGATCGAATCGCCGCCGCGGCCGTCGCGCACGATGTCGCTTTCCTTGGCGGAGACGGGGAAGAGGTAGATGCCGCGGGTGCTGAAGGCCGACGCCGTCTCGGTGCTGAGGACGACTTTGCCGGGGAACTTCGCGTGATAGGCGTCGTACTGCGGCGGGGTCTGGATCCGTGTGGTGCCCGCAAACTCGGGGTCCTGCCGGATGCCCTCGCCCTGGTAGTTGAGGCTGATGAGGTCGAGCTCCGCGGGCAGCGGCATGTGCGGTTTGGCGAAGTTCATCGCGCTGGTGACCGGGCGCGTGGGGTCCTCCTCGCGGGTGATGGCGACCAGGCGGCGGGCAATCGTGGCGGCCTCCTCGCCGTGGTGTTGCTCGACGACTTCGTTGCCCACGCACCAGATGATCACCGACGGGTGGTTACGGTCGCGGCGGAGGAAGGCACGCAGGTCCTGCTCGTGCCAGTCGCGGAAGATCAGGTGGAAATCGAGCGGGGTCTTGCTCCGTTCCCAGCTGTCGAAGATTTCGTCGAGCACGAGGAAGCCGAGGCGGTCGGTGAGTTCGAGCAGCTCCGGCGCGGGCGGGTTGTGGGCCATCCGGATGGCGTTGCAGCCCATCTCACGGAGCAGTTCGAGCTGCCGCTCGGCGGCGCGGAGGTTGAAGGCGGCCCCGAGCGCGCCGAGGTCGTGGTGTTGGTTCACGCCCTGGATGGCGATGCGCTCGCCGTTGACGAAGAGGCCGTGGTCCGGGTCGAAGCGCAGCGCGCGGATGCCGAAGCGGGTCTCGTAGCGGTCCACGGGCCGGCCGTCTCGGGCGACGGTGGTGACGGCGAGGTAGCGGTGCGGCGTCTGCTGCGGGGGCGGGCCCCAGAGCCGCGGGTGGGCGAGGGCGAGGGAGGTGTGGACTTCGGTGGTGCCGGCGGCGGGGACGAGGGCGTCGGCCGGGGCGAAGGAGGCGAGGCCGGGGCCGGTCGCGCGCCCTGCGGCGTCGAGCGCGAACAACTCGGTGACGACGCGGACCGCGGCGGGGGTTGTGCCGTCGTTGGCGAGGGTGACCCGGAGGTCGATGGTCGCGGAGTCGGGGGAGACGTCGCGGGTGGTCACAAAGGTGCCCCATTGGCCGACGTGGACGGGGTCGGTGGTGGTGAGCCAGACGTTGCGGTAGAGACCGGCGCCGGGATACCAGCGCGCGGAGTGGGCGGGGTTGTCGAGGCGCAGGGCGAGCTGGTTTTCGCCGCCGAAGTTCAGATACGGGGTGAGGTCGAGCTGCCACGAGGCGTAGCCGTAGGGCCAGCCGCCGACGAGGTGGCCGTTGAGCCAGACGGCCGCGTAGGACATCGCGCCCTCGATCTCGAGGAAGACCGACCGGCCGGCAGCGGACGCCGGAATGTCCAACCTCTTTCGATACCAGCCCACACCCCAGCTCGGCAGGCGGCCCATGCCCCCGAAGTCGCCGTCGGTGAGGAACGGCCCCTCGACCGCCCAGTCGTGGGGAAGGTCGACGGTGCGCCAGGCCGTGTCGTCGAAGTCGGCGCGGACGTAGGGGACCTCGCTGCCGGGATTGCCGGCGGGGCGGCGGTGGCGCCGGGCGGGGTCGGCGAGGAAGGCGTTGCCGGTGGGAAGAATCCACGGCTTGAGGACGCCGGCCGCCGGGCCGAGGGGCTGGTCGGAGCTCCTGCCGCCGAGGCGGGCGTCGGCCGGGACGTCGTCGGTGGTTTCCCGGACCTCCGGGCGCACGTCGTAGAGCAGGCCCACGGTGTTGCCGGGCGGATCGTCCTGCTGGAAGCGCCAGCCGGTGTTGAGCAAGGCGCGTTCGCGCAGGGCCGGGGGCGCCGCGGTGTCGCCGGGAGTTTGTGACAGCGGCGCGGCGGCCAACACGCCGAGACTGGCGCCGAGGAGTAGAACGAGGAGGAGGCGGGCGGAGGTGAGCATGACGGGAAGGCCTCCGGGACCGCGCTACGGGTCTGAAAATTGCCTCAGCGCCGGAGGGCCGGCGCTGAGGGTCATGAGCGAGGCTCCAGACAGGCAGGAACTCGCATAGGGGAAAGGGGAGGAGGGCGGAAGGCGCGAAAAAGGGGACGTTGAACGGCGGGCTGAGAGTTGGTGGCGCGATCCCGAACTGCGGCCTTTACATTACCATTTTGGGGCAACCATCGTCGATCACCCACCCGGGTGAATCGATGAACACGCCCGTCTCTGGAAAATGCGCCGGCTGCCCTCTGTGCGGGGCGAGGTCGGGCCCTGTCCGCCGGCCGGGCCGCCGGCGGGGATGGCGGGTGGCGTTGTGCCTCGCGGCGGTGGCGGCCGCCGCGCCGTTGGGGGGCGCGGATACGCCGGCCCCGGATGGCGGCCCGCCGGCGGTGTTGAACCGTGCGGCGCAGGTGCTGGCCCTCTCCGAGGCGGCGGCGGCGCGGGAGCTGCCGGTCCGGCTCAGCGGCGTGGTGGTGGGGGATGCGCCGCCGGTGGGGCGGGCGTTCGTCCTGTGGGACACGAGCGAATACATCTACGTGCAGGCGGACGACCGGCCCGCGTCGCTCTTCCAGCGCGGCGACCGGGTCGAGATCGAGGGCCACACGGGCGCGGGCGGGTTCGCCCCGTTGTTGTACATGACCGCGGGGCGCAAGGTGGGCGAGGGCGTGCCGCCCGTGCCGCGCGAGCTGACGGCCGAGCAGTTGCTGGCCGGGCAGTTCGACGCGCAATGGGTGCGGGTGCGCGGGATCGTGCGACGTTGCGAGCCGGCGACAACGTGGGCGGGCCGCTGGCGGTTGACGCTCGCGCTCGGCGGGCAGTTCCTCGCCGTGCATGTCGACAGTGCGGAGCCGCTGGACCGGCTGGTCGACGCGGAGGTCGAGGTGGACGGACTTTTCTTCAACCAGCACAACGTGAGCCGGCAGTTCGTGCGGGCGCTGCTGTTCGTGCCGAGCGGCGTGGCGATCACCACCCGCGTGGCGGCGCCGGCGGCGCCGTTCGACCTGCCGGTGCGCCCGGTGCGCAGCCTGCTGCAGTTCGAACGCGGCGGCCGGGTGGGCCACCGGCTGCACGTGCGGGGCGTGGTCCTGCACCGGGCGGAGTGCGGCTGGCTCTGGATCCGCGATGGCGACCACGGCCTGCGCGTGGTCGCCCGGCAGGGCGAGGCGGTGGCGCCGGGGGATTGGGTGGATGTCGTCGGTTTTCCGACACAGGGGAGCTACACCCCGGCGATGGAGGACGCGGTCTACCGCCGGAGTGCGACCGGGGAGGCGCCCGCGGCGGCGCGGCCGGCGGACATCCGCGCCGCGATCGCGCATGACTCGGATCTGGTCGCGCTCGAGGCGCGGCTGGTCGAGGCGCGGCGCACGCCGGAGGGGGTGACGTTGCTGCTCGGCTGGCAGGGGGAGCTGGTGCCCGCGTCGTTGGAGTTGTCCGGCGGTGACAAGCTGCCTCCCACTTGGGTCGCGGAGAGCGTCGTGAGCGCGACGGGGATCTGCGCGGTGCCGGTGAGCGAGGCGGCGCCGGCGACCGGTTTGCTGGAGCCGCGCGCGATCGAGTTGCGGCTGCGCACGACCGCCGACATCGCGGTGCTGCAACCGCCGCCGTGGTGGAATCGCCAGCGGCTGTTCTGGGGCTTGGGCATCGCGACCGCGGCCTCGGTGGCGGCGGCCGCGGGCGTGTTCCTGGCTGCGCGGCGGCGGTTGCGCGACCAGGCTCTGCGGCGCGCGAAGGCGGAGGCCGAGTTCTCCGCGATCCTCGCCGAGCGCAACCGCGTGGCTCGCGAGATTCACGACACGCTGGCGCAGGGCTTGGCGGCGGTTTCCATGCAGCTTGAGTTGGCGAAGAACGCGCCGGGTGCCGACCGGGCGGCGGTGGCTCCCTATCTCGAGGCGGCGCACGGTCTGGTGCGGGAGAATCTCACCGAGGCGCGGGCGGCGATCTGGAACATGCGCTCGCAGGCGCTCGAAACCCACGACCTCGCGGGGGCGCTGCAGGGCGTGCTGCGGCAGCTCACCACCGGCCGGCCGGAGGCCACGGAGTTCCGGGTCGAAGGGGAGCGGCGGCGGTTGGCGCCGCAGACGGAGAACGAGCTGCTGCGGATCGGCCAGGAGGCGATCACCAACGCCACGCGGCATGCGGGCGCACGTCGGATCGAGGTATCGTTGCATTTTGGCGAGCGGCAGGTGGCGCTCGCGGTGACCGACGACGGCGCCGGCTTCGATCCCGACACGGCCGGGGCCGGGGCGGGTCGCTTCGGTCTGGTGGGCATGCGGGAACGTGCGGCGCAGCTCGGGGCGCGACTGGAGATTCGGAGCGCGCCCGGCGAGGGGACGCGGGTCGCCCTCTCCGCACCGACGCCGGACTGACCGCGCGGAAACCCGTGTCTCGACATCAACCGCCGCCCATGTCATCAACTCTCCGACACAGCCCATGCGCTCGCCTGCCATCCGCCTCCTGATCGTCGACGACCATCCCGCCTTTCGCGCGGGCCTGGTGACGTTGCTGGGCGATCAGGCGGACCTGCGGATCGTCGCCCAGTGCGGCGACGGGCGCGAGGCGGTGGAGCTCTATCGTCGGGAGAAACCGGATGTGGTGTTGATGGATCTGCGGTTGCCGGGCCTGAGCGGAGTGGAGGCGATCCTGGCGATCCGGCAGGAGCATCCCGAGGCCCGTGTGATCGTGGTGACCACCTACGACTCGGACGAGGACATCTACCGCGCGATCCAGTCGGGCGCGAAATCGTACCTGATGAAGGACATGTCGAAGGCGGAGATCGTGGGCACGATCCGCGCGGTGCACGCGGGCCAGGAGAAACTGCCGGCGAGCATCGCCGACCGGCTGGCCGAGCGGCGGCGGCGGCCCGAGCTGACGTTGCGCGAGATCGAGGTGCTGCAGCTGCTGGTGAAGGGACGCAGCAACAAGGAGATCGCCTCCGGGCTTTCGATCGCCGAGGACACGGTGAAGAGCCACCTCAAGACGCTCTTCACGAAGCTCGGGGTGCAGGACCGGACAGCGGCGGCGATCAGCGCGATCCGGCATGGCATCGTGCCGCTGCCGTAGCGGCGAACGGAGGCCCAGAGGGGGCGGGGGCCTCGCGTTCGGAGAATGGAACCACGGTCCGGGCCGCCGATGGGCCGATGGCGCCGCCCGGCCAGCGCAGCCTACCGGCAATTCGCTTCGAAGATGGCAATCCCGTAGTTGGGATCCATTGACTCGGCGAAATTGGAGCACCCTTGGTAGTGGATCGGTGCGACCGGCTTGGAAACCACGTGGGAACCGATGCGAACCGCCACCCGATCAAAAAACCGAGTGGGCGCGATATCGGCCGGTACGGTGATTTCGCCGCTGGCGGTCCAATACTCCCCGCTCGCAATCACCTCGGTCGATTGTTGCGTGCCGGCGTAGATGGCCGGGACGTTGAACGCGGCCTTGTCCGAGATGCGATACCGGCCGCGGGCGTAGGCGGTGAGGGTGATGCCCCCTGCGGGGATCGGTTCGAAACGGTTCACCTTCGTCTTGACGACGAAGCGAACCGTGCCGGCGCGTCCGGTCTCGATGACCGTGAACTCATCCACCGGCAGGGGACTCTCGCCACAGGCGTCCCGGTCCTGACGGTAGCCACGGGGAAGCTCCGTCTCCTGTCTGGGGTTGTTGTTGAGCCGCAGGCGATGTGCTCCCGGAAACAGGGGGAGTGGGCCGCGGGCGAAGCAGAACGTGCCGGGCGCGATGGGGGGCACGGGTTGCGAATGGCAGGGGACCTCGGAATTGGGGAGGAATCCGAAGAGCCAGGCGGGGACCACGACGTTCTCGGCGGGTCGGGCCGCTTTGTTGTCGATGCGAACCTGCCAGAAACGTTGTCCGTTGGCGTCGGTCATGAACATGACATCGCTGTACTCGAGCAGGAGCGGGACCTGGTCCGGAATCCGCTGGGGGGCTATGCTCTGCTTGACCGCAGCGGGGGCGACCGCGGGCTTGGGCTTCACTTCGGCGGCGAGGGGGGCCGCGAGGGCACAGAGTGCGAGGAGGAAACGATGGATCGATTTCATGGGCGTGGATCGGGACGAGGAACGCGTTCTTGGGGGCCGACGGCCGTGTCTTGAGGTGGTCGATATGCCAGAGTTCCGCGGGAAGGCAACCCTCACGGCGGGGGAACCCTGTGGGGCCGGGCCGGGTACGGGCTGGCGTTGGCGGCGTGCGGCCGGAGCGTCCGATTGGCGACCGGGCCCACGGGGCGGGTCGGAGGACCGCTGCGTTCAATTGCGGCGGCCCAGCGCGAGGAAACGGGAGAAGTTGAACGAGTAGTGCCAACCGTCGCGGTAGCCGTGGTAGGCGAGACCGACGGCCTGCACGTTGGTGAAGGTGTGCGCGGCGAACGTGAGCGTGGCGGCGGGCGGGATCGCGAAGCTGTCGGCGGTGGGGGTGAAGACGGCCCAGCGGCGACCTGCCTCGGCCGAGCCGTTGAAACCGGCGAGCTGGAAATAGCCGTCGCCAAGGTAGGGCGACGTGTGGGCGGCCTCGGATATGTAGTAGGTGCCGGCGTCGCGGATGACGAAGCGGAGCTCGTTGTCGCCGTATTCGATGAGCGCCGTCAGGTCCACGCGCAGGAGCGCGGTGGCGGCGTCGCCGCCGAAGGAGTAGCTGCCGCTGCCGCCGAGGGGGTTGAACTGGTCGGCGCGCCAGAGCAGGAGCACGTCGAAGTCGGTCGGGCCCGGGGTGGCATCGCCGGACCAGCTGCACCACTGGTGGTCGCGCAGGCCGGTGAAGGTGCCGACGTCGTGGGTGGCGGAGGTGGTGCCGTTGTCGTAGGTGCCGGCGGAGACGGACCAGCCGCCGTACATCGTGAGCGGGCTGGTGGCGGGGATGATGTTCGGCGTGCCGGAAACCTCGAGACCCTCCTCGCGGAAGAGTGCGGAGCCGTCGGCGAGCGAGAAGGGGATGTAGCGGCGCGTGGTGCCGGTGGTGGCGTTTTGCACGACGGTCTCGGGGCGGGCGCAGTTGTAGCGGGCGATCCAGCCGTTGTTGGGAATCGTCGCCGGAATGTCCTGACCCAGGAAGGTGACGAGGGCGTTGCTGATGGAGCCGGCGGGATCGACCGTCATCGTGTACGCCCTGAAGTCGGGGTCCTTGTCGCCATCGAGGGCGCGGAGGATGAAGCGGTAAACGCCGTCGGTCGTCGGCGTGCCGGCCAGGCGGGCGGTGCCGGAGACGGTCTGGGTGAGCGTGAGGCCGGGCGGGAGCGAGCCGCCGACGAGAAGTACTTGGATGGCGCCTTCGCCGCCGGGGGTAATGAGATCCTGGGTATAGGCGGTCTGCGCCTCGCCGCGAAGGTTGAGCGCGGGCAGCACGGGGCGGGTGCCAATCGGGTCGGAGGGCGCGCGCACGCCGGCCATCGCGTCGCCCCAGGAGATGAAGGCGTCCCACTTGGGCGCTTCGGCGCGGGTCTGGGTGACGATCTCCTTGGCGCCCCAATAGCCCCAGAAGCTCATGCCGCTGGTGTCGACGAAGAGGCTGACGGTGCGGCCGCCCATCGCGTTCCAGAGCGCGTAGTGCTCGAGGTAGAGCTCCTTGATCCAGGGGCTGCGCTGGAAGGCGTACATGAACTGCATGAAGTCGACATGCACGGGGTTGTTCCAGTCGCCGTAGCCCAGGGCGAGCATGTGTTGGCCGCCCTCGTAGGCGACGAGCGGCACGCCTTCGGCCCGGGCGACGGCGGTGCTGGCAGCCCACGAGCCGATGGTTGAATACAGGTTGCGCCGGACAATCTCGGCGGTCTTGGCGTAGAGCGACTCCGGCCAGACACCGGGCGCGGTGCCGAAGGCGTGGGCGGCGAAGATGTCGCCCTGGGTGCCGGAGCCGAAGTAGTTGGTGACGGCGAGGACCTCGGGCAGGAGCGGGTCGATCTCCTGCACGGCGTCGAGCGCGCCCTGGCTGTAGCTGGAGCTGCCGACGAAGCTGGCGACGACGTTGATCAGGCGGCTGTCCGGCTGGCCGAGGGAGCGCCACTCGTCCTCGAAGGTCTTGAGCGCGAGGCCCTGGAGGTGGCCGGAGCCCCAGGCGTCCTGCGCGCCGGTCACGTCGGTGAACGGCACGCCGAAGTGGAGCGCGGCGGCAAGGCGGGCGGCGTTGAGCTGCGGGATGTACGGGCCGAAGCCGTTCCAGATCTCGTTGGAGTATTCGAACCACACGCGCAGGCCGGGGGCGAGGCGCGTGGCGCAGAGGTTCGCGAGTTGGCGTATGAGATCGGCGGAGGCGAGGTGGGGCACCTGAATCCAGAAGTCTTTGCCGGTGGTGTTGCAGAGATCGATCATCCACTCGAAGGGCAGGCCGAGGCGCTGGCGGTAGGCGTCGACGGCGTAGCGGTTGTAGGTGCGGTCGATGGTGTTGAAGGCGCCGAAGCAGTAGCTCGGGTCGGCGCGGTCGCTCCATTCGAGGATGTCGCGGTCCCAATTCATGAGGTTGATCTGTTGCCAGCCCATGAAGCGCAGGACGCCGAAGTTGGGCGCCTCGGCGATGTGCTGGAGGAAACGCGGGTGCCACAGCGGTTCCGGCTGGCCGGGGTTCGATCCGGCGTGATGGGTAACACTTAAACCGGGGAGATGGGTTACACATAGGGCGCATGCCCTGGAACCAAGTAACCCACATGGAAGAGATCATCCGATTCGTGCATCTCGCGCACA
>JAHFTC010000175.1 GCA_023269585.1 Opitutaceae bacterium
AACGGGTGTAGGTGGGATCCGGATCAGGGCAGCCGATGAGCTGCAGCTCGACCACGTAGTGCGCCGGCACCATGCGGGTGTAGCTGGGATGAAACTGGCGATCGAGCCCCTCGCTCTTCAGAAATTGGTGGATCGCGTCGATGCGGTCGGCGACGACCAGCGCCGGGCCTTCGGTGCGCTTCGCAAGGAAGTAGCGCAGCGGCCGGTCGAGCGAGCGCGCGAGCCGCACGCGCTTGCCCTCGCGCGCCGCGATCGCGAACGAGCCGTCGATTTCGCGCACCGACTCCGGGGTGCCGTGCAGGACACGCTCCCGCGCCTGCTCCACGGTCATATTGTGCAGGCGGTTGGCTGCGGGATCGGTGAGGTCGACAAAACGTTCGATGTAGTCGTGCATGGGGAAGGAAGGGGTGAACGGAAGGTAAGTTGGGGGGGAAAACGGATCAGGCGGGGCGAGCCGAACCAGAGGGGAGCAGCGAGGGACGCGGAGCGAGCGGTCGCCGGCGCGGATCACGGCGCACAATCCTGCCGCGGTTGCCCGCCGTCCGGAGCTCGCCCCTCGACGGCATCGGCGTGCCTCAGGACTCCCAATACACAATGCGTCCGCAGTTGTCGCAGCACACGATCGTGCTGCCGACGCGCGCGTCGGTCTGCACGCCGTTGGAAACCTTGAGGTGGCAGCCGCCGCACTTCTGGTCGCGCATCGGGACACAGATCGGGAGCGGCACCCGTTTCGCGATGCGCTGGTAGGTTTCGAGCGCCGCGGGTGGCACCACCGCCCGCGCCTGCTCGAGCTCGGCCTGCAAGGCGGCCAGATCGGCACGCTGCGTGGTCTCCTTTTCCTCCAGGAGCTTGATACGTGCCTCATGGGCCGCGACCGCCTCGGCCACGGTCGCCTCCGCCGCCTTCACCTGCTTCTTGGCCTCGTCGATGGCGAACATCGCCTCCAGCTCCTTCTCCTCGAGCCCGCCGATCTCGGCCTGGGTCGTCGCGATCTGGTGCCCGAGCGCCTGATACTCGTCGTTCTTGCGCACCTCGAGCTGCTGGGTCCGGAAACGCGCCACCTTCTGCTCGGCGCCGCCGATCTCCGTCTCGAGCGCCTTGCGCCTCGCCTCGGCCTCGCGGTAGGCCAGCTTGGTCGTCTCCAGCCCCGCGCGCTCCTCCTCGATCTTGCGGCGCACGGAGGCGATCTCCTCCGGCGCGCGCTTGATTTGTTGCTCCAGCGCCAGCCTCCGTTGGTCGCGATCCTGGAAGACGAGGAGTTTCTCGAGCGCGGGTGAAAGCATGGGCGCGGTGATGCCCGACGCCGCCGGAACGGTCAATCCCGCAGCCAGGGAGAACGGGCCCGGAACCGCCGTGCGATGGGTCCGAAAGATTTAGGCCGCAACCGCCCGCCGCCGTCGCCAGTTGCGCACGGCCACCACCGCCAGCGTGAGCGCACCCAGCAGCAACGCGTAGGTTTTCGGCTCCGGCACCGGGGTGAACACGAGATCGAGGCTGTTGCCCGCCTGCGTGATCGAGAAGGAGCCGCCGCCCAACGGGTTGTTTGCGGCGAAGGCCGCGGCGTCGACCACGAACGCGCCGGAGTTGAATCCGGTGAACGAGTCCGCCGTAAGCAACGACCAGCTGTAGCTGCTGGTGTTGGAGAAATTCTGGAGCACGCCCGCCCCGCCCGCCGCATCGAGGCCGATCACCTGCAGCGTGAAGGGCGCAGCCGAGGTCGCACCGATCTGCAACGCTCCGGCCACCAAAACGCGATCCCATGCCGTGCCGGCCGTGCCGAGCGCGTTGTTGATCTGCCACACGTACCCGCTGCCAGCGTTCCACGTCTGCGCGCCGGTGGTGAGCGTCCCGATGCTCGCGACTCCGTCCAAGGCGACCGCACCCGGCGAGAGCCGGCCGCTGAGGGCGACCGTCCCGTTCACCCGGCCGGTGCCGGCGAGCAGGCCGTCCGAGTTGACTGTGACCGCTGAAGCCTGCACGAGCGAACCGTTCACCACGAGGGTGCCCGCGTTGATCGTCGTCGCTCCGGTGTACGTGTTGGCCCCTGCCAGAACGACCGTGCCGCCGCCCTCTTTGGCAAGGCCCGCGCCCCCGAGGACGCTGTTGACGGAGCCGCTCCAAACCGAATGACCGCTCGTCGCCGTAAGCAGGCCCGATCCCGAGATGGATCCAGAATTCAGGGTGAGCCGCGCAACCGTGTCGCTGTAGGATCCGAGTGCGAAAGTTCCCCCGTTGACGACGAGCGCGCTGGCGTTGGCCAATCGATTCGAGGCACCGAGCGCCAAAGTTCCGGCCCGCACCGTCGTCGTGCCCGTGTACTGGTTGTTCCCGGATAACACCAACGCACCCGCGCCGGTCTTCGTGAGGCTTCCAGAGGTCGCCGCGCCCGCACCGGACAGGGTCAAAGTCGTGCCGGAGTTCGCCACCTCGATCATCGAAGTGGTTCCAGTCGACAGCGTGAAGGAGCGGTTCGTCGTCGCCGTGGCGCCGGTGTACTGCAACGCACCTCCGCTCAGAACAAGATTCGCTGCCGAAGACGAGGCGGCCCCGAGGTTGCCGCTGCTGCCGCCGTTGCCGATGGTCGAGACGCTCAGGGTGCCGGCCGTGATCGTGGTCATCCCCGTGTAGCTGTTTATCCCCGTCAGAACGGTCGTGCCGGTCCCCACCTGAGCCAGGCGTCCGCCCGCGCCGCTGATCGTGTTGCCGACTGTCACCGCGTCGCTGCGGTTGAATGCCAACGTCGCCCCGCTCGCCACGGACACGGTGCCGGAGCCGAGGCTGCCCGCGGTGCCGCCCGCGCCAACTTGGAGCGTGCCGGCGCCCACGGTGGTCGTGCCCGTGTAGCTGTTCGCACCGGTGAGGGTCGTGGTGGCCGTCCGCAGCTTCGTCAGATTGCCGGCGCCGCCGATCGCGTTGGCGATGGTCGTCGCGTCGCTGCGGTTGATCGTGAGCCTCGCGCCCGCCGCGACGCTCACCGCCCCGGAGCCCAGAGTGCCGGCGGTCCCGTTGTTGCCGACCTGCAAGGTGCCGGCCTCGATCGTCGCCGATCCGGTGAAGGTGTTCGCGCCCGTCAACGTCGTCGTGCCGGAACCCGATTTCGTCAGGCCGCCCGCTCCGCCGATCTGGTTGGCGAATACGACCGAGTTGCTGCGGCTGATCTCCAGCGTCGCGCCTTCGGCCACGGCCACGGCGCTGCTGGCCGCGACCGCGCCAGTGGTGCCACCGGCTCCGATTCGCAGCGTGCCGGCCTCGATCGCGGTCGTCCCCGTGTACGTGCTGGCCCCCGTGAGTGTGAGCGTCCCGCTGCCGCGCTTGGTCAGGCCCGCCGTGCCGGTGACGACGGCGCCGATCGTCGCCGAAGACGGCGGTGCGGCGTCGACGGTGATGGTCGGAGCGGCCCCCACCAGATTGAGGCGACTGGTGGAAGAGCCCGGCACGATCGTGTAGCCGCCGGTCTTGAAGAGGAGCGCGTTTGTCTGGAGGGTCAGTCCGCTGCTGAGCGTAACCGCGGCTCCGTTACCGTCGAAGACGGCGCGCGCGGTCGCGAAATCAATGGACGGCGTCGCCCCGGTCCAGGGCAGATCGGTGGGGTTGTCGGCCAGCCCGTCGCCGTTCGCATCCACGCGCCAGCGACCGTTCGTCGTCTGATTGCTGCCGCCCCAAGTGCCGGCGCCCCCGAGGGTGGGGTTGTTGCCGAACCACAGGTAGTCGGTCGCACCGGCCGGGCCGGCGCTGAGCAGCGCGAGCATACCGACGAACCGCAAAGCGCCCGCCGACTGTGGGCGCTGACGAGGGGCGATGGAGTGGTGCATGACCGGGAAGTCGTCGCCCCGGGTTTGCTGGTGAAGATCAAGCGCCGCATTCTGCGGCAGGTGTTTGTGTCTCGTGTGGGGGCGACGACGGCCCTGTTAAACTAGGGTAATTTGGCCCGTGCAAGGGGGGACCTTCCCCCTAGGGACTCGACCGCAGGCACGACTAGGGAATGAACCCTATACGCCGTCGCGAACCAGCACGCCTCGCCGCCCTGCCCGCCCGAGCCTTGCAGCGACGCGGCTGCACTCCATCATCCCGGCCATGTATCGCATCATCGGCGGCGACGGCCGCGAGTACGGCCCGGTCTCCCCCGCCCAGATCGAGCAATGGATCGCGCAGCACCGCGCCAACGGCCGGACCATGGTCAAGCCCGAGGGCACCACCGAGTGGAAACCGCTGGCCGAGATCGCCGAGTTCGCCACCGCCTTCGGCCCCCGGTCGCCTCTGCCCCCGCAGCTTCCGCCTCCGGCCGCCGCCCCGGCCGCTGACGAAACCATCCCCGCGGCCGCGCCGCGCGATCCGGCCGAGGCGGCCCGCGCCTGTGTCGGCCGCCCTTGGCAGCTGAGTGTATTCGACACCTTGAGCCAGGGCTGGGCGATCCTCACCGGCCGATTCTGGCTGGCCGTGGGCAGCACCACGCTGCTGGTGCTGACCTCCGGCGTGCTTTCCGGCCTCCCCTATGTCGGCTCCGTCGTCATCTTCGCCTTCCAACTCGTGTTCCTGGCCGGCGCCTACTGGCTGATGCTCCGCCTCTCCCGGGGCGAACCGGCCACCACCGGCGATATTTTCGCCGGCTTCACCCGCGCGTTCCGCCCCTTGGTGCTGCTCACTCTCATCGCGACGCTCGCCACCCGGGCGCTGGCGCTGCTCGCGCTTGGGCCGCTGCTCTGGCGGCTGCACCAGAGCGGCTGGCTTTCGGGTGCGGAACTCGCCCAGATCGCGCTCGGCGGCGATCCCTTCTCCGAGTTGTTTGTTCTCGGTCTGCAAGGACGCGCCCTGCCCGGGGCGCAGGAACTGCTCGGACCGCTCCTCGCGCTGCCGGTGTTGCTGCTCCCGCTGATCTACATCTCCACGGCATGGATCTTCGCGCCGCTGCTGGTGATCGACCGCGGCCTCGCCCCGCTTGAGGCGCTCCGCGTGAGCCGCCGGGTCGCCAACCGCCGCTGGTTCCGGCTCTTCTTCCTGAATCTCGCGTTCATCCCCCTGGTCATCGCCGGACTCCTGTGCTTCGGCGTCGGCGTCTTCGTGGTTCTGGCGCTCAGTCTCGCCAGCTACACCGCCGCCTACGAAACCGCCTTCCGCGACCCGCCAGCCACCGCGCCTCGCGACGCCGAGCGCGCGCCCGATCTCCACGGCTGAGCCCCGCCCGAGGCGCCCGACCGCCATGTGCACGCGCTTCCTGTTGCGCCGACCGGCGGCCGAACTCGCGGCCGCCCTGGGCGTGGCCGACTTTCCGTCGCCGCTCCCCCGCTACAATGCCGCGCCGCAGCAGCACCTGCCCGTCGTCCGCCGCCGCCCCGGTTCCGGCCGCCGTGAGGCCGCGGCGCTCCGCTGGGGCTTCGTGCCCGGCTGGTCGCCCACGCCGACCACACCCACCCTGCTCGTCAACGCCCGCGCCGAGACCGCCACCACGAAGGCGACCTTCCGCGACGCCTTCCGACACCGCCGCTGCCTCGTGCCCGCCGACGGGTTCTACGAGTGGCGACGCACCGCCGCCGGCCCGATGCCCTGGCTTTTCGAGCACACCGCCGGGCAGCTCCTCCTGCTCGCCGGCCTGTGGGAACGGTGGGCCGGCCCGGACGCGGAACCGTTCGAGTCGTTCGCCGTGCTCACCACCACGCCGAACGCCGTCGTCGCCGCGATCCACGACCGCATGCCCGCGCTCATCCCGGCCCCCTCCCTCGACGAGTGGCTCGATCCCCTCACGCCGCCCGAGCGTCTGGCCGCCCTTCTCGGCCCGGCCCCGGCGGGGGAACTCCACGCCCGGCCGGTGCATCCACGCCTCAACAACACCGCCCACGACGACGCCTCCTGCCTCGCCCCGCCGCCGCCCGCGCCCGCGCAGCTCGACCTCGGCCTCGGGTGAGGCGTGGCGCCGCGCCCGAACCCCGTCTTTTCTGCTGTGACTTCGCGCCGCAAATGCGGCACCACTGCTCCCGCCTCGCAACCGCCCCGTCCCTTATGCAACGCACCCTCGTCAAAGACGCCCTGGCCCGCGAAACGCCCCTCGATCCGATCCTGCTCCAGGGTTGGGTCCGCACCCGCCGGGACAACAAGGCGTTCTCCTTCATCGAACTCAACGACGGCTCCTGCCTGAAGGGCATCCAGATCGTCGCCGATGCCGCCCTGCCCGATTACGCCCAGATCGAGCAAGCGACCACCGGCGCCGCGCTCGAAGTGCGCGGCAAGCTCGTGCCATCGCAGGGCCAGGGGCAAAAATGGGAGGTCATCGCCTCCGCGTTCACCGTGGTCGGTCCCGCGGACCAGACCTACCCGCTCCAGAAGAAAGGACACACGCTGGAGTTCCTCCGCGAGATCGCCCACCTGCGCCCGCGCGCCAATCTCTTCGGCGCCGTCTTCCGCGTGCGCAGCCGGCTCGCCTACGCGATCCACCAGTTCTTCCAGGAGCGCAGCTTCACCTACGTGCACACCCCGCTCATCACCGCGAGCGACTGCGAGGGCGCGGGCGAGATGTTCCGCGTGACCACGCTCGACCCGAAAACGCCGCCGCTGCGCGAGGACGGCTCGGTGGATTTCGCACAGGATTTCTTCCACAAGCCCGCCTACCTCACCGTCAGCGGCCAGCTCGAAGGCGAGATCTTCGCCTGCGCGCTCTCCAACATCTACACGTTCGGCCCGACCTTCCGCGCCGAGAACTCCCACACCTCGCGCCACGCGGCCGAGTTCTGGATGATCGAGCCCGAGATGGCGTTCTGCGACCTGCAGGGAGACATGGCCCTGGCGGAGGAGTTCGTGAAGTACCTCATCCGCGACGCCCGCACGCACTGCGCCGCCGACCTCGAGTTCTTCGGCAAGTTCGTCGACAAGGACCTGCTGGCCCGCCTCGACTTCGTCCTCGAACGTCCCTTCCAACGCGTGAGCTACGACGAGGCCGTCGCGATCCTGCTCCAGAGCGGCAAGACCTTCGAGTATCCGGTCCGTGAGGGCAGCGCCCTCCAAGCCGAGCACGAGCGCTACCTCACCGAGGTGCACTTCAAGTGTCCGACGACCGTCTACAACTACCCGAAGGACATCAAACCCTTCTACATGCGCGTCAATGACGACGGCCGCACCGTGGCCGCGATGGACGTGCTAGTGCCCGGC
>JAHFTC010000005.1:0-31202 GCA_023269585.1 Opitutaceae bacterium
ACGCCACGGTGCACGACGAGGAGGGCCTCAATGTCATGGCCTACAACCGCTGCATCGGCACGCGGTACTGCGCGAACAACTGCCCCTACAAGGTCCGCCGCTTCAACTTCTTCGATTACAACCAGCGCCAGCTCGACTCCCTCTACCTGGGGCCGCTCGGCCCGCAGGGGCAACAGGAGCTGCTGAAGATGGCGCATAACCCCGACGTCACCGTGCGCATGCGTGGTGTCATGGAAAAGTGCACCTACTGTGTGCAGCGCATCCAGCGGGCGAAGATCGAGCAGAAGGTGAAGGCTGGCGCCAGCGGCGCCATCGTCGTCCCGGACCGCACGATCCGCGTGGCCTGCGAACAGGTCTGCCCGACTGAGGCCATCGTCTTCGGCAATCTTCTCGACGAGAAGAGCGCCGTCTCCGTCGCGAAACAGGATCCGCGCACCTATGCGGTGCTCGGCTACCTGAACGTCCGCCCGCGCACTTCGTACATCGCCAAGGTCCGCAACCCGAACCCGGCCATGCCCGGCTACCTGGACATGCCGCTCTCCCGGCTCGAATATAACCAGAAGAACTACTCCGCCGGCCACGGCGCGGGCCATGGCGCCGCGCACGGTGCACCGGCGCACGGTGAGGTTGAGCACAAAAACGGGGGGCAGCACTGATGCAGGCCGCGTTTCTCTTGAGAGTATGCCAGCCTCGTAGGTCCGGTCTCCGACCGGACGTTCTGGGTACCGTCGTAACCATGGGTGCTTCCTTTGTCCATCAGGCCGGTCGGAGACCGGTCCTTCTTTCCGGAGGTCTCTCCCGATGAGCAGCCACGCTTCCACCGAACTGCCTCCCCACGCGCAGGCCGTGCTCGCCGAGGTCGCTCCGGCCGATCTGCCGCGCCAGGAGATCATCGGCAACCGCCGCGACTTCGCCTGGATCACCGACAAGATCTGCTCGATCACCGAGGGGCCCACGCCCACCTGGTGGTGGGTCGCCTTCGGCGTCGCCTGCCTCGTCGCCTCGTTCACCGTCGTCGGTCTCGTCTACCTGGTGTCGACGGGCGTCGGCGTCTGGGGCCACGCGAATCCGGTCAACTGGGCCTGGGACATCGTCAACTTCGTGTTCTGGATCGGTATCGGCCACGCCGGCACACTGATCTCGGCCATCCTCTGTCTGTTCCGGCAGAAGTGGCGCACGTCGATCAACCGCGCCGCCGAGGCGATGACGATCTTCGCGGTGGTCTGCGCCGGTTTGTTCCCGCTGTTCCACGTCGGCCGTGTCTGGTGGGCCTGGTGGCTCTTCCCGCTGCCGAACGCCAACGCCCTCTGGCCGCAGTTCCGCTCGCCGCTGCTCTGGGACGTGTTCGCCGTCTCGACCTACGCGACGGTGTCCACGCTGTTCTGGTACATGGGCATGATCCCCGACCTGGCGACGTTGCGCGACCGCGCGAAGTCGAAGGTGAAGCAGATCTTCTACGGCCTGTTCGCGATGGGTTGGCGCGGCTCGAACCGCCACTGGCAGAACTACGAGATGGCGTACCTGCTGCTCGCTGCGCTCTCCACGCCGCTGGTGCTCTCGGTGCACACGATCGTCTCGTTCGACTTCGCCGTTTCGCTGGTGCCCGGCTGGCACACGACGATCTTCCCGCCGTACTTCGTGGCCGGCGCGATCTTCTCGGGCTTCGGCATGGTGCTCACGCTCATGCTGCCGTTGCGCGCGATCTACAAACTCGACGACCTGATCACGCAGTACCACATCGACTGCATGTGCAAGATCACCCTGGCGACGGGGTCGATCGTGGGCTACGCGTACGCGATCGAGTTCTTCATCGCCTGGTACGGGGCCAACCCCTACGAGGGTTTCGCCTTCATCAACCGCGCGTTCGGCCCCTACGCCTGGGCCTACTGGATCATGATCGGCTGCAACGTGATCACGCCGCAGCTCTTCTGGTTCCGCAAGATCCGCGAGAACACCACACTGGTCTGGATCCTCTCGATCTTCGTCAACGTGGGCATGTGGTTCGAGCGCTTCGTGATCATCGTCACCTCGCTCGCCCGCGACTACCTGCCCTCGAGCTGGGGCTACTATTCGCCCTCGGTCGTCGAGCTCTTCACGTTCTTCGGCACGTTCGGCGTGTTCAGCGTGCTCTTCCTGCTGTTCCTGCGCTTCCTGCCGCTGATGGCGATGGCCGAGATCAAGGCCGTCTCCCCTCAGGCCGATCCGCACGCCGGCCACGACGCCCCCGCGCACCACTGAGCCGCCCATGATCACGAATCTTCAGCACGCCAAGATCCGCACGCTCCTCCGGCGCGAACTGCAGCGGGTAGGGACGGCGCTCCGCGCCGTCCGCAACCTTGAGCGAGTTCCCGTGCCCGTGCGTGCCGGACGGCGCGGAGCGCCCTCCCTACCTCCGACCTCTTTCGCGCCATGAGCGAACAAATCCACGGTTACCTCGCCGCCTTCGACACCCCGGCCGACATCATGCATGCCGCCGAGCAGGTGCGCGACGCCGGCTTCCAACGCTGGGACGTCCACACGCCGTTCCCGGTCCACGGCATGGACAGCGCGATGGGACTGAAGCGCTCCCGGGTCCAGAGCGTGACGCTGCTCGGCGGCATCACCGGCTTCACCGTCGGCATGTCGATGGTGTGGTTCATGAACGCGTTCGACTACCCGCTGATCGTGGGTGGCAAACCGCTGTTCAGCCCGCTGTTCGCGTTTCCGGTCGCGTACGAGCTCACGATCCTCTTCGCGGCGTTCGGCACGCTCGGCGGTATGTTCCTCTTCAACCGGCTGCCGATGCACTATCACCCCGTGATGAAGGCCGTCACCTGGCCGCGCGCCACCGACGACCGTTTCTTCATCGCGATCGATGCCGAAGACCCGCAGTTCGACGCGGATCGCACCCGGGAGTTTCTGCAGGAAATCGGCGGCAAGGACATCGCCGCCCTGGAGCCCTGACGCCACGACGCACGCCACCATGCGCTACGCCTACTACGCCCTCGCTTTCATCGTCGTCGCCGTCGTCTCGCTCGCCGGGTTCCGCGGCTGCAGCTCGACGCGCAGCCCGATCGAGCTTTTCGACGACATGGTCCGCCAGCCGAAGTACAAGGCCCAGAGCCGCTCTGCCTTCTTTGCGGACGGCCGCACCGATCGTCCGATCCCGGCCAACACCATTGCCCGCGGCGACCTCCAGGCCGACGACCATCGGTATCGCGGCAAGGTCGCGGACGGTTCCTTCGCCCGCGGCTTCCCGGCGGCGTTGCCGTTGACCCACGAACTCATGGCCCGCGGCCAGCAACGCTACACGATCTATTGCGCGCCGTGCCACGGCGGGGTGGGTGACGGCCAGGGCATCACCAAGGCCTACGGCATGACCGCCACGCCGACCTACCACGATGACCGCCTCCGCCAGATGGCCGAGGGCGAGCTCTTCAACACGATCACCAACGGCAAGAACACGATGATGCCCTACGCCGACCAGCTGCCGGCCGACGACCGCTGGGCCGTCATCGCCTACCTCCGCGCCCTCCAGCGCGCGCAGAACGGCCGCGAGGCCGATGTCCCCGCCGCCGCCCGCGCCCAACTCGGAACGAAATGAGCTCCTCCGCTGCATCCATTTCCTCGGCACCCGTCGCGCCCGCGCTCGCCGGTTCTTCGCTCCCGCTCGGGATCGGCCTCGCCGGTCTCGCCGTGGCCGCCGCCGGGTTCTTCGTCGACGGCCCGCAGGCCGCGGCCGCCGGCTGGCTCACCGCCATCGTGTTCTGGGTCGGCATCGCTGTGGGCATGCTCTTCCTGATCATGCTCGGGTACATCTTCGATGCCGGCTGGAGCGTCGTGTTGCGCCGCCAGGTCGAGCACGTCGTCTCGGTCTTCCAGTGGCTCGCGATCCTCTTCCTGCCGCTACTGCTGCTCTCCTGGTTCTACCAGCCCGATCTGCTCTGGCGCTGGATGAATCCGGACTTCGACTTCGCCAGCGTCGGCGGCCACGGCACCGTCGCCACCGACATTCTCTACGCCAAGAAATCCGGCTTCCTCAGCATGAGCGGGTTCACGCTGCGCGCCGTGGCGTACTTCGGGATTTGGATCGGCCTCGCCGCGCTGTTCCGCCGCAACTCGTTCTCGCAGGACGCCGATGGCGACCCGAAATGGACGCTCTCGTCACGCAAGTGGGCCGCGGCCGGTCTCGCGCTCACCGCGGTGACCTCGACTTTCGCCGCCATCGACTGGGTGAAGAGCCTCGAATACCACTGGTTTTCGACGATGTACGGCGTGTGGTACTTCTCGCACGGCATGCGGGGTGCGCTCTCCGTGCTCGCATTGATCGCGATCATCGGCCTCGCGCGCGGCACGTTCACCGGCGTGGTCAACCGCACGCACCTCTACGACGTCGGCAAGCTCATGTTGGCCTTCACCGTCTTCTGGGCGTACATCACGTTCTCCCAATACTTCCTGATCTGGAACGCCAACATTCCCGAGGAGACCTTCTGGTATAACCTCCGCGAGGCGGGCCAGTGGAAGTGGGTCGGCATGGTGATCCTCTTCGGCCATTTCCTCCTGCCGTTCCTCGTTTTGCTCAGCTACAAGGTGAAGGTCGTGCCGAAGGCGCTCGCGGCGATCGCGATCTGGATCCTCGGCACCTCGCTGCTCGACGTCTGCTACAACGTCCTGCCGTTCCGCAAGGACGCGCTCGGCGAACCGCTGCCGTTCCTCAACCTCCAGCTCGTCTGGACGCTCGCCGCCGTCGTCGGCATGGGCGGCATCTGCGTGTGGTCCTACCTGCGCAGCTTCCCGACGGCGAAGCTCATCCCGATCCGCGACCCGCGCATCCAGGAGTCGCTCAGCCATCGGGAGTGAAGATCATTTTCGATTTCTGATTTCCGATTTTCGATTCCTGACGATGACCGCCAATGACTCCCAATTCATGCTCCGACAGGTAGGGATGGCGCTCCGCGCCGTCCGCTCCGGCGGTGCGAGGGAGCAGGCTTGTGTTTACGGACGGCTCCGAGAGCCGTCCCGACCTTTGACCGGCCTTCGTTCTCTTCGTTAACTTCTGTCGCCGATTCCTCATGGCCTCCGCCCACGAAACTTCCGTTCCCGCCCGCAGCTCGCTCGCTGTCACCGCCGCCGTGGTGATGGTGTGCTTCCTCGTCTTCGCCGGCATCGTGACGTTGGCCTATCTGAAGAACCGTGACACGTCCCTGGTGCCGGATCTCACCAAGGTCGACGAAGCGGATCGCTGGAAGTATACCGAGAAGGGCCGGTCCGATCGCCTGGCCGAACTCCGCGGCAAGGAGCAGACCGCCGCCACCACCTACGGCTGGGTCGACCAATCCGCCGGCGTGGTGCGTCTGCCGATCGATCGGGCGATGGAGTTGATCGTGGCGGAGCAGGGGGCCAAACGCTGACCATGGGTTACGGCGCCTACACCTTCGTGGTCGTGATGGCCGTCGCCGTGATGGCCTCGGCGGTCTACGCGCTTTACTGGGCGGTGAAGACCGGCCAGTTCCGCCAGTTCGAGAAGGGCGCGACCGAGATTTTCACCGCCGAGGAGCCGGAGGGCCAACCCACCGACTTCTTCCCCCAGAAGCGCAAGAAACCCACCGCCTGATTTCCCGATGAGTTCCGCCGACCCCAGTTTCGTCGCTTCACTCAAACCCGGCACGCCCGAGGCCACCGCAGAGCGCGCCTTGCTCAGCGAGATCGATGTCTCCACGCGGCGCCCGGTCTTCTTCTTCCTCTGCGCCGCGCTCGTCTGGCTGCTCGTGGGCACGGGCTTCGCGCTCATTGCCTCGATCAAGCTCCACAACCCCGCTTTCCTCGGTCAAGCCGAGTGGTTGACCTTCGGCAACGTCCGTACCGCCCACCTCAACTCGGTGGTCTACGGCTGGGCGACTAATGCCGCCTTCGCCGTGGCGCTCTGGATCATGGCGCGCCTCTCGCGCACGCAGGTCCGGCATCTCGGCATTCTCGATGTGGCCGGCTTCTTCTGGAACCTCGGCGTGGCGATCGGCATCGTCGGTATCCTGCGCGGCGATTCGACGTCGATCGAGTGGCTCGAGTTCCCGGCCTACGCCACGCCGCTGCTCTTCGTCGCGTACGCGCTCATCGGCATTTGGGCGATCATCGCCTTCCGCTTCCGGCAACCGGGGCACGTCTATGTCTCGCAATGGTATCTGCTCGCGGCGCTGTTCTGGTTCCCGTGGCTCTACTCGATTGCGCAGCTGATGCTGGTCTTCGCTCCGGTGCGCGGTGCGGTGCAGCCGCTCGTCAACTGGTGGTTCGCCCACAACGTGCTCGGGCTTTGGTTCACGCCGATCGGGCTGGCGGCGATCTATTATTTCCTCCCGAAGGTCCTCGGGAAGCCGATCCACAGCTACTACCTCTCAGCGCTCGGCTTCTGGTCGCTTGCGCTCTTCTACAACTGGGCCGGCGTGCATCATTTGATCGGCGGTCCGATTCCGGCCTGGGTGCTTTCGGCCGGCATTGTGGCCAGCTTGTTGATGATCATCCCGGTCGTCACCACCGGCATCAACCATCACCTCACGATGTTCGGCAGCTTCGGACGCCTGAAGGACAGCCCCACGCTGCGTTTCATGGTCTTCGGCGGCATGAGCTACACCCTCGTGAGCCTGATCGGCTCGGCGATGGCGGTGCGCTCGTTCAACGAGATCGCGCATTTCACCCACTTCACGGTGGCTCACGCCCACCACGGTCTCTACGCCTTCTTCACCATGGTGATGTTCGGCTCGATCTACTACATGATGCCCCGCCTCACCGGTCGTGAGTGGCCCTCGGCGCCGTTGATCTCGGCCCATTTCTGGTTCTGCGCGGTGGGCATCACGATTTACGTCGTCGGGCTGAAGATCGGCGGCCTGATTCAGGGCTGGGAAATGGTCGCCACCACGACGTCCGAGGCGGGTGAGGTCGCCCTGCGGGTTCCGCTCTTCCTCGACATCGTGAAACACACGCTGCCTTACCTCGTCTCGCGCAGTCTAGCCGGCATGATGATCACCATCGGGCACCTCGCCTTCGCCGTGCACTTCGTCTGGATGTTGCTGCAACCCCGCGCCGTGGCCGGTGCCCAGCCCGTCCGCCTCAGCCCCGATGCCGCCCTGCCGGCCTCCCGCGCATGAACAAAGGACCGCTCCTCTTCCTCGGGATCTTCCTGACGCTCGCCTTTTCGTGGACGGGCATCGTCCTCACCAATCACCTGACCGTCGGCCAGATCGGAACCTACATCGATGCCGAAACCGGCACGGCTTTTCCGCAGGCCGTGCCCGGCCTCGCGCAGCAGGGCAAGCGTGTGTATCAGGAACTCGGTTGCCTCTATTGCCACACACAGCAGGTCCGGCGCCCCGGCTTCGGCGCCGACGACCTTCGCGGCTGGGGCGAGCGCCAGAGCGTGCCGCGCGACTACGTGCAGCAGGAACGCCTGCTCCTCGGCACCATGCGAACCGGACCGGACCTCATGAATGTCGGGGCCCGTCCGCTCAACGCCGAGTGGCACTACAAGCACCTGCTCGACCCGCAGATCACCTCGCCCGGTTCGAACATGGCGCCGTTCCCGTTCCTGTTTGAGATGCGCAAGATTGTCGGCCAGCCGTCGCCGAAGGCGCTGCAGGGCCTCCCGCCCCAGTACGCCCCCCCGGCGGGTTTCGAGCTGGTGCCCACCCACCGGGCCGAGGCCCTGGTGGCGTACCTGTTGAGTCTCAAACACGAGTTCGACTACCCCGAATCGATCCCGGTGAACACCTCCGGAGGGAAGAAGTGATGAGCGACGCCACCCCCAATCCCGTGGACCCGACGCCCGCCCACGAGCGCGAAAATCCGGAACCACACGAGCAGGAGAACTTTCCGTCGCTGCTGCTGCTGTTTCTTTGCAGCATCCTTGTCTTTGTGAGTGCGCTCTACCTGCAGCGTTACTCGGGCAATTTCGATCCGCTCGTCTACAACGAGGAGGTGCAAGGCGCCGGTTCCGCCGCCGCTGGCTCCGCCGCCGTCGTCGATCCGATTGCTGCCGGCAAGCGCTTGTTCGTGAACAATTGCGTGACCTGCCACCAGGCCAACGGCCAGGGCTTGGCCGGCGTGTATCCGCCACTCGCGGGTTCGGACTGGGTCAACGACGGCGAGGAAGCGCTGGTGCGAATCCTCATCCATGGCATGAGTGGCCCGGTGGTCGTGAATGGTGTCACGTACAACGGTGCGATGCCAGCGTTCGGCCCGCTCGGCTCGAACTGGAAGGACGACAAGATCGCACACGTGCTCACCTACATCCGCCAGGAGTGGGGCAATAAGGGCGCGCCGGTCACGAAGGAGACTGTCGCTCGCATCCGTGCTGAGACCGCCGCCCGCACTAAAGCGTGGACGGCCCCCGAACTCGCGGAGTTCCACCCGAAGAAGTAGGACCGGTCTCCAACCGGTCGCTTGCGGTGTCCGCTGCTGGGTTTTACCCGGCGTTGGCGTGTTCGCTCTGATCGTTGTCGGGTCGAACATGGAGCCCGCACCGCCTGGGCTATCGCGCGACGAACCCCGCCAGCGCGGTGATGTTGTCCGGTCCCCCGGCGGCGTTGGCGAGGGCGATCAGTTTCACCACGGCGTCTTCCGGGGACGCGGCCTGCGCGAGCGTTTCCCCGATCGACTGGAGGTTCACGGGCTTCGTCAGGCCGTCGCTGCAAAGGAGCAGGCGGTCGCCAGGGAGGAGATCGATCACGCGAACGTCGTGCTGCGGCAGGTAGGGCAGGCCGAGACAGCTGCTGAGCATGTGCTCGGCGCCGTGCGGCATGCGTTCGGCCGAGCCCGCGGAGCGCCTTGAGAGCACCTCGGCCGCCACGGTGTGCTCGGGGGTGAGTTGTTCGATCACGCCGTCGCGCCAGAGCAGGGCCGCGGAGTCGCCGACGTGGGCGAGCGTGAGTTTCGTGCCGTTCCAGCGGGCGAGTGTCAGCGTCGTGCCGATGCCGCGTTTTGGGCTGAGCTCAAGGCCGAGCGCGAAGACCGCACGGTTGGCGTCTTCGAGCAGGCGTTGCCACTCCGCAGGACTCGCCGGCACGGATCGGGCGACGAGCGCGGCAACGGTATCGAGGGCGCGTTGAGCGGCTTCGGCCCCGCAGGCCATGCCGCCCATGCCATCGGCCACGGCCGCGAGTTGGAGCTCCTCGCGGAGAAGCCAGCGATCCTGGTTTTCCTGCCGATGCCGTCCGATGTCGGATGCCACCGCGAACTGGAGGCGAAGCGCCATGGACGTCGATCATGCGGGGAGCCGTGGGATTGTCGAACCCTGCGCCGCCGTGGCGCCCGACCCCATGTCGGAGGGAAGCGGTGGTGCGGCGCCGATGGCCGCAGACAAGAACGCCTGTGCCAGGGGCGCGGCCGAAGCCGGACGTGGCGGCACCGGTCCGGCCCTACGGGGCGAAGGGCCGGAAGACCTGCTCGCGGGTGGCCTTCGTGAGGCGCTCGAAGTCGCGCTTGGGCAGGCAGTCGATGAAGAGGCGGCCGTAGGTCTTCGTGAGCACACGGGCGTCGAGGATCGTGATGAGACCGCGGTCGGTCTTCGTGCGGATGAGGCGGCCGGCGCCTTGGCGAAACTTCACGAGCGCATCGGGCAACGTGAGCTCGGCGAAGGGATTGCCACCGCGCTCGCGCACCCACTCGGCGCGGGCCTCGGCGATGGGGTGCGAGGGTACGTCGAACGGCAGGCGCGTGACGATCACCTGCGAGAGGGCGTTGCCGGGCACGTCGACGCCGGTCCAGAAACTGTCGGTGCCGAAGAGGATCGCGTTCTTCGCCTGCTTGAACCGTTTCGTGAGCTCGGTGCGCGAGTGGAGCTTGCCCTGCGCGAAGAGTGGGCGGCCGGCGGCGCGGAAGTCCGGCTCCAACATCTCGGCACAGCGGTTGAGGTCGGTGTAGCTCGTGAAGAGCACGAGGCTGCCGCCGGTCACCTGCAACGCGCACCAGCGGATGTAGTCGGCGAGCTCCTCGAGGGCCAGGCGCGGGTTCTCGGCGGTGGGCTGGGGGATGTCGGCGGCGACGTAGACGCGCATGTGCCGCTCGTAGTCGAACGGTGAATCCTCGATCGTCACGCGCTGTTCTTCGGCGCCGATGCGCTGCTGGAACGGCTCGATCTGGCCGCCCATCGCGAGCGTGGCGCTGGTGAGGATGACGGAGGTTTCCTTCTGGAAGAGCGCCTCGCGGATGTGCGGGGCGACGTCGATCGGCGCGCTGCGCAAGGCCACGATCTGGCCCTGCTTGCCGGAGCGCTCGACCCAGTGCACGTGGTCCTCGGCGGCGAGTTTCAGGAACTGGCGGATGTTGGTGAAGTAGGTGCCGAGCTTGCCGCGCTGTTCGGTGATCTCCTCGCGCGCGGGGCCGTCCTCAAGGCGGTTGGCGAGATCGTTGAGGAGCTGGTTGAGGATCTTGAACGGCTCCGGCGGGAGCGGCTCGCAGAGCTCCTCGTTCATGATGCGCACGACCGGCTGCTTGGTGAGCACGCGGTCGCGGATGTGTCCGAAGAACAGCGACGAGGCGTCGAGGCAGTCCTCGACCAGCTGGCGTTCGCGCGCGCTGCCGAGCTTCTGGAGCAGGCCGCGTTTGCGCTGCGGGTGGTAGAGCGACTTCAGGAAACGGTCGACGCCGTACGAGGTGACGCGCAGGCCGAAGTGTTCGGTGGCGACCTCGGGCACGGTGTGCGCCTCGTCGAGCACGAGAAAGTCGTCGGGGTAGAGGATGCCGCGTTTCGCGCCGCGCTCGCCGGCGAGGCCGGCCTGGATGTGCGAGAAGAGCAGGCTGTGGTTGACGATGATCAGGTGGGCCTGGCGGATGCGGGCGCGGGCGCGCTGGTAGGGACAGTGCTCGGGATCGCAGTGCTTGCGGCTGCAGACGGAGGAGTCGGCGTGGACCCATTCCCAGACGTCGGGATCGGGCGCGGGGCTGAGTTCCTGGCGCAGGCCGTCCTTGGATTCCTGAGCCCAGGCGGCGATGCGCTGGAGTTCCTGCTGTTCGTGGGTGGGGAAGAGTTCGGCCTTCGCGGCGAGCGCTTGGGCAAGGCGGGTCGAGCAGAGGTAGTTGCCCTTGCCGACAAGCACCGCGGAGCGGAAGTCGGCGAATTTCTCCAACTCCGGGGCCGAGCGGAAGAGGCGGCGGACGAGCGCGAGGTCCTTTTGTTGGATCTGCTCCTGGAGCGAAATCGTGTGCGTGGAGACGAGCATCGGCCGGCGGGCGGACTGCGCGTGGAGCAGGCCGGGCAGAAGGTAGGCGAGGCTCTTGCCCACACCGGTGCCGGCCTCGGCGAGCAGGACTTCGTCGCCCAAGAAGGCCTGAGCCACCGAGCGCGCCATGCGCTCCTGCTGCGGGCGGTGTTCGAGCGAGAGTGCGTCCTGCAGCCAGCCGCCTTCGGCGAAAACCTGCTCGACGAGTTTGAGCCACGCCTCCGGGAGCGCGGGCGGCCCGCCGTGGTTCTCGTGCAGGCCGATCATTGCGGAAGACCGGAAACCGGAAAGCGGAGACCGGAAAGGCCGAACGGGGAACGGAGAGCGCGGAAACCGGAGAGCAACCGCCGAGGGACGCGGATGAACGCGGATGCGGAGACTTCGGAAGCTGCGGACTCGTGCGCCATGGACCTGCAGTAGGCCGCGGCAGGGAATTCGCTGGCAAGCGGATTTGCCGGGGGCGGCAGGCTACGACTTGACCGCCTTGGCCATGAACTCGCGCAGGTAGTCGAGGTAGGCGCGGGAGCCGGGTTTTCCGTCTCCGCGGATCGCGCACGACTCGCGCACGGCCTGCAGGGAGTCGACCCACTGGCCTGTGGGCAATGGTTTCACGACCGTGGAGCCGTCGGCCGCCGGCTCCACGATCTGGAGATCGGCGCGTGCGAGCAGAATAGCGGCGGTGAGTTCGGCGGGTAGGCGCTCCTTGGCCGGCGCGGTAGCCGGCACCGGCGCGGGCGGGCGGCCCTTGGCGGTGTTGGCCGCCTGCACGAGGGCCGAACGCACGATCGAGTCGGTGCAGGCGAGGCCGTGTTTCGCCGCGGCGACATCGGCCAGTTGGATCCGGCGCTCGATGGCGAAAAGGATCTGCGCGTAGAACGGGTCCTGCATCAACCGGTGTTTGCCCATGGGCAGAGCGGTACACGGAAAGTGCATCGGGGGCAATGCGCGGCAATGGGGCGGCTGCAGGACAGCCTCCCAACCGTTTACCCTCACGGTCGTGAAGGTAAACGGTTGGAGCGCGCCGGGCGCGAGGAGGGCCGTACCTGCGACTGCGTCTCGCATTTTCTCGGGGCGGGCGCGGGGTTTTCACTGGCTCGGGGCGGGGGCGGTTTCTACGGTCCGCGTCATCTACGAACTGATGAACCACGACGCATCTCCCAAACACGCCGCTGCCGATTGGATCACCGCTCTGGCCGAGTTTCTGCAGAGCCAGCCGGGCGTGGAGGCCGTGAAGGTCGATCCGGCGGCGCGCAAGGTGTCGGTGGCGACGCTGGGCGAGGTTGATCTCACTGTGCTCGATCAGCGGTTGCAGGAGGTGATCGCGGCGCTGGAGGAGAAACTTGCGACGCTGCCGGCGGCCGGCGCCGCGGCACCGAGCGGTTTCCAGGTGAAGCAGGAGGGCGAGGCGTCGGTCCTTTCGAAGCAGAGCTGCGCGACCGCGCCGCACTTCTGGAAGTGGCGCGACTACCAGTGGCCGGAGACACCCGAGGAGGAGGAAGAGGAGGAGGACTGGCGCGTGCTGGCCGGGTTCGCCACCGCGTGCTGGGTGTTCGGCACCACCGCCTTCGTGTTGAAGACGGCGGGCCTGGTCGCGCCGGATTCGCTCACAATCAAGGTGCTCTACGGGCTCTCGATCCTCACCGGCGGCTACGATGCGGCGATCGACGTGTGGGGGAAGATCCGCAAGGGCGAGCTGGATATCCATTTTCTGATGCTGGCGGTGGCCGCCGGCGCCTCGGCGATCGGGCACTGGGACGAGGCGGCGTTGCTGCTGTTCCTGTTCTCCGCGTCCGGCGCGATGGAGGCGTACGCGCTCAACCGCACCCACCGCGAGGTCGACTCGCTGCTGAAGGCGGCACCGAAGGAGGCGACGCGCGTCGACGCCGACGGCAAGCAGACCGTGATCAAGGTCGAGGAGATCGCGCTCGGGAACACGCTCTTCGTGAAACCCGGCGAGGCGTTCCCGGCCGACGGCGTGGTGAGCAAGGGCAAGACCGCCGCGGACGAGGCCAACCTCACCGGCGAGGCGCGCCCGGTCGAGAAGGCCGAGGGCGACCAGGTCTTCAGCGGCACGATCAATCTCTGGGGCGCGGTCGAGTTCAAGGTCGAGCGCCTGCCCGCGGAATCGACGTTGCAGCGCATCATCCGCCTCATCCAGACGGCGCAGAAACTGAAGGCGCCCAGCGAGCGGTTCACCGACAAGTTCGGCGGACGCTACACCTACGGCGTGCTCGGCATGACAGCCGCGATGTTCTTCGTGTGGTGGCTGGGCTTCGGTATCCAACCCTTCGACAACCTCGTGCTGGCCGACGGCACCGAGGTGCGCTCGGCGTTCTACCGCGCGATGACGCTGCTCGTCGTCGCCAGCCCGTGCGCGCTCGTGCTCTCGATCCCGTCGGCGATCCTCGCGGCGATCGCGTGGGGCGCCAAACACGGCATCCTTTTCCGCGGTGGCGCCGCCATCGAGAAGCTCGCCGAGGTGAACCTCGTCTCCCTCGACAAGACGGGCACGCTCACCACCGGCGACCTCGAGGTCGTGGGCTACGAGAGCTACCCACCCGGCCGCGAGCAGGAGGTGCTGGAGCTGGCCTATTCGCTTGAGCAGAACTCGCAGCACCCGATCGCCCGCGCGATCACCAGCTACGGCCGCAAGCACGGCGTGAACGAGCATGCCATCGCCGAGTTCCAGTCGATCACCGGCCAGGGCCTGAAGGCGAAGCAGGGCGACGCCACGATCATGCTCGGCCGTCGCGAACTGCTCAACGAGGGCCCGCTCGCCGGCTGGATCAAGGACGTGCCGCCGGCCTCGCCCGAGCTTTCCGAGGTGTGGGTGATCGGCAAGGGCCTGATCGGCCGCGTGCTCCTGAAGGACGAGGTGCGCACGCAGTCGAAGGCGGTGCTCGCCGAGATGAAACGCCTCGGGCTGCGGACCGTGATGCTCACGGGCGATCGTCGCCAGGCTGCGGAGTCGGTGGCGAAGGAGCTCGGTCTCGACGAGGTGCGCGCCGGCCTCACACCGGAGGCGAAGGTCGCGGCGATCCAGGAATTCCGCCACGCGGGGATGAAGGTCGCGATGGTCGGCGACGGCGTGAACGACGCCCCCAGCCTTGCCGCCGCCTATGTTTCCGTGGCGATGGGCGCCCGCGGCAGCGACGCCGCGCTCGAGCAGAGCGAGGTCGTGCTGATGAACGACAAGATCGAGAACTTCCTCGCCGCCTTCCGGCTCAGCCAACGCGCGCGGCGCATCATCAAGCAGAACCTCGTCATCTCGCTCGGCACGGTGGTCCTCATGGTCGGCTGCTCGCTGTTCGGCGTGGTGCCGCTCACTGTCGGCGTGTTTGCCCACGAGGGCAGCACGGTGGTTGTGTGCTTGAACGGCCTGCGCCTGCTCTTCGGCAAGGATCGGGCGTGAGACCGGTCTTCACCGGGAGGGCTCGGTAACGGGGTTTGCGCCGCGAGGAAAACGCTGCCTGTGTCCCGCGATGCGAATCCACACAACCGGGAGAGCAGGCCATCGCAGCTCGGGGCGCGCGCGGGACTGGACGCTGGCGCTCGTGCTAGGCCTGGTGCTGGCCTTGCCGTTGGCGGGGGCTGACCGCGAGCGCGAGACGGCAGCGTTGGCCAAACTCGTGGCCGACGCCGAGAGCGTGTGGCGGCTGGCCGAGCAGGGGCAGACTGTCGAGGCTGCCCGGCACGGTGGCGTGATCGTGGCCGCGGCGGACCGGCTGCGGGAGAAAGGGCGGCTGGAGGAGGCGCGCGAGCAGTATCGCCGCGCCGGACTCATGCGTCCGTGGGATTTCGGCGCGAAACTCAATCATGCGGACGTTCTGTTCCGACTCGGCGACGCCGAAGGCGCGCGGAAGATCGCCGGACAGGTGGAGCGCTTGGCGGAGACGGACCGGGAGCTGGCGTTGTGCGCTTCGTTCACGAAACGAATACAGACGGAGCCCCTGCCGCCGCTGCGGGACGTGCTGCCGGGCTCGGGGGAGATTGTCATCGGGCTGGTGCCGGCTGCGGCGACGGACCGGTGGTTGTTGCAGGCGGTCGGCCGCCAGGTCGAGGCGTTGCTGGGGGGCCGCGTCGGCGCAGTGGAGGAGGTGCTTGATCTCGGTGCGCCGAACCGGAACGGCCGGGTTTTTCTGGCGGCCGATCTGCGGCGCACGATCCCGTGGGACGACCCGCGCATGGGGATGGTGCGGCTCAACGGCGAGCAGCTTTACCCCGAGAAACTCGGCCCCGACCAGGTGATCGAGCTGATGCGCACGCTGCTCACCCGCGAGGCCAACGGGAAGGGGTTGGAGGCCCTCGCCGCTCGGGTGGCGGCGGCGGACAAGGTCCTGCAATGGGAGGCCACGAACATCCTGCCGCGGTTGCGTGCCGCGCAGCCGCAGACGGGGCAGGGGCGGGTGATTTACACGGTGCTGGTCCCGGTGGATCTCTACGCGGGCGGGGCGGATTTTGTGTTCGGGAGCGCGTCCGCCGACGGCGGCTATGCGGTGGTTTCCTATGCGCGCTTCGCCGCCGTGAACACCGGCGAGCCGCCGCGCAGCGAGCGGTTGGTGGCGCGGACGACCAAACAGCTCCTGTCATCGATCGGTTTCGCGCTGGGCGTGCCGCGTTGCGGAGATCCGGGTTGCGCGCGTTCGTATCCGAGTTCTCTGGCCGAGCACGACGCCAAGGACGTGGCGCTCTGTGGGGACTGCCGCGCGGGGCTGGCGAAGGCGCTGGGCCGGGAACTGCCCGGTGGACGAGAGTAGGCGTGCCGAGGAGACGAGGGACGAGTGTCGAGGGAAGCGCCAAGCTGCCGGTGGCACAAGCTGGGTCGCTGGGCTGCTGCGGTCTATCGGCGGTGATCTGGTTGCTGTCGCGCGTCCCTCGGCGCTCGACGGAGTTCGACCGAGGCGATTCTGACCGGGGCGGATCTGGGCGGTCCGTTCAGCGCCGGGCTCCGGCGCGGCGTGCGGCGCCGAGGAGCGCCAACAGACCGGCGACGGTGGCGAGGCCGAGCGCACCACCGCCCCCGCCTCCGCTGCTCGGGGGCGACGGGGTGTTGGGGGTGCCCGGGGTGGGGGTCGTGGTGAAGCCGACGGTGGCGCCGTCGCTGCGGACGCTGCCGGCGGTGTTGCTCACGAGCACCGTGTAGGTTCCGGCATCGGCCGCGGTGCTGGGGAACTTCGAAAAGGTGGCGGCGGTGGCGAGGGGGAGGTCCACGCCGTTGAGGGCCCACTGGTAGCTGAGCTGGTTGCCGGTCGCCGTCACGGAAAGCGAGAACGAACGTCCGGATACAACGGTGACCGACGCCGGCTGGATGGTGATGACCGGGACGGTGATCGCTTTCGACGGTACGAGCCCGGCGATGTCTCCGGCATGTTCGCGCAGCCAGCGGGCGTTGTCGGCGGCCTTGGGCTCGCCGGCGGCGACGCCGAGCACGAAGCCCTCGTGGGTGATCGACGGATTCGAGAAATAGGGGACGATGCTCGAGGCGTAGGACATGATCGTGCCCGTGTCCTGCCCGTTGGCGCTGTAGCGGTGGCCGTAGTAGTAGCGACCGTCGCCGTCGGTCGCCTTGGTTTCCTGGCGATCGTGCCGGCAGCCGAAGTTGTGGGCCAGTTCGTGCGCGGCCGTCACGGCGGAACCGGGATGGCGGACGACGGCGAGGTGGCCGGGCACGAAGGCTATGCCGGCGTAGTCGCGGGTGCCATCGACGATGTAGAGCACCTGATCGGCGCCGAACTCGGCGCGTTTCTGCGCGGCGAAGCGACCGAGCTCCGTGCTGGTGTTGGCGAGACGGTCGAGGTCGTCCTCGAGCTTGTCGGTGGTCGGGTAGGACGGCGCCTCGGCGGTGCCGGCGAGGTTCCAGCGCAGGTTGTCGATCCGGCTCTGCTCAAGGTAGGTGTTCATCGTGGCGACGACGGCGGTGATCCGGTTCACCATCTCCGCGGTGCCGCCCCAGTTGTTCTTCGTCCCGGTCGAGTAGAGCACGAGCAGGTCCGAGCTGTGCTGGACGGCCGCGGAGGTGGTGGCACTGGAGGCGGGCGACGCGAGCGTGGCCGCGGTGACGGACGCCAGCCGCTGGACCGGGGCGCGCTCGGACCCGCAGGCCGCGTTGCCGTGGGCGGTCTCGATGACGCGCACGGTTTCGGGGGTGATGTGGATGCTGTATTCATCGGCTCCGGGCACGGTGATGATGGCATCCCACAGCGTCTCGGTGCCGCAGGCGACGAGCGTGGCGCCTTGGGCGGGGTTGGTGCCGATCCAAGTCGTGCGTTCGGCCGTGCGGGCCACGGACTGCACGGTGAATTCCAGCGGCAGGCCGGGCACCGGCTCTACCGTGAGGGTGTGGGGCGTGAACTGGCGCCAATCGGCGACCGGTTGCTTGAGGGATGGGAGCACGCGGCGCAGAAGATCCCGGTCGGCGAGGCGGTCCTCACGGGAGGGCGACGCCGCGACGGACGGGTTGTGCGGGGCGGTTGCGACGGTGAGACTCGGTGGTGCGGCGATCGCGCGCTCGGGCGGAAGGGGTGCGGCCGCCGGGACGGTGCGGAAGAGGGCAACGGCGACGGCCATCGCCAGGCCGGCGGGGAGGAGGAATAGAAAGGGTCTCTTCATGGCTACGGTGGACGTTGGTTCTCGGCGTGGACAGTAGCACAACCGATTTGATCTCACCATCCCGCGGTCGGAGGAAATCGCCGGTCCCGCGTCTTTTACGCGGATGGTACCGGTCAAAGGACCGGCTTCCCCGCTCAGCAGTCCCAATCGAGGATGATCTTGCCGGGCTCGCCCGCGGCGATGCGGTCGAAGGCTTCACGGAACCGGCCGACCGGTAGGCGATGCGTGATGACGGCGCCGAGGTCGAGGCCGTGCCGGAGGACCTGGGTGAGACGCTCCCAGTCGGAGGCGCTGTTGCGATCATCGATCCCGGCCACGGTGAGCTGGTTGGAGAGAATGGCGTGGACGTCGACTGCGACCTCCCCGGTCTCGGCGCCCAAGAGGGCCAGTTGACCGCCCGGCCGCAGATGCGCGAGCAGGTCGCCGAGGGCGGCGGGCAGCCCGGCCGCCTCGACCCCGAGGTCGAAGCCCTCGCCGATCCCGAGCTCCCGGCAGACGAGGTCGAGCGTCTGGCTGCGGGTATCCACGGTGTGGGTAGTGCCGAGCGAACGCGCGAGCGCGAGGCCGGCGGGATTGGCGTCGGCCACGACGACGCTGCGTGCGCCGGCGTGGTGGGCGATGGCGGCGGTCATGCACCCGAGGGCGTTGGCGCCGGTGACGAGCACGTTTGCGCCGAGCAGATCGAAGCGGCGGGCCACCCGCACGGCCTGGCCCAGCGGGATGAAACAGGCGAGCACGTCGATCGGCACGCGCGGATCGGCGTGCCAGAGACACCCCTGGGGCAGGCATACGTAGTCGGCGAATACGCCGTCCTGCGTCTGGCCGAGGCGGCGGGCGTCGCGGCAGAGGTGACGACGGCCCGACAAACAGTGGCGGCAGGTGCCGCAGGCCACGTGGGGTTCGGCGACCACGGTTTCGCCCGGGTGGAAATCGGCCACGCCGGGCCCGATGCTGGCGACGAGGCCGGCGAATTCGTGGCCGACGATGACGGGCGGCCGGATCGCGCGCTGGGCCCAGGCATCCCACCGGTCGATGTGGAGCGCGGCGTAACTGAGCGCGGTTTTCTTCACCCGCACCAGCACCTCACCCGGTCCCGGCACGGGGACGAGTGCCTCGATGAGTTTCAGGCCCGGGACGGGATCGATCTTGGCGAGGGCCCGCATCGTTTTCGGGACGGCGCTGCGATGGGCGTAGATGTGGGGCATGCGTGGGTCCCAACATCGGCAAAGCGCGGCGACGCGTTAGCTCTTTTGCGGAAAATTCGGTGATGCCAACGCGGGTGCGAAGCGCCGCCGGGTGCGACGATAATGCACGCGGGCGTGCCGCGGCTTGCGTCGCGCGGTGCGGCATGGCTCAAAGGCGCATGAGCATGATCTACCGCCGTTTCGGCCGCACCGAGTTGCAGATGCCCGTATTCTCCTGCGGGGGCATGCGCTACCAGCACAAGTGGCAGGATGTGCCGCCCGGCGAGATCCCGGCCGACGGCCAGGCCAACCTCGAGGCGTGCATCGAGCGGGCGCTCGCGCTTGGCATCAACCACATCGAGACGGCCCGCGGCTACGGCACTTCCGAGATGCAGCTCGGGCGTATCCTCCCGCGCCTGCCGCGCGACCCGATGATCGTGCAGACGAAGGTCGCGCCCACTGCGGATCCGGCGGAGTTCCGCGCCACGTTCGAGAAATCGATGGCCTACCTCGGGCTCGACCATGTGGAGCTGCTTTCCTTCCACGGCATCAACACCCGGCAACTGCTGGAGTGGACGCTTCGTCCCGGCGGCTGCCTGGCCGAGGCGCGCAAGCTCCAGAAGGAGGGCCGCGCGCGCTTCATCGGTTTCTCCACGCATGCCACCACCGACGTTATTCTCGCGGCGGTCGAGACCGGCGAGTTCGACTACGTGAATCTGCATTGGTATTTCGTGAACGAGCTCAACTGGCCGGCGATCGAGGCCGCGCGGCGGCACGACATGGGCGTGTTCATCATCAGCCCCAACGACAAGGGCGGACGCCTGCAGGACCGGCCGGCGCTCATGGCCGGGCTCACCGCGCCGTTCTCGCCGATGCAGTGGAACGATCTGTTCTGCTTCGCGCGGCCCGAGATCCACACGCTCAGCCTCGGCGTCGCGAAACCGTCCGACTTCGACGAACACGTCGCCATCCTGCCGCAGATCGCGGCGGCGGCGCAGCTCGTGGCGCCCGGCGAGGCGAAGCTGCGGGCCCGTCTTGCCGAAGTGCACGGGGCCGAATGGTGCGCCCGCTGGAACGAAGGCGTGCCGTACTACTTCGACGTGCCCGGCGAGATCAACGTGAACGAGATCCTGCGCCTGTGGACCTACGGCGAGGGACTCGACCTCGTGCCGTGGTCGAAAATGCGCTACAACCTGCTCGGTCAGGCCGACCACTGGTTCCCCGGCCAGAACGCCGCAAAGGTCGGCGAGGTTGATCTGGCTCCGGTGTTGGCGAAGAGCCCGTTCGCCGCGCAGCTCCCGGAGATCCTCCGCCGCGCCCACGCCGCCTACTTCGAGGCGCCGAAGAAACGCCTGAGCCAGAGCTGAGCCGTGGTTCGATCGCGCGACGAGCGATCGCCTCGGCGATGGCCTCGGGGCCGGTCGTCTCACGAACGGCTGCGGGGAACGTTCGCGCCGCGCCGATACTCCATCGGCGTTTTCCCGTAGGCGGCGCGAAACGCTCGGCTGAACGTGTAGATCGAGGTGAACCCACACTGGGCCGCCACCTCGGTCACCCGCTCCGGCGTGAGGCGGAGCAGGCCGCAGGCGCGTTCGAGCCGCAGCCGGCGGAGGTGCCGCCCGAGGCTCACCTCGCAGGAGGCGCGGAACCGCGCGCGCAGGTGGCTCTGGCTGATCCCGAGCGAGTGCGCGAGTTCCTTGATGGAGACCGGGGTCTCGACGCGGTGGGCGAGCTGGTTCACCCGGGTGACCAGGCTCGGGTCAGTCTCGGGTGCGGTCGTCCGCCGCGGGGCGTGTTTTTGCCGGCGCAGGTGGGCGAGCAGGAGGGCCAGCAACAGCGCCGGCAGTTCGGACATCCGGCCTTCGTCGCGGTAGGCGGCGAGCAGCCGGGTGGCGAGTTCGCGTACCTCGGGCGACAGCGCGAAGGGTTGGTAGTGCAACGGCGTGAGGTCCTGGGCGTCGGCCAGGTCGAAGGTGATGAAGACCCACAGCAGGTCCCGCGCGGGCGATGGCAGGTAGTGGTGGAACTGGAACGGGAAGACGAGCAGGCCCTCGCCCGCGGCGAGCGGCACCACGCGGTTGTCCACGCACACGGGCACGTCGCCGCGCAGCGCGAGGATGAGCACGAAACGGTGGTGCAGCGCGCGGCCGCGGCGCGGGCGGTTGAGCTCGCGGGCGGAGCGGCGCGGGAAGCAGATGATGTTGTCGGGCAGCACGAGCGGGCCCGGGCGGCGCCCGAGCAGCGCGTCGGACGGCCGGGGGAGGGCGGCGGCGACGGTCTCGAGGGCAGCGGTTTTCGGCAGTGGCATTTGTGGTAAATGTTTCGGCGTTTCCGCCAGTTGTCGATTTTCCGCGCGGGTCTATGATTCCGGCCCAAGACCGCATTTCGACCATGAATCCGCTCACCCCTGTCGTCCGTAGTCGATATGAGCACGCGCCGCTGGCGGTCTTCGCCAGCAGTGGCGAGGCGGCGGCCGCCGTCGCCCGCGAGGTGGCCGCGCTGATCCGCTCGCGCCCGCCGGGCCGGCCGCCGGTGGTCCTGGGGCTGGCCACGGGCTCAAGCCCGGTGGCGTTCTACCGCGAACTGGTGCGGCTGCACCGCGAGGAGGGCCTGAGCTTCGCCAACGTCGTCACCTTCAACCTCGACGAGTACCACCCGCTGCCGCCGGAGCACCCGCAGAGCTACCGGTTCTTCATGCAGCGTCACCTCTTCAACCACATCGACCTCGCGCCGGCGAACACCCACGTGCCCGACGGCACGGCGGCGCCGGAGGAGGTCGATGCGCGGTGCCGCGCCTACGAGGAGCGGATCCGCGCGGCGGGCGGGATCGATTTCCAGATCTTGGGCATCGGCCGCACGGGCCACATTGGCTTCAACGAGCCCGGCAGCTCCGCGCGGTCGCGCACGCGGCTGGTCGCGCTCGACCCGCTCACCCGGCGCGACGCGGCGGCGGACTTCGGCGGCGAGGAGCACACCCCGCGCCGCGCGGTGACCATGGGCGTGCGCACGATCCTCGAGGCGCGGCGCGTGGTGCTCATGGCCTGGGGACAACACAAGGCCGCGGTCGTGCGCACGGCGATCGAGGGCGAGTCCACCGCGCAGGTGCCGGCCACGTTCCTGCAGGACCACGACAACGCGCTCTTCGTGCTCGACCAGGCGGCGGCCGGCGCGCTCACGCGTTTCCGCACGCCCTGGCTGCTCGGCCCGCTCGAGGAGCAGGGGCTGGCCTGGGACGAGCGCATGACCCGGCGGGCGATCCTCTGGCTCGCGGGCCGCTGCCGGAAGGCGATCCTCAAGCTCACCGACGACGACTACAACGAGGGCGGCTTGCAGGACCTGCTGCGCGTGCACGGCTCCGCCTACGAGGCGAACCGCAGCGGCTTCTACCAGATGCAGCACACCATCACTGGCTGGCCGGGCGGCCGGGATCCGGCGCGCACGGTGCCCGGCGACGCGCCGGCGCGGCCGTTGCGCGCGAGGTCGGCCGGGCTCTTCCCGAAGCGCGTGCTCGTGCTGTCGCCGCATCCTGACGACGACGTGATCTCGATGGGCGGCACGCTGTGCCGGCTGGTCGACCAGGGTCACGAGGTGCACATCGCCTACGAGGTGTCCGGCGCGAACGCCGTGGCCGACGAGGCGTTGTGGCGGGCGCTGCTCTTCGTGCGCGACACGGGGCTGGGCGACGCGGCCGGCGCGGCGCCCGTGCGGGCGTGGTGCGAGGCGTTCGAGAAGACGGGCGCATTGCCTGCGGCGCCCGAGGTGCGGCGCTGGAAGGGGCTGGTGCGGCGCCATGAGGCGACGGCCGCCGCGCGCGTGTGCGGCGTGGGCCCGGAGCGTCTGCATTTCCTCGACCTGCCGCTCTACAACGCGGGCAACGCGCGCGACCGCCGGGCCGGCGCCGCCGATGTGCGGATCATGGAGACGTTGCTGGAGCAGGTCCGGCCGCACCTGATCTACGCCGCCGGCGACCTCGAGGATCCGCATGGCACGCACCGCCTCTGCCTGCACGTGCTGCGCGACGCCCTCGCCGGTGCCGCCGCGAGCGACTGGCGGGCGGAGACGGAGCTGTGGCTCTACCGCGGCGCGTGGGCGGAGTGGGAGCTCGACGAGATTGACCTCGCCGTGCCGCTCAGCCCGCAGGAGGTGCTGCGTCGCCGCCGCGCCATCTTCCGGCACGAGACCCAGAAGGATCTCGCGCTCTTCCCTGGTGGCGACCGCCGCGAGTTCTGGCAACGCACCGAGGACCGGAGCCGCCGGATGGCCGATGCGTTCAACCAGCTCGGTCTTGCCGAATACGAGGCCGTCGAGGCCTTCAAACGCTTCTCGCCCGAAGAGTTTCTCCGCCATGTGTCGCCCTAAACTGTTCGCAACGCTGCTCGCCGTGTTTGTCTCCGCCATCCCTGTCCTGTCTGCGCCGACCGTGTCACCGCGGATCGACGTCATGCCGCTGCCCGCCTCCGTGATCCCCGCCGAGGGCCGGCTGCCGGTCACCGCGGCGTTCGCTGTCGCGCTGCGCGGCCACGACGATGCACGGCTGCGCGCCGGGCTCGCCCGCGCCCTGCGTCGCGCCGAGGAACGCACCGGTCTGACGTTCGCCCGCACACCGCAGGCGGAGTACGCGTTCGCCGGCGAGCCGTCCGCCGCGACGCTCGTGATCGACTGCGCCGCGGCCGCCGCCGCGGTGCCGGAGTTCGGCGAAGACGAGAGCTACACCCTCGAGGTGAACTCCGGGCAGGCCGTGCTCGCGGCCGCGAATGGCCGCGGCGTGCTCCACGGACTGGAGACAATGCTACAGCTGCTCCGGTCCGACGCCGACGGCTGGTTTCTCCCCGCCCTGCGGATCGACGACCGTCCGCGCTTCCCGTGGCGCGGGCTGATGATCGACGTGTGCCGCCACTGGCAGCCGGCCGAGGTGATCCGGCGCAACCTTGACGCCATGGCGCTGGCGAAGCTCAACGTTCTGCACCTGCACCTCACCGAAGACCAGGGGTTCCGCATCGAGTCGCGGCGTTTCCCGCGGTTGCACGAGCTTGGCTCCGACGGGCAGTTCTTCACGCAGGCGGAGATGCGCGAGCTCATCGCCTACGCGGCGGAGCGCGGCATCCGCGTCGTGCCGGAGTTCGACATCCCCGGCCACGCCACGAGCTGGCTGGTCGGCCACCCCGAGATCGGCAGCGCGCCGGGGCCGTACGCAATCGAGCGCCGCTGGGGCATCTTCGACCCCGTGCTCGATCCGACCAACCCGCGCACCTACGAAATCCTCGAGGGTTTCCTCGCGGAGATGGCCGCGTTGTTCCCCGACCCGTATCTCCACATCGGCGGCGACGAGAATAACGGCGTGCACTGGACCGCCAACGCGGCCATCCAGCAGCACATCCGCGAGCACGGCCTGGTCGACAACGCCGGCCTGCACGCGCAGTTCAACAACCGGATCCACGCGATGCTGGCGCGTGGCGGCAAACGGCTCGTCGGCTGGGACGAGATCCTGCACCCCGATCTCGCGGCCGGCAGCGTGGTGCATTCCTGGCGCGGCCCCGAGGGCATCGCCGCGGCCACGGCGCGCGGTTTCGCCACCATCCTCTCCAACGGCTACTACATCGACCTCGGCCATCCGGCCGCCGCACACTACCTCAACGACCCGATTCCGGCCGACTCGACGCTCACTGCCGAGCAGCGGCGACTCGTGCTCGGCGGCGAAGCCACGATGTGGGCGGAGTGGGTTTCACCCGAGACGATCGACTCGCGCATCTGGCCGCGCACCGCGGCCATCGCGGAGCGCCTCTGGTCGCCTCCGGAGGTGCGCGACATCGACGACATGTATCGGCGCCTCGCCGTGGTGGCCCGGCGCCTTGAGGAGCGTGGCTCGCGGCACGAGAGCTACCTGCCGCCGGCGCTGCGTCGGTTGGCCGGCGACGATGCGAGTGCGGATGAACTCGCCGCGCTGCGGCGCTTCGTCGACCTGCTCGAGCCGGTGAAACTGTACCAGCGCGGCGAACACCAGCCCGACTCCACGCAGTTCACCCCGCTCACCGGGTTGGTCGACTGCGCGCGGCCCGACAGCGCTCCGGCGCGCGCCTTCGCCGCCGCGGTGGCGGCGTGGCGGGCGGAGCCGAGCGCGGAGCACCTCGTCGCGCTGCGGGAGTCGCTTCGCGAGTTCGCCGCGCTCGGAGCGCAAGTGCATGACGGTCTGGGCGCGCGGGCCGTTCGCCTGCGCGAGGCGCAGCCGCTGGCCGCCGTGTTGCGCGACTCGTCCGCGCTCGCGCTGGAGGCGGTGGGCTTTCTCGAACGCGGCGAACACCCGCCGGCCGGCTGGCGGGAGTCGACGCTCGCCACGCTCGCGGCGGCGGCGCGTCCGCAGGCCGCTGTGGAGTTCCCGCACCTCACCGCGGTCCGCACGTTGATCGAGTCCGCCGCGGCGCAGCCCTGAGCGGAGCCCTTTCCCCTCGCTTTCCTTTCGTCGCCCCCAACCCCATGTCCTCCTCCTCGGCTGCTCCGTCGTCAAACCGTACCTACGCCGGGTCCATCGCGATCATCGGCGTGCTCTTCTTCATCTTCGGCTTCGTCACGTGGCTGAACGGCACGCTCATCCCGTTCCTGCGGCTGGCGTGCGATCTGCAGAGCGACGCGCAGGCGTTGCTGGTGACGTTCGCGTTCTACATGTCGTACTTCTTCCTCGCGATCCCGTCGTCGTACATCCTGCGGCGGACGGGCTTCCGGACGGGGATGTCGCTCGGCTTGGTGGTGATGGCGGCGGGGGCGCTGCTCTTCATCCCCGCGGCGACGACGCGCAGCTATGCGCTCTTCCTCACCGGGCTCTTCGTGCAGGGCATGGGGTTGGCCCTGCTGCAGACGGCGTCGAATCCGTACATCTCGGTGATCGGTCCGATCGAAAGCGCGGCGAGTCGGATCAGCCTGATGGGCATCTGCAACAAGGTCGCGGGCGCGCTCAGTCCGCTCGTGCTCGGCGCGCTCGTGCTCAGCGGCGCGAACGAGACCGTGGCCCGGCTGGAGTCGGTGGTGGAGCCGGCGGCGCGGGCGGCGCTGCTGCAGGAACTTTCGGACCGCATCATCCTGCCCTACGGCGTGATGGCGGTCGTGCTCCTGCTGCTCGGGTTGATGATCCGCCTCTCGCCGCTGCCGGAGATCGAGGGCGAGACGGCGGCGGACCCGGGCACCGAAGGTTCGGATACGCGCACCTCGATCCTGCAGTTTCCGCACCTGCTGCTCGGGGTCGTCTGCATCTTCGTCTACGTGGGCGTGGAGGTGATGGCGGGCGATGTGATCACGGTCTATGGCAAGGCGCTGGGGCTGGGACTCGAACAGACCAAGAGCCTCACGACATACACGATGGTCTCGATGCTCGTGGGCTACACGATCGGCATCTTCACGATCCCGCGATTCCTGCGCCAAGAGACGGCGCTGACGCTCTCCGCGCTCACGGGCATCGCCTTCGCGGCCATGGCGTTTCTCACCTCCGGCCGGCTTTCGATCACGTTCATCGCGCTGCTCGGGTTGGCCAACGCGCTCATGTGGCCGGCCATCTTTCCCATGGCGATCGACGGGCTGGGGCGCTTCACCAAGATCGGTTCCGCTTTGCTGGTGATGGGCATCGCGGGCGGCGCGATCATCCCGCAGGCGTATGCCCACCTGTCACCGACGATCGGACACCAGGCGGCGTTCTTCTGGTGTGTGCTGCCGGGCTACCTCTACATCCTCTTCTACGCGGTGAAGGGGCACCGCGTGGGGCGGACCTGAACGCACCCGCGCCATGACGACTGAAACCCGGGCTGCGGCCCCTGCGCCGGCGAGCGGCGGCCGCCTCGTCTCGCTCGATGTGCTGCGCGGCTTCACGATGTTCTGGATCCTCGGGGCCGACACCGTGGTGCACGCGCTGGCCTACTGGATCGACCTCGCGCCGCTGCGCTTCGCGGCACGGCAGGTCGAGCATGCCGAGTGGGCCGGCTTGCGGTTCTACGACCTGATCTTTCCGCTGTTCCTGTTCATCACCGGCGTCTCGCTGGTGTTCTCGCTGGAGAAGGCGCTCGCGCGGGGGAGCCGGCGCGCGGCGGTGCGGCAGGTCGCCGTTCGCGTGGTCGTGCTGTTCCTGCTCGGCGTGCTCTACAATGGCGGGCTGGCGCGCGAGTGGCCCGAGGTGCGGTTCGTGGGCGTGCTCCAACGCATCGCGCTGGCCTACGGCGCGGCGGCGTTGCTCGTGATCTTCTGCTCGGCCCGGGTGCGGACGGCGGTCGCCGTGGTTTTGTTGATCGGATACTGGGCGGTGCTTGCGCTGGTGCCGATCCGGGACGTCGCGCTCGACCGCGGGGCGCTGGCGGCGCGGCTGGGCACCGCGGAGCCGGCGGCTGATGTCGTGCGGGAGCTCTACGACGGGACCACGGCGACGGTGCGCGGCCGCTACGAACCGGGGTTGAACGTCGCCAATCATGTCGACTACCGGTGGTTGCCGGGCGGGAAGTACGACGAGTACTGGGATCCCGAAGGATTGCTCGGCACGTTGCCTGCCGTCGCCACCTGTCTGCTCGGGGTGATGGCCGGAAGCTGGCTGCGGCGGCGCGACCGGTCCGAGGCGGAGAAACTGGGCAGGCTCGCGTTCGCCGGGCTGGGTTGTCTCGTGCTCGGCTGGCTCTGGCACCTGGAGTTTCCCGTGGTGAAGAAGCTCTGGACTTCGTCCTTCGTGCTCGTGGCGGGCGGTTGGAGCCTGCTCTTGCTCGCGGGCTCCGGCTGGATCGTCGACCGCCGCGGCTGGCGGGCCTGGACCGCGCCGTTCGTGTGGATCGGCATGAACCCGATCACGCTCTACCTCGCGACGGCGCTCGTGGGCTTCGGCGCCATCGCCGAGAAGCTTGTGGGCGGCAGCGTGGCGCGCGGGCTCGACGCCGCGTTGGGCGCCGGCGCCGGCGGCTTCGCGGTGGCGCTGGCTTCGCTCCTGTTGCTCGTGGCCCTCGCCCGTTTCCTCCACCAGCGGGGGATCTGGCTGAAGGTGTAGGTGTGGCCTCGGGGCGACCGCGCGCCGCGAGGACGGCGTGGGCCGGCGATGTCCAGTCGGGGACTCGGCCGGTTACGGGGTGACGGTGATCGTGGTGCGCTGCGTGAGGTCGCGCTCGGCGGAAGAGGTGCCGACGAGAAGCTCGACCGGGCCGGGCTCGACGGTCCACGCGTTGTGGGTCTCGTCCCAATAGGCAAGATCGGCAACGGCGAGCGGAAGCGCGACGGTGGTCGTGACGCCCGCCGCGACGGTGATGCGCCGGAAGGCGCGGAGCTGCTTGAGGGGACGCGTGACCTTCGACTGCGGGTAGCGCACGTAGAGTTGCACGACCTCGTCGCCCTCGCGGGCGCCGGTGTTCTGCAGGTCGACGCTGACGGTCAACGTGGCGCCGGGCGCCAGCGTGGTGGTGTCGGTGCGGAGATTGGCGAGCGCGAAGGTGGTGTAGCTCAGACCATAACCGAACGGATACTGCGGCTCGCCGGTGAAGTATTGGTAGGTGCGCCCGTGGCGGATGTCGTAGTCCATCATCGGCGGGAGTTGCTCGAGGGACTTGGGCCAGGTCTGGGCGAGCTTGCCGCCCGGGTTTACAGCTCCGAAGAGCACGTCGGCCAGCGCGTTGCCCTGCTCCTGGCTGGCGTGCGTGAGGTGGAGGATGGCGGGCGCGTGCTCGGCGGCCCACGGGAGCGCGACGGGGAAGTTGGCGACGAGGACGACGACGGTGCGGGGATTGGCCTCGCAGACGCGACGGACGAAGTCCTCCTGGCCGTGCGAGAGCGTGAGCGTCTTGCGGTCGACGGCCTCCTTGCCATCGGAGGGCGAGGTGACGGTTTCCCAGCCGGCGTTGCCCTCGGGGTGGTTGCCCACGACGACGACGGCGACCTCGGCCTTGCGAGCGACTTCGATGGCGGTGTCGCTCATGTCGCCCGCCCAGTTCACGGAGACGGGGGCGGCGCCGAGGAAGGTCGGATTCACAAAACGCTCGATGCCCTCGCGCGGGGAGACGGTGTAGGGCGCGGTGCCGCCGTACCAGTCGGCGAGCACGGTGTTGGCGAGCGGGCCGACGACGGCGACGGACTTGAGCTTCTCCTTGTCGAGCGGGAGCAGGGCGCCGGCGTTCCTGAGCAGAACGATCGAGCGCTGGGTGACGCGGCGGACGAGCGCGCGTGCCTCCGGCTGGGCCCAGGGCTCGGGGTCGCCGGTGGCGCCGATCTTCGAATACGGCACGCGGTCGGCGGGATCGAGCAGACCGAGCCGGATCGAGACACGGAAGAGGCCGCGCAGGGCCTGGTCGAGGTCGCCCTCGGTGAGCAGGCCGCGTTGCACGGCCTCGGTAACCGCGTCCTTGTGACGATCGAGGAAGTGGTTGATGCCGGCCTTCACGCAGGCGGCGGCGGCGGTGGGGAGATCGGGGAAGGCCTTGTGCTTGTCGACGAGGAGGCGGAGCCCGCCGCCGTCGGTGCAGACGATGCCGTCCACGCCCCATTCACCGATCACGATGTCGTTGAGCATCGGATGCACGTGGGCCGGGATGCCGTTGACCGCGTTGTAGGCGGCCATGAGAGCGCGGGCGCCGCCGTCGCGCACGGCCATCTCGAAGGGCTTGGCGTAGTACTCGCGCCAGAGGCGGGCGTCGAAGTCGGAGGAGGAAGATTCGCGGCTGTCCTCGTTGGAGTTGGCGAGGAAGTGTTTCAGGAGGGCGGCGGTTTTCCAGTAGCGCGGGTCGTCACCCTGCAGGCCGCGGGTGAAGGCGGTGGCGAGGGTGCCGGCATGGAAGGCGTCCTCGCCGAAGACCTCCTCGGTGCGGCCCCAACGCGGGTCGCGGGCGAGGTCGGCGTTGGGCGCGCGGACGATGAGGCCGGAGCGGGCGAACTTCTCGCTCTGGTAGAGAAAACGCGCCTCCAGCGCCTCCTGCGCGGCGACTTCGCGGATCAGCGCGGGATCCCACGTTTCGCCGAGCCCGTAGGCCTGCGGAAACTGGGTGGTCGGGGTGGGGTTGCGACGGCCCCAGTTGCTCGGTCCGCCCTGCGCGACGCCGTGGTACCCCTCGATGTGCGGCGAGCCCTTCACCCCGAGGCGGGGCACGGCGGCTTTCAGCGCCATGCAGTCGATCTTCTCCTCGAGGGTGAGACGTGAGATGAGGTCGGTGATGCGTTCCTCCGCGGCGAGGTCGGGGTTCTGGAACGGGAGGTCGGAGGCGGGCGCGAGGGCGGCGGCGAGGAGAAACGCGGCGGCGAGGCCGGCAGGGGCGAGGGGTTGGCGCATGCGGTAGCGGACGGCGGTCCGCGCGGGGCGGCAAACGACAAAGCGGCTCTCGGCGCCGGAGCTTGGACCGATATTGATTCGGCCGGACGCGGGCTTGCGTGCGTCTCCGGAAACAGGGAGGATCGGGCGTCGGAAGAGCACCTGCCCGCGTCATGCCATTCACACACGCCATTGAGGACCGGGTCGTGCACATCCGTTGGTCGGGTGTGCTCACCCAGGGAGACTTGGAGGGTATCGGAAAGTTGATGCCGCAACTGGTGCGCCAGCTCGGTTTCGTTCCGCAGGTTCTGCATACCTACGATGCCGTGACCGGCTGCGACTTCCCGCCGCTGGCGGTCTACGAGCATTCCGAGCAGCGCCGGCAACTGCACATCCCGCAGCCGTCGCGGGCGGCGTCGGTGGCCAAGACTGCGGTGGTGCGGGACATGGCGCGCGTCTTCCAGTTGTTGAACCGCAATCCCAACCTGGAGCTGGAGGTCTTCGCCACGGAGGAGGCGGCCCGCGCCTGGTTGCTGGAACCGCTGGCGGGACGCGAACCGGCGGGGGGCTGACGGTTGGGCGTTCTCGTGCTGGCCCGGGTTTCTGTTTTCGCGCCGCGGGGAGTTGGCGCCTACGGGTGACCATGAGCCGCTTTCTCCTCCCCCTGTGCGTCGCATCCCTGCGACCAGCAGCGCACGCTCAGTGAGGGCAGCGTGGCGCTGGTGCTGCCGGGCGACGACTGCCGTTCGGGTGGGTGACGGCGGTGTTCGCGGAATCCGAGATGCACGTGACGACCCTCAGCCCCGGGCTCACGACGCACGCCCCGCCCACCCCCGTCCCGGACGAGATCGTGCCCCTGATCCGCGGCGAGACGGAGATGTCGATCGCCGGCACACCGCACCGCGGCACGGCGGGCGGCCTCTATTTCCTCGGCTCGGGCCTGCCCCACAATATCCATAACGTGGGAACGGAGCCGGC
>JAHFTC010000005.1:31212-90354 GCA_023269585.1 Opitutaceae bacterium
CGCTGACGTCGCGAGGCCGGGAAATCTCCTCGTCTTCGGGGCGAACCGCCCGATCATGACGGCGCGTGGCTGGTCTTGTCCCCCCAACCCCAAGCGCTGCTGGCCGGCGGTTTCTCCGCCGCGGGGTGGCGTTTGGGCGCTGGCTGGTGCTGGGCGGGATCGCGTTGGCCCTGCCGCTCGCCGCCGCGGCCGCCGCGCCGAAGACCGAACGGGTGGTCAAGGTTGGATACTTTGAATACCGGCCGGGCATCTTCCGCGCCCCCGGCGGACAGGTGGAGGGGTTCTACCCGGAGCTGCTCCGGGCCGTGGCCGCAGAGGAAGGGTGGCGGCTGGAGTACGTCTTCGGCTCCTGGAACGACGGGCTGGACCGCGTGCGGAGCGGGGAGGTCGATCTGCTGACGAGCGTGGCTTTCACCGAGGAGCGGGCGACCTACCTCGACTACTGTCACCAGCCGTTGCTCACGGTCTGGGGCGAACTCTACCTGCCGGCCGACTCGCCGGCGCGGAGCATCGTGGAGGTGCGGGGCCTGACGGTCGCGGTCATGCGGGGCGACTTCAACGGCCTGTCGTTCCGGCGGCTGGCCGACCAACTCGGCCTGGAGTGCCGCTTTGTCGAGTGCAGCGATTTTGCGGAGGTGTTCGCGACGGTGCAGGCCGGGCGGGCGGAGGCGGCGGTCGTCAACAGCGTGTTCGGCAGGGCGATGCACGAGGCCTACGGCCTCCGGCCCACCGGGACGGTGTTCTCGCCGTTCGATATCTTCTTTGCGGTGGCGAAGGGAAAGAACCCGGAGGTCCGGGAGGCGCTGGATCGTGCGCTCGAGCGGTGGCGGTCCGACGCGAAGTCGCCGTATTACGAGGCCCGCGAGCGTTGGTTGCACGCCGGGGCGGGGGAAGTACGCGTGGTGCCGAAATGGGTGGGGCGATTCATCGGCGGCGCGGTGCTCGTGCTGGCGGTGGCCGGCGGATTCATCGTGCTGCTGCGCAGCCAGGTGCGGCGCCAGACGGAAGGCCTGCGGGCGGAACGCGAGCGCTTCCGTGTGCTGGTCGAGAATATCCATGATCTGGTGATCGAGGTCGGGGGCGACGGCCGGGTGCGGTATGTCAACCGCCTGCAAAGCCGGACGCTCGGGTACGCGCCGTCGGCGCTCCTTGGCCGGGAGCTGGCGGAGTTCCTCCACCCGGACGACCGTACCCGCTGGGCCGCGCTGGCGGGGCCGGATTCCGACGACCTCGGCCGGCTGCGTCTGCGCGCAGCCGACGGCGAGTGGCGGACGATGGAGTGTGCGGCCAGCCCGTTGGGGGAGGGTGGCACGCGGATCGTGACGGCGCGCGATGTCACGGAGCGACTGAAGATCGAGGCCGTGCGGGACGGACTGGAGAGCCAGCTGCGGCAGGCGCAGAAGCTCGAGGCGATCGGCACGTTGGCGGGCGGCATCGCCCACGATTTCAACAACGTGCTCACCGGAATCGTCGGCAACGCCGAGGTGATCGCGCTGGAGCTGCCGCCGGGTCACGGTTTGGACGAGCCGATCGAGGCGATCCGGCAAGCCGGCGCGAGGGCGCGGGATCTGGTGGCGCGCATCCTCACCTTCAGCCGCCGGAGCGAGCCTCGCCGGCGGTTCTGCCCGGTCACTCCGATCATCCGCGAGACCATCCAGTTGTTGCGCGCTGCGATGCCGGCCGAGATTTCCATTCGCGCCGATCTACCCGCGGCGGGCGCGAACGTGCTCTGCGACTCGTCGCAGATCCACCAGGTGCTGATGAATCTCTGCACCAATGCGATGTACTCGATGAGGCGAGACGGCGGCGTGCTGTCCCTCGCTGAGACCGAAGTCATAGTCGATGCGGGACTCGTCGCCCAGCAGCCGCGGCTCAAACCGGGCAACTATGTCCGGATCACCGTTCAGGATACCGGCTGCGGCATGTCTCCGGGGGTACAGAGCCGCCTGTTCGAGCCGTTCTTCACCACGAAGCCGCCCGGGGAGGGCACGGGCCTCGGATTGTCGGTCGTGCATGGAATCGTGGCGACGCATGAGGGGGCGATCACTTTGGCAAGCCATGAGGGGGAGGGAACGACCTTCCAAATCTACCTGCCGGTGGCGGTCCAGCCGGAGCGACAATTGGAGGTGGCCGCACCCGCGGATCTGCCGCGGGGCGGGGGCCAGCGGATACTGGTGGTCGACGACGAGGAGGTGATCCGTACGATGCTCGATCGGGTGCTCACGAGACTGGGCTATCGCCCGGAGTGCTGCGCGTCGGTCGAGGAGGGGTGGGGGCGTCTCGCGGCGGCGCCGCAGGAGTACAGCCTGGTCTTGAGCGATCTGAGCATGCCCGCTGCGAACGGACTCGAACTGGCGGCGCGGCTGCGAACCCTGAAAGCGCCGCCACCGCTGGTGCTGATGAGCGGGTACGTCGGCCCGGTGGAGGCGGACCGTGCGCGCGAGCTTGGCGTCGCGGCGATTCTCGACAAGCCGCCTGAACTTGCCGCGTTGGCGCGCTTGCTTCGGCGTGTGCTGGAGAAGGGGCGGACGGCCGGTTGAGCCGCGGTCGGTCCAGTCGGGCGACGAGAGCCGGCCGGATCGCCGAGGGGAAACCGGAAAGGCCGAGCGAAGCCGATTGTGCCACCGATGGTTCGGCGCTCGTCCCTCGCCGCTCGAGTGCATCCGCAGCGAGGAGTGGACGTGGGACAAAGGCCCGGCCGCGACCGCGTCGCGGTGGGGTCAGGCGGGGCCCGGCAGTGTCAGGAGTTGGTGATGACGGCTTCGCGCGGTGGGGAGGTCGCGATCCAATCGCGGGAATGCAACACCGCCACCACCAGGTCCGCCGCAGACGCGGTGGTGAAATGGTTCATGTTCACCACGAGGTCGTAGCTGGCGGGATCGTCGATGTCGGCCTCGAAGAAGGAGCGGACGTAGTCGCGCCGCGCGTGATCGGTCTTCCGGTTGAAGGCCAGGGCCTGTTCGTACGAGAGGCTCCGGATCTGCGCGGTACGGCGGGCCCGTTGGTCGGAAGCGGCGACAAGGCGCAGATGCAGGCCGCGGGCGGAGCCGATGGTGGCGAAGTTGGCGCCGCGGCCGACGACGACCGCGTGGCCCAGCGTGGCGAGGCGGCGCATGAGGCTGTTGGTCTGGTGGACCATGGTCCAGATACTCGGATGCAGGCCGATAATCTCGCCGACCGAAGACTCGATCTCGGAGACCTTGTCCTCCGGGAGGAAGCGGGCGAAGGAGGTCGAAAGGTGGTTGTCCTCGAGCATACGCGACACGAGATCGCGATTGAAGATCGTCCACGCCGGCTGGTCGACGTGGAGCAGGCGATTGAGGCGGCGGGTGACCTCCTCCGCGAGCAGGGAGCCGCCGGTGCCGGATTCGCGTGAGATGGTGATAAAGGGGCCGGTGGTGGTGGGACGTTCGGCGAAGGGGCGCGCGAGGTGGATGTCGAGGTAGGACCTCGCCTTGTCGATGGAAGGGTGCATTTCCATGGCGGGTAGGGGTTGGAGTTGGTGAACCGAGGGGAGTGTACCCCCCGGGCCTACTCCCCGCAACGGGTGGGGCTCTTTGGGCGGCCCCGGCCCCGCCCCCGCGTCTGGCCATCCACGGTGTTCGGCTTCAGGGCGGACGGGCGCGCAACCGGCGCGTCGGCAAGCGACGGCCGCACACCCTTTTCGGAGCAGGAACAATCAACGCGGCCAACCAGCCGGTCGAAGCACCAACTCGACGACTCCACCGGAAGACGAGGGCTGGGGGGCGAGAAGCAAACTGTCAGTGGCGGGGGCAGCGTTGAACAACGGGCCGCGGGTTCTTTGCGCGCGGGATCCCCGCCGCCGGCCCTCCGTGCTCGACGGAAGCACTACGGGCTAAAGCTTCGCGCGCTTCACGACCCAGTCGACGACGGCCTTGTCGTTGTCGCCGGCCTGCCAGACGACCTGGAGAAACTCCGCGGGGTGGATGTCGTGCTGCTTGAAGAAGCGGCGGTCGCCGCCGCAGCCGTACATGAGCGAAAGCGGGAGTTCGCCGCGGAGCTTGGCCCGGGCCTTCGGGATGAGCCGGGGCAGCCATTCGACGCCGCGCACGGCGGCGGTCTTGGCGGGGAGCGCGGTCTCGTCGAGCACGACCTTCGATGGCTCGCTCTTCTGGACGAGCTGGAAGTAGCTGCGGCGCACGGCTTGCACGAGCAGGGCGGTATCGAAGTCGGGCTCGCCGTAATTGGCGGCATCCTCGGCGTAGTCGTAGAGATCCTGGGCGCGGGAGCCGATGGCGGCGAGGAACGCGGACTCGTGCTTGGAGAAAAAGTCGTCGGGTTTGCGCTTGCCGGCGGCGAACTGCTTCACCGCCTTGTCGTAGAGGGCGCGAAACTCCTTGTGGAAGTCGTAGTGTTCCATGGGGGCGGAGGCTAGGGGATGGGTGGCGGAGGGAAAGCGCGGAAGCACGGGGCGGCGGCGAGGCGAGGGGCCCCCTGTCGCGGCAGTGATCGCCGGCACCTGGCCGCTCAACCTTCGATCGAGCGACGGAAGGCGACGCGGTCGGTCGCGCGGAAGAAGGCGGTGCCGGCGACGAAGGTATCGGCTCCCGCGGCGCGGCAGAGCGGTGCGGTCGCGGCGTCGACTCCGCCATCGACCTCGATGCGGAAGGCGAGGCCGCGCTCGCGGCGCGCGCGGGCGACCTGCTCGATCTTCGGGAGGACGTCGTGCCGGAAGGATTGGCCGCCGAAACCGGGCTGGACCGTCATGAGGAGCACGAGGTCGACCTGGGCGAGCAGCGGCTCGATGGCGGCGACGGGCGTACCGGGATTGAGCACGAGGCCGTTTTGTTTCCCCAAGGAACGGATGCGCGCGAGGACCGCGGCGTGGTCGTAGGCGGGCTCGATGTGCACGCTGATCAGATCGCTGCCGGCGCGGGCGAAGGGCTCCACGTAGTCGCCGGGGTTGTCGAGCATCAGGTGAGTGTCGAGGAAGAGCGGCGTGTGCTTGCGCAGGGCGGCGGCGGTGCCGGGTCCGAAGGTGAGGTTGGGCACGAAATGCCCGTCCATGATGTCGAGGTGCAGCCAGCTTGCGCCGGCGGCGGCGGCTTCGGCGGCGCTGCCGGCGAGGTTGGCGTGGTCGCCGGCGAGCAGCGAGGGCGCGAGGAGGGGGGCGGGCATGGCCACGGCGGGCGGCGTCACCACGTGTCGAGCACGGCGTGCGCGATCTCGCCGGCGAGGGCCTCGGCGAGCAGCGGCATCGTCTGGTACTCGGCCGGCTGCAGGCCGCTGTCGACGAAGACATCGCGGGCGGCGGTGATCATCCGCCGGTCGATGAGGATCTTGTCGTGGCGGTCGAGCACGGTGATCTCGGCGGTGAGCTTGACGGAAAACTTGCGGGCGAGGGCGGTGTCGTCGCGGCGGGCGGCGAGCACCTCGCGTTCGAAGCGCACCAGGCGGATCTGCAGGCGGGCTTCGGCGGAGTCGGGGGCGCCGGCGAGTTCGACCCGGCCGTCGCGCGAGAGGGCGAGGCGGACGGCCTCGGTGACGAGCGGACCGGCCTGGGGTGCGAAGGAGGCGTTGGCCGCCGGGGCGACGAAGAGCGTCTGCGCCACGGGGCGCCCGGGGGCGCCGAGGTGGTAGTGCGAGCAGGCGGTCAGGCCGACGCAGGCGGCCAGAGCGAGGAGAGGGCGGACGAGTCGGCGCATGGGGCGGGGCGGCTCAGAAGAGCCACAGCACCTTCTTCTTCTTGGGCTTCGGCGGCTCGATGCGGTTGGCGCGGGCCGCGGCGGCGGCCTCCTGCTCGGCCAGCTTCGGGGCGATCTTGTCCAGGCGTTCCCGGGCCGTGAGGGCGACCGCGGAGTCGGGATAGATGGTGATGGCCTCGTTGTAGAAGACTTTTGCGGCGATGTAGTTGTGGCGCTTGTAGTGGTAGAACTCGGCCAGCTTCATCTTGCTCATCGCGAACTCGGTCTTCATCGCGTCGAGGCCGGTCTCGGCCTTGCCCACGTTGGGATCCTTGGGGAAAAGGATGAGGTAGTCCTGGTAGTAGGTGGAGGACTCCTTGGCGGAGAACTGGTCGTACTCGGGGCCGTCGACGAGGGAGGCATGGACATCGGCCATGCGCAGATAGGCGTCGGGGGTGAGGATGCTGGTCGGGTAGAAGTTGATCATGCGGTCGAGGGCATCGATCGCCTCGATCTTGTTGCGGAAGCGTTTGTGCAGCTGGGCGATCCGCATGAGGGCGAGCGGGGCGTAGTCGCTGTAGGGGGCGTTGGCGACGACGTATTCGTAATACATGATCGCGCTCTCGCGCTTGGCGAAGCCCGGGAGCATGCCCCACAGCCAGCGGCGGCGGGCGCCATCGGCGATCGCAGAGGCGATGCGGTATTGGTCGGCGATGACCTCGTTGAACTTCTCGTAGTTGGGGTAGAGGCCGACGATCTGCTGGTAGGCGTCGAAGGCGCGGCGGTAGTCGCGTTGGGCGAGGCGGATCTGGGCGGAGCGGTAGTAGGCCTCGGGGCCGTAGATCGACTTGCCGTAGTCGCGGGCGACGCGCTTGTAGAGGCGCAGGGCGCGACGGTAGCTGCCGTCCTCTTCCGCGGCGCGGGCGCGGTTCATGAGGTCGAGGGCATTGCGGCCCTGTTCCCCCGCGACGGCGGCGAGCGCCCCGCCTTCGACCTGCCAGCCGGTGCCGGGGGTCCAGACGAGTCCGGCGTGGAGCCACGCCGGGACGAAGAGGGTGATCAGGAGCAACCCGAGGGTACGGAGCAGGCGCGAGTGGCGCATAAATTTAGACCCAGCGAATCAGGGCGGATGCCCACGTCAAGCCGGCGCCGAACGCGACGAGGAGCACGTAGTCGCCGGCGACGATGCGGCCGGCGCGCCGGGCCTCGTCGAGGGCGATCGGGATCGAGGCGGCGGAGGTGTTGCCGTAGCGTTCCAGGTTCATGAACACCCGTTCGGACGGCAGCTTCATGCGCTGCGCGATGGCGTCGATGATACGCTGGTTGGCCTGGTGGGAGATGAGGAGCTTCACCTGGTCGGGTGCGACACCGTTCTTCTCCAGAAGTTCAACGGCGGCGTCCTGCATCGCGGTGACGGCGAGTTTGAACACTTCCTTGCCGCGCATCTGGATGAAATGCTCGCGGCGGGCGACGGTTTCAGCGGTGGAGGGGCTGCGGGAGCCGCCAGAGGTGACCTTGATCAGATCGCTGGAACTACCGTCGGCATAGAGCTTGGTGCCGATGATGCCGATGCCGGGGCGCGGATCGACTCCGAGCACGACCGCGCCGGCACCGTCGCCAAAGAGGATGCAGGTGGACCGGTCCTGATAGTCGGTGAGGGAAGTGAGCTTCTCGGCGCCGATGACGAGGGCGCGCCGGTAGCGGCCCGAGCGGAGCATGGCATCGGCGACCTCGAGCGAATAGAGGAAACCGCTGCAGGCGGCGGCGAGATCGAGGCAGGCGCAGGCGCCGAGACCGAGCTTGTGCTGGGCGAGCGTCGCGGTGGAGGGCAGCGGCGCGTCGGGCGTGCAGGTGGCGATGATGAGCAGGTCGATGTCGGCCGGGGTGAGGTGGGCGTCGGCGAGGGCGGCGAGGCCGGCCTTGGCGGCGAGATCGGAGGTGGCCTCGTCGGGGGCGGCGATGTGGCGTTCGCGGATGCCGGAGCGGGAGACGATCCACTCGTCGTTGGTGTCGACCAGGCGCGAAAGCTCCTCGTTGGTGAGGATGCGTTCCGGGGCATAGGCGCCGGTTCCGAGGATGACAACCGATGGGCCGACAGGATTCATGCGTAAAGCGGGTGGGGGGAGAAAGGGTAGGCCGAGGAGCAGGGCCTCAGGCGGCGGGTTTGTCGAGCAGGACGTTGGCGGCGGCGACATCGGCCTCGATGTGTTTGACGAGGTCGGAGCGGAGAAACTCGCTGGCGTCGTGGATCGCGTTCATCAGCGCGTGCCGGTTGGCCGAGCCGTGGGCCTTGATCACGCAGCCGCGCAGGCCGAGCAGGGGGGCGCCGCCATAGCGCTCGGGCTGGATACGATTCTTGAGGCCGCGCAGGGCGCCCTTGCCGAGCAGGGCGGCGAGCATGCGCAGCGGGTTGGCCTTGAACAGGGACTTCAACTCGCGGCCGACGAACTTCACGAGCGACTCCCAGGTCTTCAGACAGACGTTGCCGGTGAAGCCGTCGCAGACGACGACATCGACCTCGTGGAGGAACACTTGGAAACCTTCGATCGGGCCCACGTAGTTGATCAGGGTGCCGAGCGACTTGAGCGCGAGGTGCGTCTCGTTGGTGAGGGCGTTGCCCTTGCCCTCCTCGGTGCCGATGGTGAGCAGGCCGACGCGGGGGCGCGCGATGCCCAGCTCCACGCGGCAGAAATGGGTGCCGAGGATGGCGTTGTGGACGAGGTGGCGCGGGGTCGCCTCGGGATTGGCGCCGCCATCGATGAGGACAAGGTGGCCGTCGTCGCAGGGGATGACGGGGGCGAGCGCGGGTCGTTCGACGCCGTCGAGCGTGCGCAACTTCAGGGTGCCGGCGGCGACGAGGATCTTCGTGTTGCCCGTGCTGACGACTGCCGCGGCCTTGCCCTCCTTGATCAGATCCATCGCCCGCAGCATTGAAGCATCCTTCTTGCGGCGGATCGCGGTCATGACGTCGTCCTCCATGCTCACCACCTCGGAGGCGTGGTGGATGGCGAGCTTCGGGTGCCGGTCGAGACCGGCCTCGGCGAGGAGCGGACGCAGTTGCGCCTCGTCACCAACGAGGATGACGGGGCGCAGGTCGGGAAAAGCATCGAAGGCCAACTGCAGCGCTGCGACGACCTCGGCTGGGCCGAGATCGCCCCCCATGGCGTCCACCGCGATGCTGCCGGTGGTGGGGGTTGGGTCACTCATGCGTGCGGGACGGCGTAACGCCGGACGGGTGAACTACCGTCAGACCTCGACGTCGAGCACTTGGCGGCCGCGGTACATCCCGGTCTTCGGGTTCACGCGGTGCGGGCGGAAGAGTCCGCCGTCGGTGTCGCGGGCGAACGTGGGAGCCTTGAAGGCATTGGCGGCGCGACGGAGGGCGCTGCGGCGCTTGGACTGTTTGCGTTTCGGATTGGCCATGATGAATTTGGGTCGGTGTCGCAACCGCGGAACGAGTCGTCCCGGGTGCGGAAGGGGTGCGAGTAAAGATCCGGAGGTGGGCGGGTCAAGCAGGGACTCGGGCCGAAAGTGAACTGTCCGGCGCGGGGATGGACGCCGCGCCGCGGCCGATGTTCAAAATCGGGTCCGGCCGGCGCCTTCAGGTTACGATGACGAGCAGCAGCACACCCGCGACGACGAGGCGATAGACGGCGAAGGGGGCGAGTCCGAAGCGCGTGAGCGCGGCGACGAGCAGCTTGATGGCGAGGGCCCCGGAGACGAAGGCGACCAGCGTGCCGGTCAAAACTGGCGTCCAGCCGAAGACCTCGATCATCGCCGGACCGCCTTTGATGCCCTTGAGCAACGCGGCGCCGGCCAGGGTGGGCAGGCCGAGCAGGAAGCTGAACTCCGCGGCCTGGGCCGGTTTCAGGCCGACGATGTACCCGCCGACGATCGTCATCATGGAGCGGCTGGTGCCCGGCCACATCGCCACACATTGGAGACAGCCGACGAGCAGCGCCTCGCTCGGACGCAGTTCGGCGGGCTTGCGGCCGTTGGACTGCGCCCACAGGGAGCCTTTCTGGCGGCGGTCGACATAGAACATCAGCAGCGCCCCGGCAACGAGGGCCGCGATCACGGCGGGCACGGAGAACAGGTGCGCGTCGATCCAATCGTCGAGGGTGAGCCCGAGCAGTGCCGCGGGCAGGACTCCGATGACGATATTGCGCAGCAGGCGGCCGCCTTCGCGATCCAGGCCGACCGCCCCGAGGGCGAGGCTCCAGAGTTGGCTCCAATAGAGGACCACGACCGCCGCGATGCCGCCGACTTGGATGATGACGGTGTAGGCATCGGCCGCGGCCTTGAGGCTGAGCGGGCGCCCGGCGGGGTTTTCGGGCGAGGGGGGCTTGATCCAGCGGGGCGCACCGTGGGTGTCGGTGAGCTGGCGGTCGTCGTCGAGGCCGAAGAAATACTGGGTGACGATCAGGTGGCCGGTCGAGGAGACGGGCAGGAACTCGGTGATGCCTTCGACCAGCCCGAGGACGACGGCCTCGCCCAGCGTCAGCTCCCGTCCCGGCACGATCGCGGCGGGTTCCGCGGGGGCGTCGACTGGTGTCGCCGGTAGCTGGGCACAGAGGGGGCTGAGGGCGAGCAGGGAGGCGAGCAGGCAGCCGGCGAAACGCATGGCGAGGGTGTGCGGGATGGCGCCCGGGGTGTCGAGTCCAGTTCCGCGAGACCGGCGCGGGGGCGAGTGGCCCCGGAGAGCGGGGCCGCGGGGTTTCAGTCCCGCGGCGGTTCGTCGGCGTACCAGCGGCTCTCGCGCCCGGCGGCATCCTCCGCGGTCACCAGGTAGACGGCGTCGGCCGGACCGGTCTCGTCGGTGAAGGTGGTGTCGGTCACCGCAGTGGCGAGGGTTTCACGATACGGCGAGTTGAGCCACGTCCATGGCCCGCCCATTTGGGCGGCGCGGTAGATCCGGTAACCGGCGGCGCCGGGCACGGCAGACCACGTCAGACGGTTGGCGCCGCGCTCGCGACGGGTGCGCAGATCGGCCGGCAGGTCGGGAGCAGGGTGCGGCGCGGGCAGGGCGTCGAGCCGGTCGAGGAGCAGGTCGGCGTGGGTGAACCACATCAGCTCCGCCCAGGGCTGGCTGCGGCGACCCTGTTCGACCAAGCGGTAGGCCGCCTCCGTGCTGCCGACCGTGCCCCGGTCGGCGCGGTGGGAGAAGATCCCGGCAAACGGCGCACACGACCAGGCCTCCCAACGGTGGTCATGGGCCTGGCCGCGGAAGAAGTTGGCGCGGGTGGCGTCGGGTTCCATCCCGGCGACCGGGCGGTGCTGGAGATCGGCGGTGACGTCTACCGTGTCGAAATAGCGGGCACGCGCGGCGGGGTGGAGCCAGAGGTCCTCGCCGGTCGCGAGCTCGATGGAGCGCAGGTGGAAGTCGGAGATGTTCTCGTAGAGGAAGTCCGAGGCCTCGGGGCGGCCGATCTCGCCGGGGTACGGGCGCTGGCCGTGGCCGTAGAGGCCGGTGATGCCGGGGGCGTGGAGCGCGTCGCGCGCCCACGCCGCGAGCAGCGGATCACCGCTGGCGGTGCCGCCGAAGAGGGCGAGGCCGAGCGGGCCGAGCTGCATGTTGAGGGCGGAGGCGAAACAGTCGACCCGGGGGAAGCCGGCTTCGTTCACCCGGCCGAACGCGCGGCGCGAAGCGGCGCCGATCGCCCGGGCCGCGGCGGGCAGCCGGGGATTGGGCGCGACCGCGTGGTAGAGCGGGATCGCGCTGCTGCCGTAGGCGAGGTGGTAGGGGTCGATGCGCCCCTGGTCCTTCGGGTCGCGGCGTAGGGGCGGATCGGTGACCGCCCAGCGCGGCAGGTGCGCGGTGGGTTCGCCCTCGGCGGCGCCGGGCCGGCGGGTGAGCAGCGCGTCGAACGCGGTGCGCTTGCGTTGAAGCCAGAGGAGGGCGGCGTCCTGTACCCAGCTGCGTCCCCAGTATTTGATTTCGAGGAAACGCTGCGCGATCGCGGGCATCGCGGCCCGGCAGTCCGCGGGGCCGAGGTCGGGCTCGTCGACGATGGCGACGAGCGGCTGGAACTCCCGGCGGGCCAGATGCCAGAGCGCCTCGGGCTCGGTGGTCGGGGAGAAGGCGAAACGCACCTCGCCCCAGAAGGCGCGCAACGTGCCGCTGTGGCCGTCGGTGTTGCGACGGAAGCTTGACGCCCCCGCCACCGCGACGGTGCCGTCGCGCGCGACCGTGACCGGGCCGACGCCGGTTTGTACATACGGCACCGGCAGCAGGGCGAGGCCGGCGTCGCGGTCGACGAGGGCGTGGAGGAAATGGCCATTGGTGGCGCGGGTGAGCCGGCGCAGGCCGGCGGGCACCGTGATCGTCTCGGGCGGGCCGTCGCCGAGGCGGAGTTGGCCGACGAGCAGACGGTGGTCGGTGGCGCCGACGACTTCGGCCGTGACGTCGCCTTCGGGCGCGAGCCGCTGGGATTGGATGAGCACGGCACCGCGGGCGGGAATGCGGTAGGTGAACTCGGCGGAGTCGTCCACGCCGCGCGGCCCGAGGCGCACGGTGAGCTTGGCGAACAACGGTCCGCTGCCCCAGCGCAGATCGCGCACCTCGAGTTCATCGGCGCTGTTGTAGGTGAGTCTGGTGCGGCGGAGGACCGAACAGTCCGCCGCTTGGCGGACCAGAGTGAGTTCGGGCGCGATCCAGCCATCGGGGAGCGCGAGCGAACGGCCGAGTGGGCGGAGGCCGGCGATGGCGCCGGCGCGCGGGCCGGCGACGAGGAAATCGACGGCGAGATCGGCGCCGGCGAGGGTCAGGCGGTCGCCGGCGCGACGGTACGCGAGCGGGGGCGGGGCGGGAAGGGGAGGACCGTCCGCGCCGCGGCGGACGAGCACGAAGCGCCGGCGCTCCCAGGCGGCGAGCGTCACCGAAAAATAGAGATGGCAGCGCGTGAGGCGGCCTTGGGTGTCGCGCCGGAGATCGTCGAGTTGGACCACGAGGGGTTCGCGGCGGGCGGTGTCGCCCTCGGCGAAGAGCGCCCACGCGGCGGGATCGTTGGGCTCGTCCTCGTGGAGGAAGAGCGGCACGCGGACGAGTTCGTCGCGCCGCGGCTCGCCCACGCGCTCCTCGACGGTGAGCACACGAAGCACGCCGGCGGTGTCGGTGGCGGGCTTGAGCCGGGCGGTGAAGGGGACAGGCCACGCCGGGGTCGCCTCGAAGACCGAATCCGCGTCGGCGGCGGTCATGCCCACGCTGCCCCAGAGTGCCAAGACGAGCAGCGAAAGATGGCGGAGGGCGACCATGGTGCGGGCACGCTAGGCGGTGACTCGCAAATGGCGAGGGTGGTTGCTCCATGGTTCTGCCGCCCGGTCGCCCGCGCGGGGCCCTGCTCGCGCGGGTGAGTTGTCCCCGAAAACGTTCTCGCACCGGCGACGCGACCGGAGGTTAGTCGGTGGCGCCAATCGATGATCGTCGCCGTCCATCCGCTCGCCGGGTTCGACAAGGTGCTGCACTACCGCGCACCGGAGAAACTGCGCGCGGGGATCGCGGTCGGCTCGCTTGTGCGCGTGCCGGTGGTGAACCGGTTCACGCTGGCGGTCGTCTCGGAGCTCAACCCGACGCCCGACTGCGCGGTCGAGAAGCTCAAGACCGTGGCCGAGCTGGTGTACCCGTTTCCCGCACTCACCCCGGAATTGCTTTCGCTGGCGCGCTGGATCGCCGCCTACTACGCCGCGCCGCTCGACACCGTGATCGAGGCGATGATCCCGGTCTCGGTGCGCAAGGGTCTCGCGCTCAAGATCGAGAAACGCCTCGCCGTGGCGCGGGAGCTTTCGATCGAGGAACTGGAGACGCTCAACCGCCGCGCACCGCAGCAGGCGAAGCTCTACGCGTTCCTGAAACTCCAACTGCACCCAGTCGCCAAGTCGCTCGTGCTCGCGCGGCTCGCCGTGGGCCCGTCGAGCGCGGCGGCGCTGGTGCAGCATGGCGTGGTGCGCGAGATCGACCACCGCATCGAGCGCGTGGCCTACCGCGACGAGATCGGCGGGGTCGAGCCGGTGGCGGTCATCCCGCCCGAGCTCAACCTCGCGCAGAAGGCGGCGGTGGAAACGCTCCGCGCGAGCGGCGCGAAGGGCGGTTTCGCGGTGCACCTGCTCCAGGGGGTGACCGGCTCGGGCAAGACCGAGGTCTATCTCCATGCGATCGCCGACATGCTGCAGGGCGGCGGCGGCGCGGTGTATCTGGTTCCCGAGGTTGCGCTCACGCCGCAGACGGTGGCGCGGTTGCGCGGCCGGCTCGAGCAGCAACTCGGCCAGCGCGTGGTCGTGTGGCACAGCTCGCTCAGCGAAGGCGAGCGGCTCGATGGCTGGCTGGCGCTCGCCTCGGGCGAGGCGCGGATCGTGGTGGGCGCGCGCTCGGCGGTGTTCGCCCCGGTGCGCGACCTGCGGCTGGTGATCGTCGACGAGGAGCACGAGCCCGCCTACAAGCAGGACGAGATGCCGCGCTACCATGGGCGCGACGTGGCCGTGTATCGCGCGAAGCTGGCCGGGGCGGTGTGTGTCCTGGGTTCGGCGACGCCGTCGGTCGAGTCGGTCAACAACGTGCGCCGCGGCCGGTACCGGCACGACGTGCTGCCCACCCGCATCGACGACCGGAAGATGCCGCTGGTGCACATCGTGGACATGCGCCACGAGATCAACGCCAAGCGCGCGACCTCCGTGCTCTCGCGTCTGCTGATCGACAAGCTGCACGACCGCTTCGCGAAGAAGGAGCAGTCGATCCTCTTCATCAACCGGCGCGGCTATTCGAGCAGTTTGTTGTGCCAGGAGTGCGGTTACGTGGCGGAGTGCCCGCACTGCAGCGTGTCGCTCACCTACCACCGCGCGGATGAGACCCTGAAGTGCCACCTCTGCGGCGAGGTGAAGCCGGCGCCGCTGGTGTGCCCGCAATGCCGCTCGCCGAAGGTCCGCATGCGCGGCCTGGGCACGCAGAAGGTCGAGGAGCATGTGGCGCGCATCCTGTCGCGGGCGAAGGTCGTGCGGATCGACACCGACACGATGGGGAAGAAGAACCGTTTCCGGGAGATCCTGGGCGAGTTCCGCACCGGCAAGATCGATGTGCTCGTGGGCACGCAGATGATCGCCAAGGGGCTGGATTTCCCGAACGTGACGCTGGTCGGTCTGGTCGATGCCGACATCTCGATGCACGTGCCGGATTTCCGCGCCAACGAGCGCACGTTCCAGCTGCTCGTGCAGGTGGCCGGGCGCGCGGGCCGCGGAGACCGGGCGGGCGAGGTGGTCGTGCAGACGTTCACGCCGCAGGCCGATGCGATCCAGTTCGCCAAGCAGAGCGACTTCGACGGCTTCATCGAGGGCGAGATCAAGACGCGCGAGCAGTTCAAGTATCCGCCGTTTCGGCACCTGGTGCACCATGTCTTCCGGGGCGACAACGCCGAGAAGGTGCTCTGGGTGGCCGAGCAGTGGCGGAAGCGCGTGGAGCCGTTGCTGGCCGGCGCGGCGGAGTTGCGCGGCCCGTCGCCCTCGCCGATCGAGCGCGTGCAGAACGAATACCGTTTCCAGCTCTGGTACTTCACCGGTGCGGTGGTGAAGGTCGTGGGCGTGCTCGCGAAGGAGCAGCGCGACTTCCCCTGGCCCGAGGGCGTGAGCCAGACGCTCGATGTCGACCCGATGAGCCTGAGCTGAGCGGCGGAGCGCGGTCGGGCGGGGACGGATGAAGGAATGTGGAAATCAGGGAATCAGGAACGGACCTGCGGCTCCGAAGGACACAGAGGGCACAGAGGCGGAGGAGAGCACGGAGACGGGCCGATCTGAGGAATGCGCCCGGCTTCGGCAAGTCCGTCACGAATCGCGGAACTGGAGACCCGATACCGGATCCCCACGGCGCGTGGGGCCGGCCACCGTGCCGGCCGACTCAGGGACCCGGCGCGAGCAGCTGTTGTTTCGTCGCTTCCGGCAGGTCGGTGGTGGCGAGCCAGGCGGTGGTGGCGGCGCGATCCTTCGTCAGCCAAATCCGGGCGATGGAGGTGAGGGCGTCTTGGCGGACGCTGTTGTCGGCGATGCTGTTCGCCACGCGGGAGGCGAGAGCGAGGTCGGCATATGCGGCATTCGCAATGTAGGCGCGGGCGGCGGAGTCATGCACGGTGCCCGCGGGAAGGCTGGCGACGAGTTCCGCGGCGGCCTGGGGCTGGGTACGGCCGAGGCCGGAGAGCATGCCGTCGAGGAAGCTCTTCCGGGCGTCGTCCGAGGGGAGTCGGCCGAGCGTGGTGTGCAGGTCGGCCGTCGAGCTGGCAGGCCAGCTCTGGCCCACCGCCTGGATTGTTGCCGCCTGCTCCTTGGGGTCGGCTTGGCGTAGCGCGAATTCGAGCGCGGCTGCCGGCTTTCCGGCGGCCCACGAGCGTACGAGGGATCGCAGGATGGACGTGCGATTTTGGTCGGCGGGAAGTTTGGCGGCCCAAGCGGCGGCGGACTGCGGGTCGAGGCGCGCCCAGTTGGAGGCGAGATTCAGCGCGACGTTCACTCGGGTGTTGCCGGCGACTTGGTCGAGATAGGACACCGCGGCGGCCGGGTCGGTGGAGGCAAACGACATGAGCGTGTCTCGGAAGAGCGTACTGCGAGTCGGGCCGGCGGGCAGCTTGGTTGATAGCCAGTCGAGGGCGGACTGCGGGGACTCTTCGAGGAGGCGCCTGGCCACCGAGCGGAGCGCGTCGATCTGGTACGGGCCGGCCGGAATCGTGAGGGCGAAGTCGCCGGCGAGTTTGGGGTCCTCCCGTAGGAGTGTTTCGACGACGCCGTACAGAAGTGGACCCCGTGGTACGGTCGGCGGGAGATTGTTGATCGTTGCCAGTGCAGCGGCGGGATCGCCTGCGGCCTGGATCTTGGCGATGCTCCATAGCCGAATGTCGGAGTTAGCGGGCTGATCGAGCGACACCGCGAGCGCGACGGCTTGCGCTGGATCGGTCTGGGCCAGCCGACGGAGGATGGCATCGTAGGCGGTGGAGCGGACTCCGAGATCTTTCAGGTCGCGGACCCATGCGACAGCCGCAGCGAGATCGCGGGTGCACCAAGCTGCGGCGATTTCGGCTGCGGCCTCGTGTGCGCCGAATTGGTCGGTGCGCAATTGCCTGTGCGCTGCTGCCGCAGCGGGGTCGCGTTCGGCCCAGGTTCTGAATAGGCCGCGGAGATCCAGCTGCCGAAGGTCCGGTGATTGCTTCGCCCGATCGAGCGCAGCGGCGGGATCCTCCTCGGCCCAGAGTCCGAGCAAACGCGAGAGCACGAACGCACGCTGGCGTGTGTCAGGAATGTTTTGCGCGGCAGCAAGCAGCGCGGGCACTTCGGCGGGCTCGAGCTCGGCGAGGCGGCGGCGCCAGTCGCGAGCCGTGGCCGGTGGAGGCGTACCTTGTTGACGCAGCGCACTGGCGGAGACCGCAGCCGGTTGAATCGTGGCGACAGGCGCGGCACTCCGCGCCGAGACAAGCGTCGGCGAACGCCAACCCATCCAGACTCCTGCTCCGAAGAGCCCGAGGGCGGCGAAAAACAGCGGAACCACGCGATTCATCGGCGAACCCCCTTGAGTGCCGCGGCTTTCCGGTCGGGCGGAAGATCCGTCGTGGCGAGCCACTTCTCGGCGGCGGACGCGTCGTAGAACGACCAGTGGCGAGCAACTGTCTCCAGCGCCGCTTGACGCATGGACGGATCGCTGATGCGAGTTGCCCATTGTGCCGCGGCAAGCGGGTCGGAAATCGCCCACTCGCTGCAAATCAGCTCGGGCGCTTGGGCGCGGACCGCCGCATCGGGATGCGTCGAGACCCAGCGAACCGCCGCGTCTGGGTCGGTCGTGCTCCAGTTGCGCAAGACTGCCACGCTGGCGGATTGGCGGGCGGACTCGTCCGTGAGCTTGGCGGCCCAGGCTGCAGCGGCGGCGGGTGCGGTTGCGGCCCAAGCATTGGCGACCGTGGAAAGGGCTTGGGGTGGTTGCAGGCCGGAGGGTAGGGCGAGAAACAGCTCCGCCGCAGCTTCCGGAGCGGTGAAGGCGAGCCGTTGGAGCGACGAACTCAGAAACTGCTTACGAGTGGGGTCGGATGGCAGCAACGGCAGCAGCGCGAGGGTTTCCTGGGCGGAAAGGTAGTAGGAGCTGCTGGCGAGCTGTGAGTAGAGCTGGTCCGACTGCAGATCGGGAAAATCGCGTTGAAGGTCCGCGAGTGCACCCGCCGGATCGCTCTGAAAGCGTCGCATGAGCAACCGCTTCACGGCTTGGTTTCGCTCGGCGCCGAGCGGAAGCTGCCGGACGTACGCGGTGGCGGCGGCCGGGTCGGTGGCCGTCCAAGGGCCGAGAATCGCCGAGAGGGCGGCAATGCGACTCTCGGGAGGGATCTCGTCGAGATATCCGAGCGCTTCCCGGGGCGCGCGCTCCGCGACCTCTTTGACGATCTGGAGTTGCGCCGCCGAGCGCTCGCCGCCGGCGGGCAGTGCGGCCTTGAGCCATTTGAAGGCAGACTCGGGATCGGTAGCCATCGCTGTGACGGCGATGGTCAATGATCGGGACCGCCCGGCGCCGGACGGCAATGTGAGCGCAAACTCGGCTGCGAGCTTGGGATCGCTGGCGGTCAAGGCGTCGACGATCTGGCCGGCTGCGAGCTCGCGCGGCTCGCCCTCCGGGACACGAGTGAGGATGGTCGTGGCCGCGGCCGGATCGCGCAGGACCATAGCGTGGACGGCACTGCCGAGCGCGAAGCGGCCGCCTTGCTCGGAACACAAGGAGATGGCGGTGTCGAACGCTGCCGCGGGATCCTCCGCCGCCTGAACGGACACGAGCGATTGAATCGCCAGATTACGTATCCTGGGATTGGGAATATTCTTCACCCAGGCTTTGGCGCGGGCGGGATCGCTCGCCAGCCAAGCGGACAAGACATCATCCAAAGTCTCCCAGCCGCCGGGAATGTCGGTGGAGGTGATAAGCGCGGCGACCTCCGCGGGGGCTTGATCGCTCCAAGCGGAGAAAACGTCGCGGAGGGCGCTGCGGCGGTCGTCGAGGGTGGGGCGCGCTTCGGCCCAGGCGCGGGCGGCGGCGGGATCGGCGGCGACCCAGCGGCCGAGGAGCGTGGCGCGACAGCGGTCGCGGTCGAGCGGGCGTGGAAGTTTCGAGACGATATCGAGCAGCGCGGGGATCTCCGCCGGTCCGGCGGTGGCGAGCAGGGCGCGGAGTTCGCGCGGAGTGAGTATGCGATCGCCGGAGGCGAAGTGGGCGAGCGCCTCGGCGGCGTTCGGGGGGCGTGGGTTCGTGTTCGCAGCGCCGCCCGGCGTGGGGGATGAACTCGGGACCGAGACGGGCGCGGGGGCCGGCGAGAACATTCGTCCCGCCCCCCAGCCAGCCGCGAAGAGGCCAGTGGCAAGTGCGAGATGGCGGACGAAGTGTGCGCTGCGCATGAGTACCGGGGGCAACGTCTTGATTCAGCGGAGGCGCGTGGGAGCTGAGGTCACCTGACCATGAAGGGGAACGCCTGCTGGACGCGGCAGGCGACCGGGCGGTTTTCGACCATGGCGGGTTTGAACTGCCACTGCTTCACCGCGGCGATCGCGGCGACGCCGAAAGCCGGGTGCGTGGCGTCGACGACTTTCACGTTGCGGATCGCACCGTCGCTCGCGACGACGAACTCCACGATCGCGGAGCCGTTGACGCCTTTTCGCTTGAGCTCCTCCGGGTAACGGGGCGCCACCCGGGAGATCGGGCTGACCTGCACATCGACGCGGTAGGAGTCGAAAGTCAGCTCGGAGCGGTCGTTGAACTGGACGGGAATGCGCACGAGGGTGGGCACGGCGACCCCGTCCTTGAAGGCCGGGTTGAAGCGCGAGTTGAGCACGGTGCGCACGGCGGATTGGGAGAGCCGGCAATCCTCGCAGGTGGCGCGGGCGAAGGCGGGGCGGCCGTCGCTGCCGATGACGGCAGCGACCACCACCACCTCGCCCTTGAAGTCGGACTCGTCGGGGTCCCGCGGGTCGATGACCGGGCATAGCTCGAAGAGGGAAGGTTTCTTTTCGAGCTGGGCCGACGGCACGATCTGCGTATCGGCCGGCTGCGGCGTATCCACCGCTCCCGCCGCGCGGAGCAGGGCCTCGCTGCGCGCGGCCTTCGAGAGAGAGGCGATCTGGAGGGCGGACCAGCCGCCGGGGGTGCGATGGCCGGGCGGCATGCCTTCGCGCAGCGCGGCGGCGACGAAGGTGTCCGCATCCATGGCGAGCGCCTGGGTGAGGTCGGCGTCGAAGAGTGGTGACGCGGGGTTGGCGCGGGCCCCGGCGGCGAGGAGGAGGTCGACGGATTCGGTCGAGCCGGAGCAGACGGCAAACGAGAGGGGCCGGTACAGGGCGCCCTGCCAGGCGAATTCCGCCGAGGGTTCGGCACCGGCGGCGAGCAGCGTTTTCACGGTCGGCGCGGAGCCGGAGTAGCAGGCGGCAACCAGCGGTGTGATCATTCCCTTGGTACGGGAGCCCTCGGGTCGTGCGCCGGCGGTGAGGAGCAGACCGGCGGCGGCGGCATGGCCCCGGCTGGCGGCGGCCAGCAGCGGGGTGGCGCCGGCCTTGTTGGCGAGATTCGGATCGGCCTTTGCGGCGAGGAGATCGCGGATGATCTCCTCGTGGCCTTCGCGCGCCGCGCTGAGGAGTGCGGTTTGCTCGCGCCAGAAGAAGTCGGGCTTCGCCTTCCGGGCGAGCAGGATGCGGACGAGTTCACGTTGGCCCAACGCGGCCTTGGCGACGAGGGTGCGGTTCTCGCCATCCGGGGCGAAATCGAACTTGGCGCCGCGGGCAAGCATCAGTTCCACCGCCGGAGTGCAGCCGGAGAGGATGGCGAGCAGCGCGGGATTCTGCCGGTAGCGGTTGGCTCCATCGAGCTGCGCCTTCGCCTCGATCAGGAGGCGGCAGACGTCGGCGGCGCAATTGTTGGCGGCGAGGTGGAGCGGCGTGTTTTCTTCGGCGTTGAGCGCCGCCGTGGAGGCGCCGCCCGCCAGCAACTTCGCGACGACGGCAGTTCGGTGGCAACCCGCGGCGAGGTGGAGGGCGGAGTCGTCGTTGGCTGTCCGCGTCTTCGTGTTCGCACCGAGTTCGAGGAGCGCGGCGACGGCTTCGCTGGCTCCCGCCTGCGCGCAGCGGTGGAGGAGGTTGGGCTCGTCCTTGGGCGTGACGGGAATCGCGCCAGTGGAGCGGAGCGCGGCAGCGACCTCAGCATCGCGACCGAGGGCGGCCAACGTCCCGAGGCGCACGCCTTCGCTCTGGTCGGAAGCGACCTGAATGGGAAGGGCCCGGCCGTCCTCCACGAGCAGGAAGCAGGGGTTTCCGGTGACCGCTGCGGGGTAGAGGTCGAGGTTGGTGTGGTCGAAGGCGAAGACGCCCTTGCCGCGGTTCTGCAGCGGGAACGCGCGGACGATCGTGGGGCCGGTCGCGGTGGGCCAGAGACAGACGAGGATGGCCTGCTCGGGATTAGTGGGCTGCCAGCGGCCGGCGGGGCCAACGAGTGACTTGGCGCACAGGCGGATGTTGCGGGCTTTCCAGCGCGGAGGCTTGCCGGAGTCGGAGGGGGCAGGGAAGGCGACGAGATCAAAGGTGGTGGCCGTGTCGATGAAGCCGGGGTTCTCCGCCGGATCGCCCGCGAGACGCAGCGGCGCGGTGGCCGGGATCTCGACCTCCCCGGCGGCGCCGGCACCGATCACACGGCGCTGCTCGGTGCGCAGGATGCGCGTCCAGACGCCGTTGACCTCTGCCTCGAGGGCGAGCGGGGCGGGTTCGGCGCGGGCGAGGGTGGTGGCCAGCGCCAAGGCGAGCGCGGTGATCCAGAAGCCGAATCCACTCCGGTGCGGGGTATCCATGGGCGGAGGCAAACGGCGGGGCGCAAGCATCGCAAGCCGAAGCTGCGCGGCCGGTCGCCAACATCCCAGAACGAGTCTTGCACGGCAGGGGACGCCAACTACGCTGCCCCCGTGTATACCCCCATGGCGAGCGGAGCGAACGGGCGGAAGATGATGATGGCGTGCCGCGGTGCGGCGCTGCTTGCGGCGATGCTGGTGCTGACGGCCGGTGTGAGGGCGGCACCGCCTGCGCCGGCGGCTCCCGCCACAGCCTCCGCCCCGGCGCCCGAGGAGCGCGCCGCCCGTGCGGAGGCGCACCGGAAGCTGCGTTTGGAATATGCCGCCTCGCCGGCGTACAACCCCTATGCCTCGGAAACCGGCGAGAGCCGGAAGCGTGCGAGCGAACTGTTGGAGGAGAAGAAGGATTTTGCCGGTGCGATCGCCGAGGCGGCCAAGGGGCTGGAGCACGACCGATTTAATATCCAGCTGTTGATGACGAAGGCAGCGGCCCACCGCGCGGCGGGCGACATCGCGCAGGCGGACGAGACGCGGCAGAGGTGGATGGCGCTGATGGATTCGATCCTGGAGAGCGGAGACGGGCGGTCGTTCGAGACCGCGTTCCAGGTGATCAGCGTCGACGAGGAATACGCGGTGCTGGGAATCTTCCGGCTTGAGATGGAGAACCAGCGCCTAATCGAACACGAGGGGCACCAGTACGATGTGCTCGAGGCGCGTTCGCCGAAATCGGGCAACACGCTGACGATCTATTTCAACATCGACCTGCCGAAGCAGTGGTTGGACAAGCGCCTGCGCGGTGCCGACGCGGAGGCGGAGACGGGCTCGGAGGATGAAGAGAAGATGCCAACGCCGGTACCGCCCCAGTGAAACTGTCCGGCCGGAGCTGGCCGCCGATCCGCCGTGAGGTGCGGGCGGCGACGAGCGGCAAAGCGTTCGGGCCCGTTCCGGTTTCGAATGTGCCGTTTACCTCGGCAACGGCCGGGCGGGTTTGCTTCGGCCGACGAATCCAACTCCCTCTGCTCCCATGAAAATTCCCGGACTGCGCAGCGACTACGAACAGGTCGGCGGCCTCGTCTTCTTCGGCCGCATGCTCGACAAGATCCGTCTCAAGGCCGCGGGTACGTTGCCCGCCGACTACTACACCGGCACCGCCAATCGCACGCATTTCGATGCGCGCTGCTGCACCTTCCTGCGCGCCGACTACGAGCGGGTCGTCGCCCGAGTGCTGCAGGGCGGCACCGATGCCGAGATCCTCGAGTGGTGCTACGCGAATTTCTACCGGCCGAGCACGGACGAGATCGAGATCTGGAACGGCTTCATGACGAAGCGCGGCTGGCGCGATGGCGGCAGTCCCGAACTCGAGCAGGCGAAGACCGATCGTGGCTTCGGCGGCCGACCCGACATCCAGACTTGGTTCGACCTGCACCGCGCCGAGGAGGCGTGAGGGCGCGGTGAGCGGTGGACAGTCGACAGTGGACGGTCGACGGTGACCAGTAGACGGTGGCGTGCAGGGCATTTGATCGGCGGACGCTTGCGGGTGGACGCGCTTGCCCTCAAGCGCGTCGTGGACCCGGACCGCGACGTCGCGAGTGTGATCCAGCGGAGTATTCTGCCTGCCGGCCATTGACGACTCACGCCCGCCGCCGATGACCGACCACAGTCCACCGACCACAGTCCACCGTCCACCGGCGGTGCGGTACCGTTCTGGACACGGGCGGGGCGGCGCGATTAGCTCGGCCCGCCCCAACCCCGCGATGACCACCCATCCTCCGTTGCCCGCGCCTGCGCCGGACGCGCCGCGCACGAGCTTCCATCACAAAGCCGCCAAGTACGTGTTTTGGGCGCTGGTCCTGAGTTTCGGCCTCAACCTTGTCTCGCGCGGGGTGTTCAACGCCGCGGGTCCCGAATTCGACGTGGCGCGACGGGTATTCGGCGTGCTGATGGGTGTCGTGTTCGTCTCCGTCGTCCCCGCCGGCATCATTGCGCTCTGCGGCATTCCGAAGCACGGGCGCAAAGGGCTGTTGGGGCCGGGGCTGACCGGGATCCTCCTGCCGCTCCTGCTCGTGGGCATGGCGGTTCCGGCCTTCCATCAAGTGCGTAGCAACGCGCTGGAGATGCGCGCCCGCCAGCAGGCCCAACAACTCGCCGACGAGCTCAACACCGGCGCGCCGAAGATGCTCGACGAGGTCACACGCCTCGAAGGCGCGAAGGTCGACCCGGCGAAGACGGTCACGGTCTCGATCACGCTCACCGGCGTGGCGAAGTCCGAACTCGATCCCGCGCTGTGGCAGGAGAAGGTCGTGGCGGCGGTTAAGCAGAATGTGGAGACGACCGCGCTGGCGAGCCTGGTGAAGACGGGCGTGACGCTCGTGTACCGCTATACGGACCGGGACGGCGTGCTGGTCGATGAACTCGTCTTCCGCCCCGAAGACTTCCGAACGAAAAAGTGAGCCGCGGTTTACGGACGGCCCGTGCGGAAGCCGGAGCGGTCCGGGCGCGAGGTCGGCCCCTCTCGCTGGCACGGTGGCGTCGCGGCGAGCGCCGTCCCTGAGTGCGTGAGTTTCCCCTTTCGCTCCGAGCTCCCCGCCGCGGCGGCCGATCGCGCGGGGTTGGGGCTTGCCGAAAACGCGGGAGCCATCGCACATTCGCGCTCCACGTATGAATCTCCCGGCCTTCCCCACGGCGTGCGCCTCATGGTCTGTTCTCTCGCGTTCGGGCCGTGTCTTTGCCCGGCTGGGTTGGGCGGTGGGCCTGGTGTGGCTGGTCGGGTGCGGGCGTGCCCCCGAGGCGGGGACGAACGCGGAAAAATCGGCGGCCGCGTCGGCGGTGGCGCCGGTCTTCGAGGATATCACGGCTCAGGCGGGCATGGATTTTGTCCACCAGTTGGCCAACGGCCAGCTCGACAACATCATGAAGTCCGACGGCGCCGGCGGCACGATCCTCGATTTCGACGGTGATGGGTTCATGGACGTCTACCTCGCGAACTCCGGGCCGGTGCCCGTGCTCTCCGAGGCGCCCCCGGGCACGCCGCGCCTGCCGAATGCGCTCTTTCGCAATCGCGGCGACGGCACGTTCGAGAACGTGACGAAAGCCGCGGGCGTCGAGGGGTGGGGCTTCGGCACCACCGCGGCCGCGGCCGACTACGACAACGACGGGCACACCGATCTGCTCGTGGTGAATTTCGGGGGGCTGATCCTGTACCGGAACCGCGGCGACGGCACGTTCGAGGACGTCACCGCCCGGGCCGGCCTCAGCTCGAAACTTTCGGGCATCTCCGCGACGTTCTTCGATGCGGACAACGACGGGCGGCTCGACCTGTTCGTCGCGAACTACCTCGTGTTCGACCCCGCGATCAAGCCGCCGGCGGGCGCGAACATCCCGTACCCCGGACCGCTCTCCTACGAGGCGGAGCCGAATCTCCTCTACCGCAACCGCGGCGATGGCACGTTCGAGGACGTGAGCGAGGCCTCCGGTATCCGGATTCCCGGGCACCGCGGCATGTCGGTCACGCCGCTGGACTACGACCTCGATGGCGACCAGGACCTCTACGTCTCCAACGACGGTACGGCCAACCTGCTGCTCGCCAACGACGGCAAGGGACAGTTCAAGGACGTTGGCCTGGAGTGCGGCGTGGCCGTGAATCAGTTCGGCGAAGCCGGCGGCTCGATGGGCGCGGCGGTGGGCGACGTCAACGCCGACGGGCTGCCGGACCTCTTCGTCACGCGTTTCGGCAACGCCTCGCTCTACCTGAACTCCCCCGGCGGCCTCTTCGACGACCGCATCGCGGCGTCGGGCCTGCTGTCCCTCTCATCGCAGTACACGGGCTGGGGCGGCAACTTCCTCGACTTCGACAACGACGGCGACCTCGACGTGTTCGTCGCCAACGGCGACCCGCACTACCTGAAGGGCATGCTCAGCCTGCTGCTGGAGAACCAGGGCCGAGGTACGTTCACGGACGCGGCGGGGCAGGGCGGACCTTTTTTCCAGCGGTCGCTGAACCTGCGCGGCAGCGGTGCGTTCGACTTCGACAACGACGGGCGGATGGACCTCATCGCCACCAGCCTCGGCGACCGCGCGGTGTTGTTGCGCAACCGATACGCTGCGCCCGGCCACTGGCTGACGCTGAAACTCGTCGGCACGCGCAGCAACCGCGACGGCTTCGGCGCCCAGGTGAAGGTGGTCGCCGGGACGCGCACCTGGCAGGCCGAGGCGCGGTGCCCGACCAGCTACGTTTTCCAGCAGGACCCGCGGCTGCACTTCGGTCTCGGCGCCGCGGCGACGGTGGACCGCATCGAGATCCGTTGGCCCAGCGGTCAGACGCAGACCATCGCCAATCCGGCGGTGGACCGGATCCTGCGCATCGAGGAGCCCTGAGGTCGGATGAGGCAGACGGACCGACAGAAGGTAACGAAGGAAACGAAGGCACGTCGGCTCAGGAATGTTCCGTGCTTGGGGGCTTCCATTCTTCTGCCGGTGGAGATCATGATCGCGAACAATTGGTTCGTGCTTCGTTCTCTTCGTTACCTTCTGTCGGCTCGAACGGCATTTTTCAGATTCAGCTGTCCTCCGCCCCTCATTTCCTCTCTTTTGTGAACTGTCCTGTCTTTGGTCCGCCCGAACTCTTTTCCGCACATGCATCCTCGCTTTCTCCAAATTGCCCCGCGCCGGTCCGCGCTGCCGAAGCGGCTCGTCGGCGTGCTGCTCGCGATCGGCGCCGCTGTAACCTCTTCGCGGTTGCAGGCCGAGCCGGTTGTGCTCCCGCCGCGGGCCCCGACCGCCCCGATCGCCGCGCGCCCCGGTGACCTCTTTGAGGATGTCACCCAGCGCGCCGGCATCGATTTCGTGCAGCAGTTCTGCCACCGCGGCATCATGAACATCCTGCTGTCGAACGGCTCGGGCGGCGCGGTGTTCGACTACGACGGCGACGGGTTGGTCGATATCTATCTGCTCAACTGGGGGCCGCTGGACGGCGTCACGGGCGAGCCGGCCGGCACGGCGCGCGAGCCGAACCGCCTCTACCGCAACCGCGGCGACGGCACGTTCGAGGACGTCACCGCGAAGGCCGGCCTCGCCGCCAGCGGCTACGCCAGCGCGGCCTGCGTGGGCGACATCGACAACGACGGCCACCCCGACCTCTACATCGCCAACATCGGCCGCAACCTCCTGTACCGGAATCGCGGCGACGGTACGTTCGCGGACATCACCGACCAGGCGGGCGTGGGCGACCCTGATGCCGGCATCTCGGCGACCTTCGTCGATGTCGACAACGACGGCCTGCTCGACCTGTACCTCTGCAACTATCTCACCTACATCCCGGACCGGCAGTCCGAGCAGAATCCCGGCGCCTATCCCGGGCCGCTCGCCTACGCCGGCCAGGCCAACGTGCTCTACCGCAACCGCGGCGACGGCACGTTCGCCGACGTCACCCGCGAGTCCGGCCTGTATTCGCCCGGACAGCGCGGCATGGCCGTGACCGCGTTCGACTGCGACCGCGACGGCGACGCCGACCTCTACGTCTCCAACGACGACACGCCGAACCAGCTGTGGCTGAACGACGGCAAGGGGCACTTCCGTGAGATCGGCGTGGAGGCCGGCGTGGCCTTCAACTCGATCGGCGAGGCGCCCGGCTCGATGAACGCGGCGATCGGCGATGTCGATGGCGACGGCCGGGCCGACATCTTTGTCACGCGTCTCGGGTACGGCTCGCTCTACGTGCGCACCCCGGCGGGGCTCTACGACGACCGGATGTGGGCGTCGGGTCTCGGCCGGCTCACGCAGCGATACGTGGGGTGGGGCGGCGAGATGCTCGACCACGACAACGACGGCGACCTCGACCTCGTGGTGGCCAACGGCTCCGCCTTCGTGCTCGACGGGACGGACACGCTCCTGCTCGCCAACGACGGGCGCGGGAACTTCACCGACGCCTCGGCGGCCGGCGGCGCGTTCTTTTCCACCCCCGTGAGCGGCCGCGGCAACGCCGCGCTCGACTACGACAACGACGGGCGGATGGACTTCCTGGTGACGGCGCTCGCCGACCGGGTGTTCCTGCTCCGCAACCGGGCGGAGACCGGGCACCACTGGCTGAAGCTCGAGCTCGAAGGCACGAAGAGCAACCGCAGCGCCTATGGTGCGCTGCTCACGCTCACCGCCGGCGATCTCACGCTGCACTCCGAGATGCGCGGTCCGACCGGTTTCCTTACCCAGAGCGACGCCCGCCCGCACTTCGGGCTCGGGGCGCGCCCGAAGGTGGACCGGCTCGAGATCCGCTGGCCGAGCGGACGCGTGCAGGTGCTCACCGACATCCCGGCCGATCAGATTCTCAAAGTGAAGGAACCCCAGTCATGAAGAGCAAAACGTTGAACCTGACGCTCGCGCTCTCCGCGCTGGCCTTGACCGCCTGGGCGGTGGCCGCCCCGGAGAAGACGCACCTGGCCCGCTCGGTCAGCACCCGCAAGATGGCGGACTCGGTCCATGCGGTGATCGCCGCGGACCAGCGCGTGTACGCGGAAACCGTCGCCCGGCTGGCGGGCGCGCCCGGCCACGCGGAACTCCTCCGCGATGCCGGCCGGAGCATCCAGACCCACGGCGCGGAGTTCTCCTACGCCCTGCGCTCGCTGCAGCCCATCGCGGCGCACAACGGCCCCCAGACCGAGGCCGAGCAGACGGGCCTGGCGTTCGTCGCGGCGAATCCGCGAGATAACTACTACACCGAGGAGGAGCTCGGCGGGCGCAGTTACTTCACGGCGATCTACGCGGAGCGCGCGACCGCGGCCGCCTGCGTGGACTGCCACAACGCGAACCCGCGCAGCCCGCGGCGCGACCTCAAGCTCGGCGATGTCCTGGGCGGCATCGTGGTGCGCGTGCCGCTGGAGTTCTGAGCGCGGCGAAGCGGACGAGAGCCGAGCGACGAGAGCCAAGCGGTCGGTGGACAGATCCCGCGGCGCAGGCGGTACGGTTGCAGGGGCGGACCGCGCGTCCGAGCCGGTTCCATCGTTTCCCTTTCTTCTTTCCTGTGGTGGGGCGGGCTTTACGCCCGCCCTTCCGGCTTTGCCCGAGCGCCGCCTGCACGTATTCGGCCTGCGCCTCGGGATGAAAACCGTGCGCCTTCACCGCCCGACGATCTGACGAATCTGGGCACTGACCTCTTGCCCTGGGATCAGGGGCTCCGTGCCACTGTCGATTTGGGCGGAGCGCCGGGCGGCCGTTTCGGCCCACGCCGCATCGCGTTGCTCCGACAGCCCGCCGTGCTTGGCCAAGGTGATCCGGTCGAGCAACTCAGCCACGATATCGACGGGCCACTGCTTGGTCTCTTGGACGATTTGTTCGACGGTCATGGGCATGGTTCGGATCATAGATGCTTCGGGTGCCACTTCAATGTTGCTTTCGTTCCCGAAGAGGACGTCGCCTGCACGCACGCCGGCCCACAATTCCACCATCGGTGCGAGCGACGTCGAGTGGGTCGGCCTGAAGGCGCGACCTACGGGCGGCCGGCGTAGGGATTCTGGGCGAGAACGCTGCGGATGGCGGCGTCGTTTTCGGCGACCGTGCGGTTGGCCTGAGGGTCCGAAGCGGAGGTGAAACTGGTGGCGGGATAGCCGCAACGCGCCGGGCGGGCGTGGGCTTCGCGGCGGAGGTGGGCGAGGGGATTGTGGCCGAGGCGTTGGGCGCGGGCGGCACGCAGCGCGCCGAGGTCGATCTCGGCGACGACGATCTTCTCACCCGGGCCGGGATCGGCCTGCGCGAGGATGCGGCCATCGTAGTCCACGACCATGCTGCCGCCGGGCCAGGAGAATGGGCCGTAGTGTTGCAGGCTCGCGCCCTGATTGGCGGCGACCACGTAGGCGAGGTTCTCGAGCGCACGACAGCGGTTCACCACTGTCCACCAATCCATCGGCGGCGTGGCGCCCCACGGGTCCATGTAGGCGGAGACGCGGATGAGGAGCTCGGCGCCGTTGAGCGCGAGCTCGCGGATGGTCTCGGGAAAAATCCAGTCGTAGCAGATCGCGCAGCCGAGGTTGCCGAGCTCCGTCTTTGCGACGGGAAACAGCTCCTCGGTGTAGCCGGGCACGTCGTGCGGGCTGGCGTGGACCTCCCATGGTATCCAGGGATTCACCTTGCGGTACTTGGTGAGGATGCCTTCCGGGCCGATGAGGCAGGTGGTATTGAAGAGCACTCCGCGATACTTCGGGTCGAACTCGATGAAGCTGCCGGTCTGGATGTAGATGCCGTGTTCCTTCGCCTTGGCGTGGTAGCGCTCGGTGTGTTCGTTGGGGATCTGCACGGCCAGCTTCTCGCGCAGTTCACGCGCCGTGAGGTAGACCGGGGCCGCGTGGGCGAACTCGGGGAAGACCACGAGGCGCACGGGGAAAAAGGGTCGGTAGCCCAGCACCGCGCCATCGATCATCGTGAGCATGCGGTCGACATGCGCGGCGATGCCGGAGCGATCGGTGGGATTGGGGAAGTCGGTCTGGCAGGCGGCGACGGCGTAGCGCATGGTCTGATGAATTTCGGATCTCGGAGTGCGGATTGCGGATTGATTCGGTCGTCAGCGTTTGCCGGGAAGACACACGTTGGCCCCAACGCGCTCGTTCGAGCGAAATGTGGACAAGCGAACTTACGGACCCGGCGCCGCAGCCTCAGCAGGCAATCCGCAGTCCGCAATCCGCATTCCGAAATCACTCGACGATGCGGGTTTGGTAGATCTCGCGAAGGCGCCGCTGCTCGGCGGTCTCGGCGGGGCGCTCGGAGGGAGGATACGGATACCGACTCATCCCCTTGAAGGGCATGGGCTCGAGCGTTTGCGGCGTGGCGGTGTAGGGGTCCATGTCCTTGCAGTAGGCGTGCGAGACGAGGATGAAGCTGCGGCTCTGGCCCGGCGCGAGAGCCGGCAGTCGGGTGGCGTCGAACTGCACCGCGAGTTCGTCGCCGGTGCCCACGAGCACGAAGCTGTCGTCGGATTTCTCCAACAGCTCGCGCACGGGGCCGTAGCGGGTGTAGGTGCCGGAGAGCGTGTCGAACGGCACCGTGGGATCGACCTGGTGGTAGTCGTAGATGAGCGGGTCACGGCCATCGGGCGAGACCTCGCGGGCGATACCCACGTAGCGCAGCTCCGCCGCGGCGACGGGCAACGTGCGCACCGACACGCGCTCGCGCGGCAGCGGGCGGCCGAGGAAGATCTGGTCGTAGTAGATCTCGAGGTTCGAGGTCAGGCGCAGGCGGCACGAACCGCCCCCGACCAGGCTGGTGAGGTCGGCGGTCATGGTGCGCGACATGCCGTTGAGGGCGCCGGCATCCGGCACGATGGTGTGCCAGGAACCGTCGGCCTGCTGGCGGTCGATGCGGATGGGCTCCCAGCCGAGGTGCGCCTGGCTCGCGGCGTAGGTGGTTTGCGAATAGGGATACTCGAGGAAGCCGGTGAGGAAGAGGAACACGCGTTCGCCGTCCGCGAGGCCGGCAAGCTGGTCGCCGAAATCGAGCTCCACGGTGTGGCGCTGGGCGAAGCCGCAGAAGCGCCGGTCGAGCTCCGGGGCGTAGGCGTAGTGGCGGTCGACGGCGCGGAGGGCCGCGGTGCAATCCTGCCCGGCGGGGCCGGTCGCGCGCAGGGCGAAGACCGGGCGGTCGACGACGAGCAGTTCGCGGGTGGGCGCGGGACCGGCGACGGCGAGGCGTTCGTCGGAGAAGACCTGCCAGTCGGCGGGATGGTCGATGGCGACCAGCTCAAGGAAATCAACGTAGGCGCTCTCCTCCATCGGCTCGGTGATGCGGACCTCGTAGGTGCCGTCGCGCGCCTGAAGTTGGCCGGGCGCGATCCGCACGTGATCGACCGGCTGCGGCGAGGTGTATTCGCCCGGTGCGGCCAGATAACCGAGCCCGCCGACGCCGGCGAAATCGGTGATGAACTCGAAACGCTCGCCGTTCCAGGTGAACAACACCGGGCAGCTCGAGACCTTGCGTTGGGTCTCGGCCACCACGTGGGTCTGGCCGATGGCGAGCGCGCGCTCGATCTGCACGACGCCGTCGGGCCAAGAGAACCGGGCGTAGTCGGCGACTGGAGCACCAGCGAGACCGAAGACCAGCGGCGTGGGCGACTGGGTGAAGCCGCCGCTCTGGCCGGTGCACAGACGGGATTGCTCGTGGGTGCCGGCGCGCACCGTGAGCGCCACGCCGTAGCCGCTGGCGGGACTGCGCGTGCGCTTGTCGCGGCTGCGCACGCCGGTGGGGGCGAACGCCACCGCGGTGGAGGCCGGGGCGACTTGGCCGGGGAAAAGTTGTATCTGGTTGGTGGCGCCACGCTCGATCAGGAGCAGATCGGGCACGAGGTCGCCGGTGAGATCGGCCAGTTCGGCGCCGGCGAGCTCGTGGTCGGGCGAGGCGGACCAGACCTTTGGGCGGAATGAGAAACGCCCGTTCCCGTCGTTGAGGAGCAGGTGGCCGTGGGTGCGATCGAGGAGCGCGAGATCGAGGTCGCCGTCGAGGTCGACGTCGGCCACGCGGAAACCGAGGGCCGCGCCGGCTGGTGCGGCGGTGGCGGTGAAGGCGGTGTCGGGCGCGAAGCCGCCGCGGCCGTCGCCGAGGAACAACTGTAGCGCGGTCGGTTCGTCGCCAAGGACGAGCACATCCAGGAGACCGTCGCCGTTGAAATCTTGCAGGACGCCGCCGCGGTCGCCGCGGATAGCCACGCCCGGGAGCTCCGCCTCGCGGAACTGGCCGGCGCGTTCGCCGAGGAAGAGCTTCGCCGGGGCGCCGGAGCGCAGCAGGATCAGGTCGAGATCGCGGTCGCCATCGAGGTCGCCGGGCAGGACCAGCAGGGAGTCGCCTTCGGGCCGGGCGAGAGCGGTGCCGTCGGCGATGTCGGTGAAGGTGCCGTCGGCATTGTTGTTGAAAAGTTGATTCGGGGCGCCGGTGTTGCAGACGAAGAGGTCGAGGTCGCCGTCGTGATCGGCATCGAGCCAGAGCGCACTGCGCGTGCGGCCGCCGGCGGCGGGGGGCGGGAGGGCGCCGGGCACGGCGGTGAAGGAGCCGTCGGCACTGCCGCGGAAGAGCGCGGCGGCGGTGGTGCCGACGACGAAGAGGTCGGGCACTTCGTCGTTGTCGTAGTCGCCGATGGCGAGGCTGGTCGGGTGCCCGATGGCGGCCAAGCCGGCGGGCGCGGTGGCAGCGGCGTAGGGAGTGCCGGCGGCGCCCGCGCGGAGGTGGAAACCGAGCGACGCGGGGGCGTTGGCTAGAAAAAGCTCGGGGCGGTCGGAATGTTTCGACGGGGCGAGTGCGGCGCCGCCGAAGGGCACGGATACAGCTGGGTCGAGGGTCGGCTGGGCGGGCGGCGTAGTCGCGGTGAGGAGCGGCACAGCGGGGCCGGCGCGGTAGGTGAACGTGCGGTCGGACGGGCGGGCGGAAGTGCCGAGCGGGACGGCGAGCGCAAGGTCGCCCATCTGGTTGTACTGCGGGAGCTCGATCGTCTCGGCGAGGGCGCTTTCGCGGAGTTGCTTGAACTGCGCGAGGTAGTGCGCGGCTTGTTCGGACTTTCCGGCGCCCTGGAGCACCTGCCAGACGCGGTAGTACGCGCTGACCAGATACGGCCGCAGCTCGATTGCGCGGATGAGCTCGGGCGAGGCGTCCTGGCCGAGGCGCTGTTTGCACAGGCCGAGGATGTACCAGGCCACGCCGTCAGTCGGGCGGAGCTGGATGACCTTCTCGAGGCAGGCGACGGCGCCGGCGGCGTCGCCCTGGTGCTGGAGGATGATGCCTTTGAAATAGAGGGCGCGCAGATTGGCGGGCTCGCGGGCGAGCACCGCCTCAAGGAGAGCCGCGGCCTGCTCGACGTCCTGGAACTCCTTCTTGCCGCGGTTGAAGCGGGCGAAGGCGAGGTTGAGCTGGATGTCGGCGAGCTTCGGTTCCGCGGCGAGCGCCTCCTCGAACGCCTTGGCGGCGGCGTCGTAGTCGTATTGGCCCATCAAGGCCACGCCGCGGTTGACGGCTGCGACGGCGAGCGGGGAAGGGCCAGAGGCGGCGGAGGAGTCAGCGTTTGGGCGGCAGCCGTTGCCGAGGCCAAGGAGAAGCGCGGCGAGCGCGGCGGCGGTGAGGGTGTGGCGCATCCGGTGCATCGGCGCAGTAGACGGAAACAGGGCGAGCCATCCAAGAGCGTTCTTGGCGGAAACGAGGGGCGGGGGCGTGAGGGCGGTGGACGGTCGACGGTGGACGGTCGACGGTGGTAGGGACGCCGCCTCGCCTCCTTCGCTGCGAAGGAGGCTGTGGCCGGCGTCCGCGGACGGCGCGGAGCGCCATCCCTACCTCGAGGGCGTCACTTCTCGAACTCGTTGTCGAAGTCGCGGAAGGAGCAGTTGCAGGGCGTGCGGAAGAGCAGGACCCAGTCCTCGGCGGTGGGGGTGCGGTAGACGCGGTCGCGCAGGGCGCGGGCGTTGCGCATGCCGCCGTCGCGCGGGCTGAACCAGAGGGGCTTGAGCTGGTCCTTCAGGAGTTCGTCCTTGAGCGTGACGATGCCGCCGCCTTCGACATAGATCGCGGCGAGGTCGCCCTCGGGATTGCGGGAGGCGAAGGTGCGGGGCGGCGGGGCCGCGGTGCCCTTGCTCGCCGGATGCGGGTGGAGGGCGACCACGAGCTCGGTGTCGGGGCGCATCTCCCACCAGGTGACGCCGGTGAAGAAGTCGAACAGGTGTCCGTACGGCTCGAGCAGGGTCATGGAGTCGTCGCCGCGGCCGTTGAGCCAGCCGCCGGGGCCGTCGGCGCGTTCGCCCGTGGTCTGGTAACCCCCGGCGAGGGCGATCTGCCAGGCGAGGCGCAGGCGGCTGGCGGCGTCGCGGGCGGGCGGTTGGAGCGCGGCGGAGCCCTGCGGGTAGTGGTCCTCGTAACCGTAATCTTCATTCGCCTGCGGGATGATGCGGCCGGTGGCTTCCTGTTCGCGGCGCTGGGCGAGCATGAAGGCGTAGCCGCCTTGTTCGTCGGCGCCGGTGTGGAGCGCAAAGTCGGCCCAGCGGGTCCGCCGGAAAGGGAAACCGGCGCCGCCCTGGACGGAGGTTAGGTGGCGGTAAGGGTCGAGCTCTTTGAGAAGCGTGCCCATCTGCGTCGCCCACGCGTCGTTGCGGAAGGTTTGGTACTCGCGGGCGAGGTCCCAGGTGACGTTGGCGAAGGCGCCGAGGCGGGCGACGGCGTAGCGGAAGTAACGTTGCTCGTCGGCGCCGCCCATGCCGGCCGGGCCGAAGGGATCGGCGCCGGGGCGCGCGCCGTCGACGTAGAAAACCACGGATATGATCATGTCGCGGCGGCGGGCCTCCTGGAGGAGGCGTTCCCACTTCTGCCAGTAGGCCGGGTTGAAGCGGGTGACGTCGAAGTCGGGTTGCTCGGGGCTGGCGGGGTTGCGGGCGACCCAGGGCTCGAGGCGGGAAGTGGATCGGTCGGACGCGGCCTGGCCGTCCCCGGCGCGGCCGTTCAGCGCGGCGCGCACGCGGGTGACTTTGAGGCGGTCGAAACGTTCGAGGATCTGGCGGATGGTGTCGTCGTCCCAACCGGCGAGCGCGAAGGCGGTGGCGCCGTTCCAGAAGAAGCGCTCCTTGGTGCCCTCCCACTGGAAGTGCGCGGGGAACTCGGGGTCGATGCGGAGCACGCCCTTGCGCTTGGCGTCGGTGGCGGTGAACGAACCGGTGAGCGCCTGCTCGAAGGAGCCTTCGCGGTAGGTGACCTTGAAGTCGTAGGTGCCGGGTTTCGCAGGCATGAACCGGATACGGAAGGTGCGGCCGTCGGCCGAGTCGCAGAAGCCCTCGACCGCGAGCGGCGTCGTCCCGGGGAGGCCGAAGGTGCCGGTGACGGAGGCGTCGGTGAATGGGTTCTTCGCCTCGGAGCCAGTGACGCTCAGCGTGACCTCGGCGAAGTCGTAAGCGGCGACAGGGCTAGAGGGCGCGGCGAGCTCAACCTTCGGGGCGGCGTGGAGTGCCGCGGCCGAGGCGAGCGCAACGAGGGCGGCGAGCAGGGAGGGAAACAGTCGGGGGTGTTTCATGGGGAAAAGGCGAAGACGGCGGAAAAGTGACAAGTAACAGGGATCAAGTGACAAGAATCGGAGGCGGCGGGAGGAGAGCGGAGGGCTGAATGGCTGCGCCGTCCAGCTACGACGGAAGGCGGAGGGCGGAACGCCAAGCGGAAGGTAGGGACGCCGCCTCGTCTCTTTCGCTGCGAAGGAGGCTGTGGCCGGCGTCCGCGGACGGCGCGGAGCGCCATCCCTACCCCAGGCGAAGGGCGAACAGATCTTTTCGGCGCACGTCGCCTCGGTGAAAACCGCTGTCTGTTCATGGCGCGGAAGGGAGGGCGAGCGGGATGACGGCGCCCCCGCGGATCGTGCCCATGGGGAGGGCGCTGCGGGTGTTCTGACCGGTGCCGTCGAAATGGACCGTTCCGGCCAGGCCGGCCCAGGGCGAGAGCGCGAGCAGCGACTCGCGGATACGCGCGCGGTTGGGACCGCCGCGGCGGATGGCGGCGACGAGCAGGCGGGTGGCGTCGTAGGTGTAGACGGCAGTGTAGTCGGGCGCGTGGCCGCGGGCGGCGCGGAAGCGCGCGGTGAAGGCCGCGGCTTCGGGTGATGCGGCTACGTCTGGATTCCAGAGCAGCGGGAACTGGACACCCTCAGCAGCGGGGCCGGCGAGCTCGAGGAAACGGGTGCGACCCAGGGTGTGCGAGCCGAAGAAGACCGGCGCGGCGGCGCCGGCGGGCAGGCGGGAGGCGAGATGTTCGCGGAGGGTGGTGAGCCAGCGCGCCGAGTCGTCGGCAGTGGCGATGAGGACGACGATCGTGGGGGCGGACTGCTCAAGCGCGGCGAGCACTTGCGGCGGGAAGGCGAGACCGGGCGTGAGTTCGAAGCGGGAGTCGGGGAGGCGTTGGCGTTGGGAAAACTCGCGCATGACTTCGCGGGCAGTCAGACGGGACTCGTGGTCGGTGGCGGAGAGGAGGAGAATTGCCGATTGCGGAGTGCGGATTGCGGATTGGGTCGCGGGAGCCGGCGGGAGGACTGAATCGCTGCGCGGTTCAGCTACGGGGGAGGGCGGAATGGCGGGCGTAAAGCCCGCCCCACCGGGCGGAGAAACGGCCGCGAGCACGGCGTCGACGAGGGTGCTCGCGATGGCGACATCGGAGGGGGCGCAGGCGAACATCCACGCGACGCCGGCGAGCGTGAGCGACTTGTCGGTGGTGAAGGGGCTCACGAGCGGTAACTGCGCCTTGGCGACAATCTGCTCGGCCAGGTGCGTGGACGCCGAGTCGACCGAGCCGAGCAGCGCGAGCGGTTGCTCCTCGTAGACCATGCGGGCGAGCAACGAGACACCTGCGCGCCAGGGATCGGGGGCCCAACGGGGGATGAGACGGAAAGGGAGTTCTGAGGAGGTCGAGGGACGAGGGTCGAGCGTCGAGGGCTCGGAAGCGGAACTCGGGGCCGAACTGTCGGGCGTAAAGCCCGACCCACCATCGGAGGAAACGGGGCGAGGGGAGGGCTCGGTGGTGGGCCCGGAGGCTGAGGGACAGGCGGGCGTAAGGCCCGAATCAGCACCTGGAGCGGACGGAACGCGAAGCGTTCCGCTCCGGGCGGCGGCGGCGTTGGCCTCGTCGAGGGCGAGGGTGGCGGCGAACCAGGCGTCGCCATAAAGTGGGTCGGCGGGTTCGCTCGGGCCGAACCAGCCGAGGCGAAGCTCGGTGAGGTCGGCGAAATCGCCGGCGGGGCCGTGGTACTCGAGGGTGGCGTCGCGAAGATTGCGGTACGGTTCGTCGGCGCGGAGGGCGGCGGTGCCGGCGAGCGCGAGAAGGGCGGCGGTGGCCGCGGTCCATTGCGGAAGGCGGAGTGCGGAATGCGGAGTGGGCCGGCGGGGTTGGAGGTAGGACCCTGCTTGCAGGCGATTTCGAACGCGGATCGCCTGCAAGCAGGCTCCTACACTGGGGAGACGGAGCGCGTGCGAGCACGCTGACCTACGGATCGCCTGCAAGCAGGCCCCCACACCGATGAGACGGAGCGCGGGCGATGGGGGACGAGGGCCGGAGGGGCGCGTGCAAGCACGCTGGCCTACAGGGGAAGGCGGCGCAACCGAGGGGGACGCCGGATACGGGCTCACTTGGCGCTGGTGACTCCGCGCTCGCGGCGGGTTTGCTCCATGACCTGGCCGCGCGGGATGCCGAGCTCCTCGCGGGAGCGGTAGACCCACTTGCCGTTTTCGCGGATGGCGAGGAAGACCTCGCCGGCATCGTCGAGGGCGGAGCTGAGCGGGATGTCGCCGGTGACGCCCGGGAAGGCTTCGGAGCGGTAGGCGAGCACGTCGCGGATCTTGGCGCGGTTGAGGCCGACGGTCTGGATGGCCCAGAGGAGCATGTTGGTGCCGTCGAAGGAGTGGGCGGCGTAGGTGTCGGCTTCGACGCCCCAGCGGGCCTTGAACGCGGTGCGGAAGGCGTCGAGCTTGGGGTCCTGGCGCTCGGGGTTCCACGGGAAGCCGCAGACGACGCCCTCGGCGTTGGCGCCGGCGATCTGCACGAACTCGTCGGTCACGGCGCGATCGCAGGTGAGGAAGGGCTGTTTCCAGCCGCGGGCGCGGACGGCGTTGAGCACGCGGGCGGCGTCGGCGCCGTTGCCCCAGTGGAAGATGACGTCGGGCTGATATTCGGCGATGCGGTCGAGCTGCATGTCGAAGTTGGTGGTGCCGCCCTTGTAGGCCATTTCAATGACGCTGGGCGAGCCGAGGCGGCGGAGGCTGTCGCGGATCTCCCGCACGCCGAAGCGGCCGTAGCGGTTGCTGGAGCGGATGATGCAGGGGCGTTTGTAGCCCATCTTGCGGATGGCGTAGTCGACGAGGATGTAGTTCTGCTGGCGGTCGTCGCCGATGCACCGCATGACCCAGGGGATGTTGGTCTCGATGTAGGTGGGGTCGAGGTCGCCCGGGGTCATCCACGGGATCTCGATCTTGAGGGCGACACGGATGGCGATGTGGGTGTTGGCGCCATCGATACCACCGAGGATGGCCCAGACGTTGTCCTTGTAGGCGAGGTGGATGACCTCGGAGCCGGAGGCGCCCCAGAGGGCGTTGTCGTTGCGCACGCACAGCTCAAAGGGGATGTTGCGGGGGCGGTAGCCGCCCTGCTCGTTGGCCTGCTCGATGGCGAGGCGTGCGCCGCGCATCATGGCGATGCCGAGCTCCTCCTCGTTGTGGCTCTTGCCGCCGGTGGCGACGGAGACGGTGGGCTCGATGGGGCCGAGGAAGCCGATCTTCACGGAGTCGAGGTGCTCGGGCTCGGGGATGGCGCGGCCGGCGCCGGTGTACTCCATCTGGACCAGGAAGTGCTCCTTGTAGGGTTTGACGCCGCCGTAGGGTTCCACGTCGGCGGAGGAGGCCGCGTAGTTTTTGTTCTGTTTCAGCGGGAGCGCAGGCAGTTCGTAGGGGCTGATGCCGTCGAGTTCCTCAAGGATGGCCTCGATGGTGATGTCCTCGGCTCGCTCGATCTTCTTCTCCGGCGCGGGAGCGGCGGCGGCGGGCGGGTTGGCCGCGAGCGTGGCGAGCACGCCGAGCGCGGTGCCGAGGGCGAGAGAGTGGCGGAAAAGGGGCTGGAGCGTTTTCATCGTCGGTTCCGATTGGTGGTGGCGATGGCGGGGCTATTTCGCCGGGGCGGGGGCGGGGGCGGCGGGTGTTTCCACGGGTCGAACCCGCGGGTAGTAGCCCGCGCCGAGGCCGCGGCCGACGCCCTTGGAGGTGCCGACCCAGACGTCGGTGCCGTCGAATTCGACGCAGATGATGAAGTTCTGGGGGATGCTGTAGCCGGTATCGACGACCTTGAGCACCTCGGCGCCGCGCTTGATCACGGCCTTGCCGGTGCGGTTCTTGCCGTCGGAGGTGTAGGAGACCCAGGTGTCGGTCGCGGCATCCATGCAGGCGCCCACGCCTTTGTCTCCGGCGAACCAGCACTCCTGGGCGGAGCGGGCGCGGATGTTGTTGTTGAAGTTGCTCGGCAGGCCGGAGTCGTGGTCGAAGTAGCCGCGCCAGTGGCGGCCGTCGTAGCGGGCGCAGCCGAAATACGAGGAGATCCACAGCGTCTTCTCGAGGTAGTTGGCCCCGGTGACGATGACGTGGACGTTGCCGTCGTCGCGGTAGAGATCGATCTCCATCTCGCCGTCCGGATCGAGGTAGGCCTTCCAGTTCTCGGTCTTGATGTTGTACTCGAGCACGCCGCTGCCCCAGACCGCGAGGTGGACCTTCCCTTCCTTCTCGTTGGCGCTGATGTTGTAGTTCCAGATCTCCTCCATGGGGGCGTTCTTCTCGGTGAAGATGTCCCACTTGTCGGTCTTCAGGTTGTAGCGGCTGGCGCCGGCGGTGGTGGCGCACCAGATGTGGTCGCCCTCGGTGGTGATGGCGTAGACGACGTCGTTCACCAGGCCGCTGTTCATCTGGTTGAAATGGTCGAAGCGGCCGGCGCTGAAGCGGGCGAGGCCGCCGCCGAAGAGGCCGAGCCAGACATCGCCGGTTTTCTGATCGATCTCGATGGCGGTGACGACGCGCCAGGGCAGGCCGTCCTTTTCCTTCCACGACGTGATCTTGCCGGTCTTCTTGTCGAAGCGGGCGAGGCCGTCCTCGGTGCCGATCCAGACGCAGTCGCGGGCGGGGTCGGCCTTGAGGGCGAAGATGTGGTCGTTGGGCAGGCCCTCCTTGGTCGTGAGCTGTTCCCACTGGGTGTAGACGAAGGGCAGGCCGGGGTCGGCCGCGGGGGAGACCGTGGCCGGTTTCGGGGCCGCATTATCGGCGGCCCGCGCGGCGGTCGGCTGCGCGAGGGCGAGGCCGAGAAGGGGGAGGAGCGTGAGCGCGGGGAGGAACCCGAAGGCCGGAGGGCGCGTGCAAGCACGCTGCCTACAGGGAGCGAGGAGTGAACGGGCGGTTGGGAGGAAGTGCATCGCGGGGTCTTTCTTTGGGGAAAATGGGTTCAGAGCGTCTTCAAGAACTCGATCAGGTCGTTGAGCTGATCTTTGGTCATGTCGTTGGTCACGCCGTGGGTGTCGTGGGGGTTGTAGACGGTCCAGATCTCCTCGAGGGTGGGGGCGATGCCGTTGTGCAGGTAGGGCGCGGAGTCGTAGATGTTGAGCAGGTGGGGCGCGTCGAACTTGCTTTGAAGATCGTAGGCGAACTTTGTGCCCACATCGTGGACGAGGCCGTCGGTGTAGAGGGGCGCGGGGTGGCAGGTGCTGCAGCGATTGGCGCGGGGAATGGGCGAGCCGTCGTTCTTGTGGGTGCGCTCGAAGATCGCCTTGCCGCGGCGTTGCGCTTCGGTGAGGTCCGCCCCGAGCGCGCGGTAGCGGTTGGGCGGGCGGGGGATGCTGCAGATGTAGTCGTGCAGATCGGTGAGTTGCTCCGGGGTGAAGGGATGGATGCGCGTGATGAAGACGGCCAGGCGCGGGCCGCACTGGCGCTTCAGGTTCGGGTTGATCCCGATCCACTTGTACGGGGCCATGTCGGCGATGCCGCGCAGCGTGCGGTTGTCGATCGGGCCCATGCCCAGGCCGTCGTCCTCGATGTCGTAGACGACGTTGTCGATGTGGCCGTCGGGGTGGCAGGTGCTGCAGGAGAACTGGCGGCGGAAGGTGATGTCGGCGCTATGGAAGAGCTTCTCGCCACGGCGGCGCATGGAGTCCTCCGTGGCGCCGCCGAGATCGATGCGGCCGACGTTCGCGAGCTTCGCGAGGTCGAGCACCGAGACGGAATCGTCGAGCATGTTCGCCACGTAGGCGGTGCGGCCGTCGGCCGACATGGTGATGCCCTTGGGGCAGGTGCCGGTGGGGAGGTGCGCGATGACGTACTCGGTGGGCACGCCGGTGTGGTTGGGAATGACGCGCTCGCGCTCGTGGGGCGTGGCGGCTTCGAGAACGGCCACGAGCTTCTCGAGATCGACCACGGCCACGCGTTCGGAGCTGCTGCTGGTGACCAGGGCGCGCTTGCCGTCGGGGGTGATCGTCACGTCGGACGGGTCGGGGAAGCAGAGGTCGTTGAAGTCGAGCAGGACCTGGTCGACGCGGCCGTCGGCCCAGAGCAGGCCGAGGCCGTTGGTGATGGTCCAGCCGTGGTTGATGCGGGTCATCGGCACGAGGTTCTTCGTGCGGAGCTGGGTGAAGAGCGCGTACTGGCCGCTCGGATGCCAGGCGATGCCCTGCAGGAGGTTGGCGGCGGGCACGGTGATGCGGTCCCGCACGGTGGCGCTGGCGGTGTCGATCACGGTGAGCTCCGACATCGACGGCTTGCGGTCGCCGACGAAGCGGGACAGCGCGTGGGTGACGATGATCGAGGACCCGTCGGGCGACTGGGCGAGCGACCAGGGCGAGCGCGAGGCGCTCAGGCGCTTGGTCTCCTGGAGGGAGGCGACGTCGATGACGGAGATGTTGTCGATCGAGGTGTTGAGGACGTAGAGGTGACGGCCGCGCTGGTCGACGAGCACGCCGTGCGGTTCGTCGCCGACGGCGAGGGTGGCGGTGACGCGGTGGGCCGCGACATCGACGACGGAGACGGTGTCGTCGAGGCGGTTGGAGACGAAGGCGCGGGTGCCGTCGGGGGTGAAGCAGACGTCGTTGGGCTGGCCGCCGACGGGGATCTCGAGGCGCTTGGTGCGCGTGGCGGTGTCGACGACGATGACGGAGGCGGAGGCCTCGCAGGCGATCCAGAGTTCGCGGCCGTCGGGCGTGAGCGCGAGGTTGAGCGGGTTCTTGTGGGCGGGCTCGGCCGGGGCGGTGGCGGCCGGTGCTGGGGCGCTGGTGACAACCGGGGCGGCGGGGGGCGGGGTGGCGGGGCTGCCGGGTTTCGGGGTGGGATGGGCGATGGCGGCCCAGGCGGCGTCGAGGTCGAAGGGTTTGAGCTTGAGGACGGAGTCGTGGGAGCCCTTGGGGCGGTGGCACAGGCGGCAGTCGTCCTTGGTCATCATCTTCAGGCCCGCGCCACGGGCCTTCTTCGGATCGCTCATGATCGCGATCGAGGCGTACTCGCTGCCGGGGCCGTGGCAGGCTTCGCACTGGAGACCGTCCTCGGTGCGGAACTCGGGCATCTTCTCCCAGGCCTCGGACTCGGAGGCGGTGGCGTGGCAGCCCAGGCACATGCCCAGCTGGTGGGGGTCGCCGGTGAGGCCGCTCAGGCGTACGATCTCCTTGGATTCAGGCTTCGCGAGGGAGGCGTAGGCCTTCGCGTGGGCGGAGAGTTTCCACTTGGCGAACTGATGGCCCATCTCGGGGCCGTCGTGGCAGGAGGCGCAGGCCTGGGCGCCGATGTAGAGCGGGTCCTTGGCGGGTTTCTTGTAGTAATCCTCGGCGCGGAGGAGCGGGGCGGCGGCGAGTACGAGGGCCAGGGCGGAGAGGGATTTTACGGGGCGGATCATGGTGGCGGGGCCGGTGGCGGTTACTTCGTGGGAGCAGCCGTGACCTTGAGAATCTGGTTCGCCTTCACGTCGGCGAGGACCTGTTTGCGGCCGTCGGGCCAGGTAATCTCGACGGACTCGGCGGTGGTGGCGGCACCGAGGCCGAAGTTGGGCCGCGGGTCATTGGAGACGAGGTAGCCGTTCACGCCGAGCACGGGCTGGAGCATCGCCAGGCCGCCGGCCTTGACGGTGACGGTGGCGCCGAGGGCGACCATGCCGGTATCGGCGCGCAGGGGGACAACGGTGAGCCAGTTGTTCCGGTTTTTGCTGTCGTTGCGCAGCAGGCGAGGCTGGCCCTCGAGGACGTTCATGACGATGTCGAGGTCGCCGTCGTTGTCGAAGTCGGCGCTGGCGGCGCCGCGGCCCACGAACTTGTGGGCGAAGAAGTCGCCGGACTGGCGGGCCATGTCGACGAACTTCCCCTTGCCGTCCCAGCGGGCGAGCGTCGCCTCCTCGAGGTAGAGGTGGTGGGCGTCGCCGTTGGCGATGAAGAGGTCGACGTAGCCGTCGTGGTCGAAGTCGTTGAGCAGGCCGCCCCAGCCGGTGTATTGGCCGCACAGCAACGCGATGCCGGACTGCGCGGTGATGTCGGTGAAGAAGCCGGGCCGCCGCTGAAGCATGAGCGAGCTGTAGCCCATGTCGGGCACGAGGATGTCGAGCAGGCCGTTGCGATCCACGTCGGCCACGAACGGGCCCATCGACGACACGCCCTGACCGCCCTCGCCGAAGGCGGTGTTGGTCTCGGTGGCCATGTCGGTGAAGTGTCCCTTGCCGTCGTTGATCCAGAGGTTGTTGGCCATCGCGTCGTTGGTGACGTAGAGATCGACGAAGCCGTCGCCGTTGAGGTCGGCGGCGACCGCGCCCATGCCGCGGCCGGTGGGTTCCCAGAGGCCGGTCTCCTGGGTGACGTCGGTGAAGGTGCCGTCGCCGTTGTTGCGGAAGAGCTGGTCGGGCTGGCCGGGGTAGGAGAGCGGGCCGGGGAAGTTGTCGGCCTTGTAGTAGGCGCCGGTGCGCTGGAACTCGCCCTTGTCGTACTCGAGGTAGTGGACGACGAAGAGGTCGAGGCGGCCGTCGCCGTTGTAGTCAAACCACGGAGCCGCGACGGCCCAGCCGGGGCTGGCGACGCCGGCCGGGGCGGTGACGTCGGTGAAGGTGCCGTCGCCGTTGTTGCGGTAGAGCTGGCTCGTGCCGTAGTTGCAGACGTAGAGGTCGAGGTCGCCGTCGTTGTCGTAGTCGGCGGTGGAGGCGGCCATGCCGTAGGCGTCCTCGGGGCCGGCGACGCCGGCCTGGGTGGTGACGTCGGTGAAGGTGCCGTCGCCGTTGTTACGGTACAGGGCGTTGGCGAGCTTGCCCTTGAGGGAGCGGCCGCGGTTGTCGCTGATGTCGGTGTGCCAGCGGCCGTTGACGAAGTAGATGTCCTGGAGGCCGTCGTTGTTGAAGTCGAACACGCAGCAGCCGGGCCCGGTGGCTTCGACGATGTTGCTCAGCTTCAGGTCGCCCACGCTGTGCTGGAAGGTGAGGCCGGCGGCATCGGTGATGTCGGTGAACGAGGGCCAGGCGGTGTCGGCGGCCACGGCGGGCAGCGCGGCGGCGAGCAAGAGGGCGGCGAGAGTCGGGTGGGGCAGGGTCTTCATTTCGTCGGTTGGGCGGGGCTGGCGGCGACGGGGGTGGCGGGCGTCTGCGGAGCGTCGAATGGCGCGCCGAGGTCGATCCACAGGAGCACGGTCCGCAGATCTTCGGCGCTCAGCTGCGGGACTTCGCCGGTCTGCGGGTTCGGGCGGTGTTTGGTGGGCGCGAGCGAAGGCTTGGCGGCCGTGGGATCCCACGGGCGGGAGGTGTTTTCGCCGAGCAGCATCCACGCGAGGCGGCTGGTGCGGGCGCGGCCGGCGTCGACGTATTTGCCGGGGGCCGGGCCGGCGTCGGGGGAGTGCGCGATGTTCTTGGCCGCCGCAGTGAGGGTTTCATAGGCCTTGCGCAGGTCGGCGGCGCTCGGTTCGGCGGCGGAGAGGGGCAGGTGCAACGAGGCCATCGTGCTGCCGTGGCACGGGGCCGTGGCGCAGGACTTCTGGAGGATCGGTGCGACTTCGCGCAGGAACGATACGGAGCGGCGCTGGTCGGGCGGCGCGAGCAGCTGGTTGGGGAGGCGGCGGAGCGCCTGCACGTAATTGTTCTCTGGAACGAGTTCGGGGTCCTCGTGGCAGCCGATGCAACCGCGGCTTTCCTTCGGCTTCACCCAGACCCAGCCGGAGGTGCCGAGTGCCAGGCCGCGTTCGTCGAGGGTCTGCAGGAGCAGGGGAGTGTCGGCGGGGACGACGACGTTGAACGAGCCGTCGGCCTCGACGGGGGCCTCGCCGATGATGCGGCGCGCGACGAGGGCTGACGGGGGGGCGTCGGTCGCGGGGGCGAGGCCCTCGAGGAAGCGGATGCGTTTGATCTCGCCGGCCTTGGTGCCGGCGGTGCGCGCGGGACCGGCGGTGTAGGCGTTCAGCCCGTAGAAGGCGCCGGAGGTGTCGGCCACGGTGACGACGGTGGAGTGGCCGTCGGGCTGGCGGCGCGGGGCGACCAGGGCGGCCTGCACGTCATGGAACTTCGGATCGTCGAAGACCGGATCGCAGCGACCGGTGGCGGTGTCGAAGCGGAAGATGCCGCAGTTGCCGGCGCCGGCGGACGGCCGGCGGGCGACGAGGAGCTGGTTGCCCCGCAGGGGGGTGGGATAGAGGAAGCGGTACGCGGTGTCGGTGGTGAGCGGCCGGTAGGTGACGTGCGGGCGGCGCTGCTCGACGGCGGCGAGCTGGCCGGAACCGTCGGCGGCGGGCTCGGCCGACTCGACGAAGACCACGAGCCCCTGCTCGGTGGCGCAGGGCATCTGCTGGACGCGGGCGCCGCGGGTGGCGCCGTAAAGCTCGTTGTCGGCGCCTTCCATGTGGATGGCGAAGAGGCTCAGGCGGCGGTCGCCGGCGCCCGGTTCCTGGGGGGCACGCTCGCCGGCGTAGAGCACGCGGCCGTCGGCGGTCTGGAACGGGTCGAGGTTCTGGCCGTGGTTGAAGGTGAGGCGGCGGAACTCGCCGCCCTCGAGCCGGATGTTGTAGAGGTTCCACGGCGACGCGGGACCGGCGGCGGTCTCGCGGCCGACGAACACGGTCGTGAACCACGGCTTGGGCGAATCGAGGGTGAAGAGGGTGGAGACGTGGATCGCGTTGCGCGCCTCGATGCCTTCGGGGGTGACCGGCCGGAGGCCCTGGCCGTCGAGCCCGATCTCCCAGATTCGCCAGTGGTCGGCGGGGGTCTTGCGGCCGGCGAAGAGCACGCGTTGGCCGTCGAAGGACACGTTGGGATCGCAGGCGGCGGCGAAACCTTCGGAGAGCACGCGCACCTTGCCGTCGGGGGCGACGAGCACAAGGCGGGCGCCGTCGAACCAATCGGCGCGGATGAGCCAGGCGGATGAAGTGGGCGCGGAGTGCTGCGCCGCCACAACCGGTACCTGGGTGAGCACGAGCGGCTGATCGAGGCCGGTCTTGGGCGCGGCGAAGGCGCCGAGGGCGGCGAAAGTCAGGGCTGCGAAACCGCCGAGAAGAGGGAGCCCGGAGCGGGCGGGCAGACGGCGAGAGCAGGCGTGTTTCCGGTGCACGTGTTGCGCAGTGAGAGTGACGCGGGGTTGCGGGGGCATCGGGACGTTTTTGAAAAAAGAAGAAATCCTAGGCCAGAAGAATCGGAGAGATTAGTGCTCTTCATCAAAATTGCCTCGCTGAGTGGGGCGTGGAGCCGCGTGGCCGCGCTGCGCCGAGGCTCTTCAAGGTCGGTTCGAGGCCCACGATCGAGCCTTGAGCGACGACGGGATGCGCGCCGCCGATCAGTGCGCCGTTTCCTGCAAGCGGATCATCGCGGGGACCGGGGAGGTGGTCTCATGGATGGTCGTCGCTCCCGAGGGCCAGCGAACCTGCAGGCGGCGGAGCGGGTTGGCCTCCGGTGAACCGAAGAACAGTGCGGCGGTCGACTGGCTCAAGTAGCCCGAGCCGGCGCTGACTTCAGCGGCGGTGGTGGTGCCATCCGCGTACTCGGCGGTGACGCGGGCGCCGATCGCGGTCGGGTTGCTCGCGGGCCCTTGGAGCACGACGCGCACGGAGTGCCGCCCGGCGACGCCGCGGTTGCGGAAGGCGAGGGACGAAGCGGCGTTGCGCGAGACGAGGAAATCCGGCCAGCCGTCCTCGTCGAGATCGAGCACGGCGAGCGCCTTGGCGCCGCCGGGGACGACGAGGCCGGTCTCGGCCGTCGCCGCGGGGGTGAAGCCACCGCGACCGTCGCCGCGGAGCAGCTGGCTCACGCCGCCGTCGAAGCGACCGAGCGAGGGCGCGGGAGCGTAGGTGTTGTGGACGACGTAGAGGTCGGCGAAGCCGTCGCCGTTGAAGTCGCCGGCGGCGAGGCCGTTGGCGGGGGCGATCTGGGCCGCATGCGGCCACGGGGTGAATACGTAGCGCCCGTCGGGCTGGCTGAGGCAAACGCCGCTGCGCAGTTCGGTGGCGGCGAGGCGCGTGGCGGCGGCCAACCGGTCGGCGCCCAGCAGATCGGGGAGGGAGGCGCGGGCGTAGTCGTTGCTGCCGCGGAAACGTTTCAGGATGTTCGGGATCGCCGCACCGAGTTCGGAGCGCGTGCGCCGCGGGTAGAGGGTGTCGCCTTCGTAATAGGCCTCGACGAGCTCGGCCGCGCTGCGGCCACCGAAGGCGCCGACGAAGAGCAACGCGGGCCGCTCGGGGGAGGCCCGGTACTGCGTATTCAGCCCGAGGTTGCCGACGGCGTAGTCGGGCCGGCCGTCGCCGTTGAAGTCGGCGGTGGCCAGTGAGCGCCACCAGCCCGTGCCGGCGGCGGCGAAGCCGAGTTTCTCCGTCCAGTCGGTGAAGCCCTTGCCTTCCTCGTTGCGGAAGCAGCGCACGTTGCCCCATTCGAGCGCGACGAGCAGATCGGGCCAACCGTCGGCGTCGACATCGCTCCAGAGGGCGGCGGTGACCAATCCGAGCGTGCGCAGGGCGGGGGCGAGGTCGGCGGTGACATCGGCGAACGTGCCGCCGCGGTTGGCGAGCAAGGCGCTCGGCGGCGCGGCGGGGTATTGGCCGGGGACAACCCGACCGCCGAGGAAGAGGTCGAGGCGGCCGTCGCGGTCGAAGTCGGCGGCGCAGAGGGCGCCGGCGCTGATCGGGAGTTCGGGTAGCGCGTCGGCGGGGGCGGGCGCGAAGCCACCGTGCCCATCGTTCAGGTACAGACGTGGCTGGTAGTCGGGGGAGTCGGCGGGCTGGCTGGCGCCGCCGGCGGCGACGAGCAGATCGGGGTGGCTGTCGCCATTGGTCTCGAGGACGAGCAGCGGGCCGTCGTTGACGAAGGGCGGGGCCGCGAACGCGGGCGCTTCGGCCGGGGCCCACGCCGGACCGGCGGGGCGGAGGACGCGCAGCGGGTCGAGCGTGGTGCCGCCGAGGACGACGCTGTCGCGGCCGCTGCCATCGAGGTCGGCCACGGCGAGCGCGGGGCCGCGGCGGTTGAGGGTGAAGGGGAGCAGGCGTTGCTCGAGGAACTCGTCGTAAGGTTCCTCGCGCGCGGTCCACGCGAGGCCGAGCGCGGCGGCGGTCTCGGCGAACTGGGTGGACGGCGCGGGCGCGGGGGGAGCGGTGTCGGGTGCTTCGGCCGGCTCGGTGATCGTGAGCCGCTGGTCGGCGGCGAGGTTCTCGAAGGTCTGCACGGCGCCGCTCGGCCAAGTGACGGTGAGGCGGCGGATCTCGGTCTCGTCGCCCAGGCCGAAGTGGGCGATCGGTTCGCTGCTGGCCATGAAGCCGCGACCGAGCGTGATCGGGCGCACCTGCGTGCCGCCGGCGGTCTCGACCGTGATGGTGGCGCCGATGCCGAAGCGGTTGGAGCGGGTGCCCTTCGACAGGCTCAGGGCCTCCAGCGGATTCGCGCGGCCCTGCAGCGAGCAGACGAGGCGGTGGCCGGAGTCGTTGTCGTTGCGCAGGAGGGTGGGGCCGGCCTGGTAGTTGCAGTAGAGGAGATCGAGATCCCCGTCGCCGTCGAGGTCGCCGGTGGCCGAGCCGAAGCTCACGCCGGTGTGGGCGAGTCCCCAGGTAGCGGAGACATTCTCGAAGCGCAGGCCGCCGAGGTTGCGGAAGGCGAGGTTCGACTCGGCGAGTTGCGGGCTGTTGCGCACGGCCTGCATTGCGGTGGTGAGGTCGCCGGCCATGGCGCGGCGGCCGATGAGATCCTGGTTGTGGATCTCGCGATACATGCCGTTGGTCACGTGCAGGTCGATCCGGCTGTCGTTGTCGAAATCCTCCAGCCGGGGCGACCACGTCCAGTCGGTCGCCTCGAGACCGGCGAGGCGGGCGGCCTCGAGCAGGCGGCCGGCGCCGGTATTCAGGAGCAGGGCACTGACGGGAAACTGGGGAACCTCGGCGGTGCCCTCGGCCGGCGGCCGCAGGCGGGCGCGCGTCTCCGCCATGGTGCGCTGGTCCTTGGCGTGGGTGGTCGTCGCCATGTCGGTGACGTAGAGGTCGAGGCGACCGTCGTTGTCCACGTCGCCGAGGTCGGCGCCCATCGCGGAGTAGGGCACGACCGGTGCGGTGCGCGCGATGATGTCGGTGAAGGTGCCGTCGCGGTTGTTGCGGAAGAGCGCGTCGGGGACGGAGAAGTCGTTGGCGACGTAGAGATCGGGCCAGCCGTCGTGGTCGAAATCCCACCACAGGGCGGAGTTGCCGTGGGTCGGCCCCGGGCCGACGCCGGCCCGGGCGGTGACGTCGGTGAAGGTGCCGTCGCGATTGTTGCGGAAGAGGTAGTCGCGCTCGCCCTCGGGGCGCGCGGCGGCGTCGAGCACGTTGGTCTGCACGAAGACGTCGAGCCAGCCGTCGCGGTCGAAGTCGCCGAAGACGGCCATGAGGCTGGCGTCGTTCACGGCGAGGCCGGCGGCGGCGGCCTGTTCCTTGAAGGTGCCGTCGCCTTGGTTGACGTAGAGGAGGTTGGGCGCGCCGAAACGGCAGAGGTAGAGATCGAGGCGGCCGTCGTTGTTCACGTCGGCGAAAGTCGCGCCCTGTTTCCAGATCTTGGCGGCGGCGCCGGTGTCGCCCACGCCGGCCCGGTCGGTGATGTCCTCGAACTTCCAGTTGCCGAGGTTGCGGAAGAGGCGGCAGCTTTCGGTCTTGCTGACGACGAAGAGGTCGGGCCGGCCATCGCCGTCGTAGTCGCCGATGGCCACGCCGGAACCGATGCCGCCGAGGTCGAACTCGCGCGAACGCCGTCCCCACATGTCCGGGTCCTCGTACTTGTTCTCGGCGATCACGCCCGAGGATTCGGGGGCGACGACGGAGAAGAGCGTGGCGCCGCGCGGGCCGGAGCGCGGGGCGAGCGGCTGCGCTTCGAGGCTGCCGCCCGCGGCCGAGGCGGCCGCGCCGATGAAGGCGGTGAACAACGTGGCCAGCGTGCGGAAGAGGACGCGCGCTTTCGGGCGCGGGCCGGTGGAGGGGCGGTGGGCGTGGCTCATTCTGGGGCGTGGCAGCGGGGAAGGGCGGTATTCAGGGCCTCGGTAGGTTCAACGGGGCAGATGGCGGGCGGAGATGAATGGCGGGCGTAAAGCCCGCCCCACCATCGGAGCGGCTCGCGCATGGGGCGTCAGGGCACGGCACGGGTTTGGCCGGCGGGATGCGGGACGATCGGGTCGACCCAGCGGGTATTGAATTCCTTGATCCAGGAGTCGTCGAGATGGGCGGGGCGCGGCTCCGTGCCGTAGAGCTGGTCGTTCATGCCGTTGAACGGCAGCGGCTCGAGGCGCCAGCCCTGCTCGACGTGGAAATCGGCGTCCTTGTCCCAACCGACGACGTGGAGGAAAAAGGCGCGGGTCATGCCGGGCGCGGGCGGCGGCAGGGCGGCGGCGTCGAACGAGAGCGCGAGTTCGTCCCCGGCGGCGATCAGGGCGAGGCGGTCGTCGCGCTGGAGCACGAGCGAGTCGACTTCGCCGTAGCGGGTGAACCAGCCGGAGGGCGTGTGCGACCACGGCGGCACGGGCGAGGCGTCGCCGTAGATCGGCGTGAGCGGGATCGACGGCGGCAGGTCGGCGAAACGGCTGTAGCCGTACCAGCGCAGGTCGGTGCGGGTGGGGGAGAGGTGGTGTTCGCGGGAGAGGGCGGAGTCGGCCTTCTCGCACAGCACGGCGGCGTCCCAATAGATCTCGAACGCGGTCGACAGGCGCAGGCGGCGCGCGCCGGCGGGCAGCTTGCCCGCGAGGTCGACGAGGATGGTCTTGGTCTTGCCGGCGGGCGTGCCGACGACGACGTCGACCTTCTGCCACGCACCGTCGGCGCCCTCCACCTCGAGGCCGGGGAAGGGGAAGGGCAGCGACGGGTCGATCGAGCCGGAGATGTTGGCCATGCCGCCGCCGAAGCGGATCCAGCCGGTGAGCGCGAGCACGAGCGCGCGCTCGGTCGGGATCGGGCCAAAGTCCATGGTGACGGCGAACGGCTCGGCGAGACCGCGCAGCTGCGGGCGGCGCAACTGCGCCGGCGAGACCATCTGGTTGTCGACGTGTACGAGCGCCGCGGTGACGTCGAGCCCGTCGCTGCGCAGGGCGGCGAGCGGCGTGGCGAGGGGGCGCAGCGTCCAGAGCTCGTGCTGGGGGAAGGGCGGCATCGGCACCATCTTGCTCGTGGGATGGACGACGGTGCCCGCGGGGTGGTCGATCGCGATGAGACGCGCCTCGTCGAGGTAGAGCACTTCGCGCAACTCCTCGGTGAGGCGGACCTCGTAGGCGCCGTCCTTGGGTTGGAATGTCGTCGTGTCGCCGAGCGCGAGCAGTTCCTCCGGGTCGGCGGACACGAAGATCTTTTCGTTCACCGGCAGGCCGAGCGGAGCGGCGCCGAGGATGTCGGTGACGAAGCGGAAACCGCGGCCGTCCCAGACGTAGAGATACGGGCAGCAGCCGGCGGGCAGTGCCGGTTCGTTGATGACGTGCGGGGTGGCGGCCACCGGCACGTCGACCTGCGAGGTGGCGAGGTCGAACCAATAGACCTTGAGCGCGTCGAGCTGCGGGTGGCGGCCCACGCCGATTTCGAGCGGCTGCTGCCGGACGATACGGCTGGAGCGCCAGTCGCCGGCGATCAGTTCCAGGCGCACGCCCAGCGCGCTCGAGCTGGAGCGGTTGCCGACGAGGCGGAGCTTGAGCTGGCGGTTCTGGTTGCCGCCATCGTTGCGCCAGAGGCGGAGACCGGCGGCGGAGGCGGTGACCAGATCGGTGTCGCCGTCGTTGTCGAAGTCGGCGGCGACGAGGCCCTCGACGGGGCCGGTGGTGTCGAGTCCAAGGTCCTTGGTGACATCGCGGAAGCCGGCGTGGCCGGCGTTGCGCCAGACGCGAACGCCGGACGGGCCGAAGGCGACGAGGTCGAGCCAGCCGTCGTTGTCGAAGTCGACGGGTTGCAGCCCTGCGACGACGAAGCCGGCGAGCGGCAGGCTGGTCTGCTGCGGCGCTTCGCGATCGATGAGCTCGAGCGAGGTGGCGGTGGCGATCACGGCCTCGAGGCGCAGGTCGTTGTCGAGGTCGGCGGTGACGATCACGGCGCCGGCCGGCCAGCCCTGGGTGGCGAGGCCGGGTGAGAACGGCGCGGAGCGGGGCTTGGCGAAGTGCTCGGCCGGGGCGGCGGCGCGGGCGACGAACACGCCGGGCAGGCTCTCGTTGTTCCAGTCGGCGGTGAGGATCTGGGTGGCGCCGGGGATGTCCGTCGGCAGGCCGGAGTCGGTCCAGGCGGGGTCGAAGGCGAGGTTGCCGAGGTTGCGGTAGAGCGCGAGGCCGGCGCCGCCCGGGCGCACGACGGCGAGGTCGAGGTTGCCGCTGAAATGCAGGTCGGCGAGCACGCCGGCGGTGGCGGTTACGCCCTCGAGGCCGGCGGCGCGGGTGGCGTCGCGCAGGCGGCCCTGGGCGTAGAACTTGAAGACGCGGGAGTCCTTCTCGCCAAGCACGACCACGTCGTCGAGGCCGTCGTTGTCGAGGTCGCCGGTGAGCGCGGCGCGGTAACCGCCATCCGGCGACGCGCGCAACGGGCGGCCGAGCGGGGCGAAGCGGCCGGCGCGGTTGTCGAGCAGGGCAAAGCCGCCGCTTTTCTCGAGGGCGAAGAGGCTGGGGCGGCCATCGCGCTCGTAGTCGACGACCGTGAGCGGCGCGCGGTAGTCGGCTGATGTGGCGGCGAAGGCGGTCGCGGTGTCCTCGGTGAAACGCACGGCGAGGCCGGCGCGGTCGGGCTGGGCGAGGACGAAGGGTGCGAGCGGCCGGGTGTGTTTGCTGCGTTCGAGGGCGGCCGCGGTGGCGGACTGGGCGGGGGCGCGGGTACTGATTTCCTGGTGGCGGGAGAGGGCGCGGTTGGCGTCGTCGGTCTGGCCCGCGCGGCGGTAGAGCTGGCTGAGCTGGTAGTGCGCGGAGGGGTGGTCGGGGGCGGCGCGCACGGTGCTCTCGAAGAGGCGGATGGCGTCGGGGAAGCGGCCGAGTTCGCGCTGGGCGAGGCCCATCTGGAAGTCGAGCGCCGGCTCGCCGGGATCGATCGACCACGACTGCTGGAAGGCGGCGGCGGCGGGCTCCGGCTGGTTCTGGCGGAGGAGGGCGCAGCCCATGAGGTAGAGGGCGGCGGCGTTGTTGCGATCGAGCTCGAGGACCTGGCGGCAGAAGGGGACGGCGTCGGCCGGGCGGTCGGCGAGCAGGGCGGCGTTGGCGAGGTTGAGGCGCACGTCGATGCTTTCCGGCGACAGGCGGAGCGCCTGCTGGTAGAGCGTGGTGGCGCCGGCGGCGTCGCCCTTCTCGAGCAGGCCGTTGCCGCGGTTCATGAGCTGGGCGAACTCGGCGGTGACGGGGGCGGCGCGGCGGGACCGGAAGACGACGACGGCGGTCGCGATCACGATGGCGAGTACGCAGAACCAGAGCAGGCGCTTGAGCATCACTTCTTGGTGTTGAACGGCCAACGGGTTGGCAACCCAGTTACGACTGGCGATATCTCGGGTGAAGTTGGCGGTCTTTGGAGGCGGCTTTCCTACGCTTTGCGCAAGGCTGCGGCCAGTCGGCGGCCGGCGGCGGTGCGGCCTCGCGGTGACGCTTCAAAACGGCGTCGCGTTGTCCGGGGGTAGGGAAATCGAGCCCGGCCCGCTGGACAAAACGGCGCAGGGGGCTGACCGTCGCGCGCCGTTCTCCCCGGCGCCCCAACCATGACCACCAAGCCCACCGTCTCCCCGAACCGTCGCGATTTCCTCAAGGTTGGCGGCGCCTCGGTCGCCGCGCTGCTCGGACAGTCGCTGTTGCCCAACCTCGCCTCGGGTGCCGAACCGACTGCGCCCGCGGCGTCCGCGCCCGCTCCCGGCGCGGGGTTGCCGGTCTGTCCGCCGATGCCGATGCGCAATCTCGGCAAGACGGGGTTTCGGGTGAGCCTGTTCGGCTTGGGCGGGCAGTCGGCCCTCGAGCGCGGCGACAACGCGGCGATCGCCGTGCCGATCATCGAGCGCGCGCTCGATCTCGGGGTGAACTACATCGACACGTCGTCGATCTACGGCGGGCCGCAGCGCTGGAGCGAGCGCTACATCGGTGAGGTGATGAAGCGGCGCCGCGCCGAGGCGTTTCTCGCCAGCAAGACCAAGGACCGCACCCGCGACGGCTCGCTGCGCATGCTCGAGGGATCCTTCAAGCGGCTCAACACCGACCATCTCGATCTCTGGCAACTGCACGACGTGGGCACGATGGACGAGGTCGACGCGATCTGCGCGAAGGGCGGGGCTCTGGAGGCGTTGGTCGAGGCGAAGGAGCAGAAGCTGGTGCGTTTTCTCGGGATCACCGGTCACCACCGTCCGGATGCGCTGATGGAGCTGCTGCGGCGGTTCCCGTTCGACGCCGCGCTGCTCGCGGTGAACGCGGCCGACCGGTACCACTACAGTTTCCTCGACGAGCTCGTGCCGCTGGCCGTCGAGCAGCAGCTCGGGATCATCGGCATGAAGGTGGTGAGCCGGGGGCGGTTGCTCTCCTCGTGGACGCCGCCGTCGGAGGAGGAGCAGAAGCGCTCGTGGGAGTCGACCGGGGCCGTGGCGACCCGCCCGGGCGCGCTCAGCATGCGCGAGGCGATGTACTACGCGTACACGCTGCCGATCAGCACGGCGATCGTGGGCGTCGACACCATCGCGCAGCTGGAGGAGAACGTGCAGCTCGCGCGCGAGTTCACGCCGCTCAGCGACAAGCAGATGCTGGCGCTCGCCGAGCGCGCCGGCCCGGTGGCGAAACAATCGCTCTTCTTCCGCTTCATGCCGCGCAGCTGAGGCGTGATCAGGTTCGAGGGTCGCGGGACGCGCGACGAGAGCCAGAAGACCGAGGACGAGCCGGAGCGGTCGAGCGACGCCGATGGCGCAACCGACAGTCCGGCACCCGGCCCTCGACGCTCGAGTGAATCGACGCCGCTGAGGCGATTGGGTTCTTCTCTCGAAGGGGTGGGGCCCGGACGAGGAAGACGTGGGTCAGGGCACCGGGGTCCCGGGAGGCGGTTGGTTCGGTCCTCCAGCGGCGGTCCATTGGTGTTCGACCTTTGAGAAGCACTCCGGGCAGATCCCGTGGGAGGCGTGCGAGCCGGAGAGGTTGTGGATGTAATTCTCGACCGCGACCCACTCGCCCGAGGCGTCGCGGACCTTCTTGCAGTAGCTGCAGATCGGGTAGATCCGGCTGAGGTCCTCGAGCAGGCGCTCGTGCCGGAGCAACTGGTGTTTGTCGAAGATCACGCGCAGCGAGAGCTCGATCATGCGCTGGATCATCTCGAGCATGCGGATATGGAGCCCGTTGTGGCAGTTCGCCTTGTTGTCGAGAAAGCAAACGGTGCCGAACTCGCCGCCGTCGGGGCGCCGGATGGGCAGGCCGATGTACGAGACCATGTGCATGCCGGTGACGGCCCCGTTGTCCTGCCACTGGGGATCGGCGAGGGCATCGGGAATGTGGTTGAGGCCATGGCTCTTCAAGGTGCGTTCGCAGTACCAGCCGGAGTCGGGGTATTGGGTGACGCAGCCGGTCGGGTAGGGATTTCCCTCGGTTCTGCTCGAAAGGAGAATCTCGATCTGGGCCCGGTCGACGCGTGTGATCAGGCCGGCCGGCACCTTGAAGATCTCGGCCGTCGTGTCGATGATCCGCTGCCACTCGTTGAGGGTCTCATCGGCCAGCAGTTCTTTGGTGAAAGGATTGGAGCGGGGATCGCGCATGAGGAGATGGGGGGGGGGGACTGTATTGGGCGGGCGGAGTTGTGCAACCGCGGCGTTCATCCGGGGCTGGTCGATGGCGGGACGCAGCGGGGAGGGCGGCCCGGCCTCGCCGAAAGGCCGCCAAGGCTCACGCCAACTCCAGCCGTGAGCCGGCGGAGCAGGGGAGGCCGCGGCTGGGGGCCTCGTCTCTCGCGTGATTTTTGCGTCACGCCGCACTCGGGAGTGGAAGGCGGCGCGGGATGCTGCACACTCGGGTTCATGTCTTCCGTCTCCCGTCGCAATTTCCTGCGCACCGGCCTCGCCGGCGGCGCCGTTCTTCTGGCCCCCGGGCTGCGGGCGCAGAGTACGGAGCTGGCCGCCTCTGCCGGCGCCCGACGGGCGCGCAACGTGATCTTCCTCGTCAGCGACGGCATGAGCCTGGGCACGTTGACGATGGCCGAGCGGCACCTCCGCCGGCAGGAGGGCCGCGGCACGCACTGGCTGGGTCTCTACGACCGGCCCGACCTGCGTCGCGCGCTCATGGACACGGCGTCTGCCAACTCGCCGGTGACGGACTCCGCGGCCGCCTCCTCGGCCTGGGGCTGCGGTCACAAGGTGAAGAATGGCGCGATCAACTTCGCCCCCGACGGCCGCCCGCGCACGCCGATCCTGCGGCTCGCGCGCGCGGCGGGGAAGGGCACCGGGCTGGTCACCACGGCGACGATCACGCACGCCACGCCCGCCGGATTCGCCGCGCAGGTGGAGGCGCGCGCGGACGAGGGGATCATCGCCGCGCAGTATCTGGAGGTTGGAGTCGATGTGCTGCTCGGCGGCGGCGCGAGGTTCTTCGATCCGGCGCAACGCGCCGACCAACGCGACCTGTTCGCCGACTACGCCCGCGCCGGCTACGCCGTCGTGCGCGATGCCGCGGCGCTGCGGGCGGCGTCGGCCGGCGGGCGCCTGCTCGGCACGTTTGACGACGGCCATCTGCCGTTCGCCCTCGACCACCGCGCCGATCCCGCGTTGCGCGCGACGGTGCCGACCCTGGCCGAGATGACGCAGGTGGCGCTCGCGCGACTCGCCGCCCACGAGCGCGGTTTCGTGCTGCAGATCGAGGGCGCCCGCGTCGACCACGCCGCGCACGCCAACGACATCGGCGGCCTGCTCTTCGACCAGCTCGCGTTCGACGACGCCGTGGGCGTGGCCGCTGCGTTTGCCGCCGGACGCGACGATACGCTCGTCATCGTCACCAGCGACCACGGCAACGCCAATCCCGGGCTCAATGGCGCGGGCGGCAGTTTCACCAGCCGCGGCGGCAGCTACGGCGACACCCAGGAGTGCTTCGACCGCGTGGCCCGTTTTTCGCAGACCAATGTGTGGACGCTCGCCGGGCTCGGCCCCGACAGCAGCGCCGCGCAGGTGCGCGAACGCGTGCACACCGCCACGGCATTGGATTTCGACGACGACGAGATCGAGATGCTCCGCCATGCGCTGCGGAAGGAACACCGCGAGGGCTATCGCGTGCGCAACGCGCCGCTGGTCGCCTACGGCCAGATCCTCGCCAACCACACTTCCGTCGGCTGGACCGGCACCCAGCACACCACCGACTACACTGAATTGGCCGCCTTCGGCCCGGGCAGCGAAGCGATCGGCGGCGTCGTCCAGAACAACGCCCTTTTCGGCGTGATGACCCGCGCCCTCGGCCTGCCCGTGCCGGCCTGAGGCGAGCCTTTCAGGACGGGAACTCCAGCCGTGAACCGGCTGAGCACGGGAAGCAGCGCCCGGGAAACTCGCGCCAGAAGAGCGTTGTCGCGTACAACCCGGTGCAATGGTTCGGCCCGAAGCGCTGCACGCCGAGGCGGCGCAGGGCGGCGAAGGTTTCGGAGAGGCGGCGCTCGTCGGCGTTGAGCAGGTGCATGCCGCCGACGACGGTGTGGAGCGGCGCGCCCTGCGTGAGCGTGCGGATGTGCTCGAGGGTGTTCACGACGCCCGCGTGCGCGCAACCGAGCACGACCACGGTGCCCTCGCGACCGGCGAAGAACACCGTTTGGTCGTCGAGGATCGGATCGGGCCGGGTGAGCTGTTCGTCGAGGAAGAACGGCCCGCCCACGTCCTCGAAGTCGTTCGTGCGCGGGATCTCCCCGGTCGTCCAGACGCCGGGCGCGATCTCCTGCGGCTCCCGCGACACGACCACGCGACGGCCGTCCGTCCGGAACGCCTCCGTCTCCATTAAATCGGTGCTGAGGCGGCGGCCCGTCGGCTTGCGGTCGGAGCCCGTGTAGCGGCGGCACATGGCGTCGGGATGCAGGTGGAGCGTCGCCTGCGGTGCGGCGGCGAGCGCGGTCTCCAGTCCACCCACATGGTCGCTGTGCCCGTGGCTGAGGGCGATGGCGTGGGCCGAGGCAAGATCGGCGCGCAGTCGCCGGGCGTTGGGCGCGAGCACGAGGCCCTGTCCGGTGTCGAAGAGCACGCGGTGCGTGCCGGTGTCGATCCACCACGCGAGCCCGTGTTCGCCCAGCACGCCCAGCCCGCGGGCGGTGTTCTCGGACAGAATGGTTACGGTGGTCATGGAGAAGAGTGTTGGCGGTGGTTGTGCGCCTGTCGACGGCTTCCACCGGGCGCTCGGCGCGCTCAAATTGGGTTGGGTGCAGTGAGGCGTGGCGCTCACCACCGTCGTCGCCGATCTGGCGGCGTTCCCCATCAAGCCGGGCGCGTGGTCGGGCATCGTCTCGATCTTCGCGCATCTGCCGCAGCCGTTGCGGCGGACCGTGCACGCCGCGGTGGTGCGCGGGCTCGCGCCCGGCGGCGTCTTCATCCTCGAAGCCTACACCCCGGCCCAAATCGCCTTCGGCACCGGCGGCCCGAAGGATCCGGCGCTGCTGATGCGCCTCGCCGATCTCCGTGCCGAACTCGCGGGGCTCGATCTGCTTGTTGCCCGCGAGAGCGAACGCGAGGTGTGGGAAGGCGCCGGTCACACCGGTCGTGCGGCCGTGGTGCAGTTCCTGGGTCGCCGAGCCCCCTGACCGGGGCGACCCTTCGCCATCGTCGGGCGGGAG
>JAHFTC010000176.1 GCA_023269585.1 Opitutaceae bacterium
GCCCGAGCCGCCCGCGATGGCAAGCGCCCCCGGCGGCGCCGTCGCGCCGGAACCGGTGATCGAGCCGCCACCACTGCCGGCGGCCGCCTTCCAGCCCGCGCCCACCCCGGCGACACCGCCGCCTTTCCCGTCCGTCCCGCGGCCGCCGAGTGCGCCGATCGCGGCGCCGCCCCCGGTCCGGCCCGCCAACTTCCCGCCTCCGCCCGGCTTCGCTGGCGCCAAGAAGCCCGCGCCCCCGCCGCCACCGTCTCGGAACGCGCCCGCCGCGGCCGAGCACAAGCCCATCGTCACCCTGCTGCTGTTGCTCCTGCTGGTGATCGGCGGGGCCTCCTTCCTCTATTTTGCCGATCCGCTCGGGCTCTTCGGCCCCGGCAGTGCGCCCGTGGCGACCAACCAGCCCGCCGACACGGCGCCGGCCACGGCCACGCCCGAACCCACGCCTGCGGCCGCCGAGCCGGCAACACCCGAACCGGCGGTGGCCCCTTTCGCCCCGGAGCCTGAACCAGAGCCGGAACCCGAGCCCGAACCGCCGCCGCCCGAGCAGGATCCCGTGGTGGCCAACGCCATCCGGGCCCTGCAGGTCTCCGGCGCGCGGGCCAACAGCTCCGGCGGCACGATCATGCTCGGCACCAGAGTCTTCGCCGCCGGCGACACCATCAACCGCGAGCTGGGCATCACGTTCGTGAGCTTCGACGGAGGGCAGTTCACCTTCACCGACACCCGCGGCGCGATCTACCAGCGCAAGTTCTGACCCGGGCAGAAACCCCAGCCGCCCCGTCGCGCGACGACCGGGGCGGTTTCAGAGGCTGGATCGGCGGCCGATGTGAAGGGCCACCATGAGCCTCCACGGGCTGAAACGCGACGCCTGGCACCGCCTCCTCGATGAGACCGAGGTCGAGATGGTGCACAGTTCCGCGACCCGGCTCGCCCTCGCCGAGGCCACCCGCCGTGCCCGGGAATGCCATGACCAGCACCGCCTGCTGAAGCCGTTCGAGGCCATGGCGGTCGCCTGCCTCGACGGCCACACGACCGAAACCTTGTACTCGGTCGCCCGTGACGCCGCGATCGCCACCGGCGGCGACAGTGAGACCGTCTTCCGCCATCTCAGGCACACTTGGCCCGACTTCGCCTGAGCCGGCTCAGCCGGTCGAGGGCGGAGGGACAAGCGTCGAGAGCCAGAGCACCGAGGAGAAACCGGAGCCGCCACCGCGCAGAGACCGGATACTCCCGCGCCACGAGCCGATCACAGAGGGCATGAAGAGGGGGAGGAAGACGCAGAGAGCGATCGTGCGCGTAACCGGATGACGGAGTCGTTCAGTGCGGTGCGCGCCCCCGCCTCGCTGCTCCCAGGAGCCTCAACCCGTGGGCCGTGGCGCGCGGGTGGGAAAACGAAAGCCACCGGCTTCCGCCGGTGGCTTTCGTGAAACGGGGGTTGGCGGCGGTGCGCCGCCGGATGGCTCAGGCCTCCATCGGCCGGATCGAGCCGTCGGCCTCGTAGACGAGCTCCTGCACCTTCACGCAACGCCGGTGGCTCACGCCGCCGGAGAGGGTGGAGTCATGGTAGTACAGATACCACTTGCCCTGGAACTCCACGATCGAGTGGTGGGTCGTCCAGCCGAGGACCGGGCTGAGAAACGAACCGCGGAAGGTGAACGGCCCGAGCGGGCTCTTCGCGGTGGCGTAGCAGAGCAGATGCGTGTCGCCGGTCGAATAGGAGAGGTAGTACGTGCCGTTGTACTTGTGCATCCACGGCCCCTCGAAGTACCGGGCGGTGTTGTTGCCTGCCTTCAGCACGGCGCCCGCTTTGTCCACGATCACGGCGTCGGCCGGCGTGGTGGCGAACTGCAGCAGGTCCGGCGTAAGCTTGGCGACCTTCGGGCAGAGCGCGGGCGCGTCTTCCGGTGGCGTCTTCGCGTCGGCGATGAAGCGACCGGTCGGCCAGCACTGGAGCTGACCGCCCCAGAGGCCGCCGAAGTACATGTAGAACTGGCCGTCGTCGTCGCGGAAGACGCAGGGATCGATGCTGAAGCTGCCCTTGATCGGCTCGGCCTCGGGCACGAACGGGCCCTCGGGGCGCGTGCCCACGGCCACGCCGATGCGGAAGATGCCGTCCTTGTCGCGCGCCGGGAAATAGAGGTAGTACTTGCCGTCCTTGAACGCCGCGTCCGGCGCCCACATCTGGCGCGAGGCCCACGGCACCTGCTTGAGGTGCAGCGCCTCGCCGTGGTCGGTCGTCGGGCCGTCCGGCCGATCCTGCGAGAGGATGTGATAGTCCGTCATCTGGTACTGGTCGCCGTTGTCGTTCTCCTCCACCTCGAGGTCGAGGTCGTGCGACGGGTAGATGTACATCCGACCTTCGAAGACGTGGGCGGACGGGTCGGCGGTGTAGATGTGGGTGACGAGGGGTTTTCGGGAAGACATAGGAAAACGATCTGAGGTGAACGGAGAGGCAACGGGCGCCGGTGGCGAAGCCGGCCGAGGCCCGAAGAAGTGCCGCATCCTCGGGGTGAAACCGAACACCGGGTTGCTCTAACATTTGCGTCTGAGCGGAGAACGGCTCCCTCAATCAGCCCCGCAACCCCACCAAAACAGCCCCCAACCAACGCCCGGGCCGAGGCGCACCGGTCGCGGCTCCGTACCGGCTCTCTGAGCGATGAGCAGGAGCTGCTGAAGCGTGTGCCCCCACCTCGAACGCGACCGCGGCGAGGTCTTTTGTTGCACTCGCCGGAGCCGGTGCCCTTGCTTGCGCCCCTCACCCCACCCGACCGACACGCCATGTCCCGCCACACCGAAAACTACAAGCCCCTCTCCGAGGCCGAACTCTACGATCTGGCCGGCTTTCTCGAGTCCCCACTCGTGCCGCCGACCACCATGCGCATCTCGGCGGTCAACGGCCTGCTCACCTCGATCATCATCGGGCCGCGCCCCGTGCCGCCAAACGTCTGGATGCGCTACATCTGGGGGCAGGGTGAGCCGCGCTGGCAGTCCCAGCAGCAGGCCGAGCACGTGGCCTCGCTGCTCGTGCGCCATCTCAACACGATCGCGCTGTTGCTCGCCCAACAGCCGCCGCAGTTCGCCCCGCTCACCTACACCCGCCACGAGGGCGACAAGGCCACCGAAATCGTCACCGACTGGTGCTTCGGTTTCTGCTGCGGCGTGAAGCTCGACAACGCGGCCTGGCAGCCGGTGGCCGGCACGCCGGCCGAGCCGTTCATCGCGCTGATCCGCGCCTATCTCGAGCCCGAGAAGGAAGTCCACCAGCAGATCCTCTCCAAGCTTTCGGCGGCGAACGGCACCCCGGCCCAGGTGATCGCCACCAGCGTGATCGAACTCCATCGCTTCTGGCTCGCCACCCAGCCGAAGAAGCCCGCCGCGCCCGCCGGCAGTGCGATGCCGGTCCCGCTCAAGATCGGCCGCAACGACCTCTGCCCCTGCGGCAGCGGCCGCAAGTACAAGCACTGCTGCGGCAGCAACGTGCCCCACGCCCCCGAGACGCCCGAAGCGCCGGAGACACCGAAAGCCTGATCAGCCCGTCGAGCGGACGAGCGACAAGAGCCCCAAAACCGTGGATCAACCGGAACGGCGAGCGACCTCGATTGTGCCACCGACGGTTCGTCCCTCGACTCTCGACCCTCGTCTGCATCAACTCGGCTGACTGGCACCCCGCCTTTCGCCCCGGCTTCACCGCCGGGGCTTTTTCGTGGACACCCGTCCGCGTCACTCGCCGCGATGACGAGCCTGGCGCTTCGCATTCGGTGCCACGGTCCCGCGCCGCGCCGCCAACGCGGCCAACGCCTCCGGCAGCGCGTGCGGCCGCACCGCGACAGGAACTTCCAGATACCCGATACGGGCGCAGTCGCGCACCAGCGCCGCCGCCACCGCCGCCGGCGCGAGCCCGCGCTCCTCGACGAGAAACCCGAACACCCGCTCCATCGTGCGACTCAACGCGAGCCCGTGGTGCCGGCCCTCGCGCGCGTAGAACCAGTCGCTGAACCGCAGAAACTCCGCGAAGGGCGAGGACGCCGCTACTGCGGCGTCCTTAAGCGGAAAGCGAAGGCTTTCCGCGACGCGGAGAGCCCCGGCCGAAGGCGCGCCGAGCCAGAACAACGGCAGCGTCTCGCCGAAGTTGCCGCTGTTGCCGACGAGGTCCCAGTAGCGCGCGAAACGCCGCAGCCGCTGCATCGTCGGAAAGTCGATCACCCGGTTGCGCAGAATCTCATAGGGCGGGGCCGGAGAGTACACCATCGCCTCGGGCGCGTCGTGCCGTGCGATCGGCGCCCCGCGCAGCCGTTTCAGCAAACCCACCTGGATCTCCTGCGGCCCGAGCGCGACCAACCGGTCGAAACCCGCCGCGAAGCCCGCCACCGTCTCGCCCGGCAGCCCGACGATCAGATCGGCGTGCACGTGGGCCGCGGTGTGTTCGCGCAGAAAGCGGAAATTGTCCTCCAGCTTCGCCAAGTCCTGGCGGCGGTTGATCGCCGCCGTCACCTCCGAATCGAAACTTTGGATGCCGACTTCCAACTGCAGCGAACCCGTCGGAAACCGCGCCAGCAGCTCCCGCAACTCCGGCGGCAGCCGGTCCGGCACCAGCTCGAAGTGGAGGAAGAGCCCGGGGTAACGGTGGAGGGTTGACGGTGGGCGGTGGACGGTGGCCGGCAGATGGGAGCCCGGTAGCGGCGCGGTTTCCACGCCGGACGGAACCGGAACGGTTCCGCTACTCTGCGCTCCCACTTCCGCCATCCGCTCGAGGAAGAACTCGAGGATGCGCCGGCTGGTCGGCAGGTGGAGGTTGAAGGTGCGGTCGACGAACTTGAAATGCCGCGCGCCGCGCGTAAGCAGCCGCTCCAGCGCCGCCAGGAACGGGTCCAACGGATACGCCCGTACCGTTTCGTCGAGCGACGACAGACAGAACTCGCAGGAGAACGGACAACCCCGCGACGCCTCCACATAGATCAGCCGGTGCGCGATGTCGTCGGCGGTGTACTCGTCGTACGGGAGCGTGAGCGCCGCCAGCTCCGGCGGCGGCGCCTGGACGACCTTCGCCGGCACCGTCCCGCCTGCGAGCACCGCGCGGCATACTTCCGGCAACACCCCCTCGCCCTCGCCGCGGATCGTGCAGTCCGCCAGCCGCACGATCTCCTGCACCTCCGGTTCGTGGCTCACTTCGGGGCCGCCGAGGATCACGACCAGCTCGGGCCGCAGGCGTTTGAGCAGCGCGACCAGCTCGGTCGTCGGCGCCACGTTCCAGACGTACACCCCGAGCGCGACGATCTTCGGCTCCAGCGCCAGAATACGCTCCGCGACGTCGAGCGGACGCTCCTGGATGGTGAACTCGACCAACGCCGACCGCGCGCGCAGCTCACCCAGGTTCGCGCGCAGGCAGCGCAGCCCGAACGAGGCGTGGATGTACTTGGCGTTGAGCGTGGCGAGGACGATCTCCGGCATCGCGCGCCCACCGTAGCGCGCGGCCCGCGGGTGCAAAGGGCCAAACGCCGCCACGCGCGAGCGCCCCGCGGCTTGAGCGACGGCTCCCGGTTCAGCGTGCCGCAGCCGCCGGCAGTCCGCCGAGCCACAGATCCAGCTCCCGCCAGAGCGCGTCGGCGTTGGTCTTGAAGAAGTCGCCATGGCCCACGCCCTCCTGCGCCACCAGCTTCGCACCGCCCGGTGCCGCCGCGACGAGGCGCTCGGCCATCGCCTTCGTGGCCAGTTCGTCGCGCTCGCCGAAGATCACGAGCAGTGGGCACCGCACCGCCGGCAGCTTTCCCACGCTGTCGAGGCGGCATTGGGCGGTGATCGACCAGAGAAACCACGAGGGAATCCACGCCGTGGAGCCGCGGCTGTCGGCCAGGTGCCGCACCGCATCCTGCAGCCGCGTCGTCGTGCCGATCACCACCAGCCCCGCCGGGGTCTGCCGGGCCGCGAGGTCGACCGCCACCCCGCCGCCGACCGACCAACCTGCAACTACGATGCGGCGCCGGTCGAGACCTGGACGTGTTTGCAGGTAGGCCCACGCCGCGTCGGCTGCCTCGTAGCAGCCGCGCTCGCTCGGTTTTCCGGAGCTCAGGCCGAAGCCGGGATACTCCGGCACGAGAACATTGCAGCCAAGCCGCCGGAAGCCGTCGAACACGGCGCGACTGCGCTGCACGGTGTAGCCGCCGGGGTAGAAATAGAGAACCGCGGCCCGTTGGGCGGCGTCGGTGCGCGCTCGCCCGTCTGCCTCGGTCGCGGCGCCGAACAGGGCGACAATATTCGTTCCTGAACAGGTGGTGAGCGGGACCAGTTCCTCGCTAGCGGCCGGAGCGATGGCCGCCGCCGGCTGACCGTGGTCGGAGCCCTAGAGGACGCCGCGCCGCACGGAGGCGCAGCCGGTGAGCACTGTCGCCGCTACTGCGAGAACGAGAAAGAGGGGCCAAGTCTGGAGATTTCGCATGGTGAATACGCTCACCGTTCCTGCGCAAGGCACTACAGGTCCGTACCGGTCTGCGTGGTTCCGGTGGCGACAGCAACAGGCAATGGGGGCCTGGTGGACTTCAGGGTCCGTTGGTGCAGCAATACATCCGCTTCGTATCCGATGTTAAGATCAAACAATTATTTGAATACAGATTTCACTTTCATGCTTGCCTGCCCCCCCGGGGGGGGGTACACCAATTTTCGAGCTGGAGGCGTCCCCGCATCGACCGCCGGCACCGGGATGGGCCGCCGCACGGGCCTCAAACGTTAATCAGTGTCAGAATGACAAAGCTACTAAGGTTCACCGCCGTGGTGTTGAGCATCTGCCTAATGCCGCTCGCTCACGCAGTATCCAGTGCCAACTCCGCCGACAGATCGGCTTGCACATCCATGGGGGTTGGCACACAAGGCAAACGAACTACCGCGGGAGGGACAGCAATGGGCTCCCGCGTGGTCGTAGTCGAACAAAGTCCTGGAGTTTGGTTCTTCCGGAAACTTAGTGGCTAGGATTGGGGCGTGAGGACCGGGCGGAGGTCGAGTTTGCCGCAATGAAAGAGGATTCGGATACGGTAGTTGGCGAAGCTCCGGAAGCCGCGGGCATCGGCCTTGATGGCTT
>JAHFTC010000177.1 GCA_023269585.1 Opitutaceae bacterium
ACCCACGCCGCCCCCACCCCGCTTCCCGCGTTTTCGATGATGCAGGTCAAGGTCCGGCGCCCTTTGTCCTCCCGTGGTGGACCACCGGTCCCATACTACGCCGCGCTACCCAAACCCGATGACACCCCCCGCCGGCCCGGCCCCGCACTCACCGCCCAACGAATCCTCCGACCAACCGACCGCCACGTTGCAGACCGCCGCCCGCGGCTGGACGGCCGGCCTCTCCGTCGCCGTGCTCGCCGGCCTCCTCCTGGAGTCGGTCACCGGTTTATGGGTGCTGCTCGCGCCGTTCTCGGTTCTGACCCAGCTCAGCATCCTCCTCCACACCGCCGCGGGCCTGCTGCTGCTCGCCCCGTGCGCCGTCTATCTCGTGCGGCACTGGCGCGACTGGCGCACGCAACCGCTGTCCGTCGTGAAACTCCTCGGCTACGCGGGCCTCGTGTTGCTCGCGGTCTGTTGCGCCAGCGGCGGCGTGGTCACCTGGAACTGCTTCTTCGGCCGGCGGCTCTCGCCGTTATGGGACCAAGTCCACCTCGCGACCGGTCTGGCCACGGTGGGCGTCGTCCTCGTGCACCTCATCCTCGCCTTTCTGCGCCGCGGGGCGCAGCTGCGCAGCGTACCGGAGTTCGGGAGACGCCTCCGGCGCAGCGGCCTCGCCCTCGGCGGCGCGCTCGCCGGGAGCTATGTCCTGCTCGTTGCGTTGGCGACGATGCTCCCGCAGCCCGCCGTCACGCGCCCCGTGCCGGCCGACTACACGCTGCCGGAGTACGCACAGAAGTTCGACGAGTACCGCGGCAGCCCCTTCGCGCCGACGTTCGCCCGCACCGCCTCCGGCGAGCTGATCAACCCGGAGGTACTCGCCGGGTCCGCCTCCTGCGGCACCACCGGCTGCCACGAGGAGATCCTCGCCGAATGGGAGCCGAGCGCGCACCGTTTCTCGGCGATGAATCCGCCCTTCCAGGCGGTGCAGCAGAGTTTCGCAAAGGACCGCAGCCCGGCCGACACCCGCTACTGCGCCGGCTGCCACGACCCGATCTCGCTCTTCGCCGGCGCCAAGGACATCCACAACCTCAGCCTCTCCGCACCCGGCATGCAGGAGGGCCTCTCCTGCGTCGTCTGCCACTCGATCTCCCACGTCGACCAGCGCGGCAACGCCGACTACGTGCTCACGCCGCCCACCCGCTACCTCGGCGAGAGCGGCCAAGGACTCACCAAGCGCGTCTCCGATTTCCTCATTCGCGCCTACCCGCGCCAGCACCTCGCCGACTACGACCGCAACATCCTCCGCACGCCCGAATTCTGCGGCGCCTGCCACAAGCAGTTCATCCCCGAGGCGCTCAACCGCTTCGGCTCCAACCCCGCGCAGAACCAGTTCGACGAGTGGCGCCAGAGCCACTGGAACCACGCCGGCGATCCCGACAAGACGCTCAGCTGCCGCGACTGCCACATGCGCCTCGTGCCCGACTCGCGTGATCCCGGCGCCGGTGAGGCGGGCGATCTCCGCCGCTCCGCCGACGACCGCTCGCACCGCCACCACGGCACCATCGCCACCAACCTCTTCATGCCCGCCGTCCTCAAGCTGCCCCACGCCGAGGAACAGATCCGCCTCACCGAGGAGTGGATCAAAGGCGAAACGGTGCTCCCCGAGATCGCCCACCTCTGGCCCGCCGGCCCCGTCGCGGCGATCGAAGTCCACGCGCCCGGCACCGCGGCGCCGGGCGAGACCGTCGAACTCCAGGTCGTCGTGAAGAACCAGAAGGCCGGCCACAACTTCATCACCGGCCCGCTCGACTTCCTCCGCGCCTGGGTCCACCTGCGCGTCGCCGACGCCGACGGCCGCCTCGTCGCCGAATGGGGCGGCATCGATCCGGTCACCCGCGAGGTCTTCGACGAACCCGGCGTCATCCACGTCCCCGGCCGTCCCCGCGACGCCGGCACGCTCGTCTTCGAGGGCATGCCCGTCGACGCGAGCGGCCAGGCGCTCCGTCGCCACGAACTCTGGAACAAGGCCGGCGGCACCGGCAACCGCGTGCTCTTCCCGCGCTACGCCGACAAGCAGACCTACCGTCTCCAGGTTCCCGCCACCGCGCGCGGCCCCCTCACCCTCACCGCCGACCTCAATTTCCGCCGCTACCGCCAGGAGTTCCTCAACCTCGTGCTGCCCACGATGGAGGCGGACTCCGGCGTCTTCCAGCCCACGATCACCAAGGGCACCGCCACCCGCACGCTCACTCTCGTCGCGCCGGCCGCTCTGCCGCCGCCGGCAGTCCCCGCTCTTCCATGACGCGTTCCCGCCGTCCGCGTCTCTCGGCGCGCGTGCGCCGCCTCTGGCTCACGAGCGCCGCCGTCACCCTCGGGCTTGCCGCCGTCTCGTGGACGGTCTGGCGGCTCGACTCCCGCCACCGGACGGACCTGGCCGACGCCCGCACCAACGTGACCGCGACCTTCGAAGCCGAGGCGCGCGCCCGGCAGACGCCGGTGCGTTTCACCGAGGTCGCCGCCGCCGCGGGTCTTCGTTTTCGCCACGGCCCCCCGCAGCGCCATCGTGCCCTTCCCGAGGATACCGGCTCGGGCCTCGCCTGGGGCGATTTCGACGGCGACGGCTGGCCCGATCTCTTCCTCGTCAACCACCCCGGCATCGTCCCCACCCCGGGCTGGACTCCGACGGGCAACCGCCTGTTCCGCAACCAAGGCGACGGCACCTTCGAGGACGTGGCCGCGCGCGCCGGCGTCGCCGATCCAGGGGCGTTCGGCATGGGCGCCACCTGGGTCGACTACGATGGCGATGGTCACGTCGACCTCCACGTCACCTGCCGTGGCCCCAACCGCCTCTTCCGCAACCGTGGCGACGGCACCTTCGTCGATGTCGCGGCCGCCGCCGGCGTCGCCGATCCCGGCTGGGGCACCGGCACCGCCTGGGGCGACTACGATCGCGACGGCCGGATCGACTTCTACCTCTGCAACTATGTCGCGTACGACACGGCCGGGCGCGAGGCCGAGTTCCTCGGCGCGCCCACCGCCGCCCTCTCGGGCTACGAGGTGCCCTTCACGCTCAACCCCAACTCCTACGATCCCCAGCCCAACCGCCTCTTCCGCAACCGCGGCGACGGCACCTTCGAGGAGGTCGCGGAACGTTGCGGCGTCGCCAACGCGGAAGGACGCAGCTTCTCCGCGGCCTTCGCCGATCTCGACGGCGACGGCTGGCTCGATCTCTACGTCACCAACGACGTCTCCGCCAACCGCCTCTACCGCAACCTCGGCGGCGAAGCGGCACCGGGCGAGCCCGTCGCCTTCATCGACCTCTCGGCCGTCACCGGCACCGCCGACCCGCGCGGCTCGATGGGGCTCGCCCTCCACGATGTCGGCGCCACGACCGACACCGCCGACGATCTGCCCGACCTCTTCTTCACCAACTGGGTTTCGCAGGAGAACGCATTCTACCAGAGTCTCCGGTTGCCCGGCGGCGGCTTCGAGTACCGCGACCGGGCGCGCGCACTCCGCCTGGGCGAACTCTCGATCGAGCCCGTCGGCTGGGGCTGCGCCGTCGTCGACCTCGATCTCGACGGCCGCGGCGATCTCGCCGTCGTCAACGGCAGCACCCTCGAGCGCACCGACCACCCGTTGCTGCTTCGCGCCGAACCGCTCTTTCTCTTCGTCGCCGAGGACGGCGGCTTCCGCGATGTCGCCCCGCTCGCCGGCGCCGCGACCGCGGCTCCGTATTGTTCCCGTGGACTCGCTGCCGCCGACTACGACGGCGATGGCGACAGCGATCTCGCGGTCGCGATCAACCAAGGCGAACCGCTCTTGCTGCGCAACGACACCGCTCCGCTGGGTCGCCACTCGCTCGCCCTGCGCCTCGCCGGCACCGCCGCGCAATGCTTCGGCGCACGCATCGAAATCCACGCCGCCGGCCGCCGCCAGCTTCGCTGGTGGGGCGCCGACGTTTCCTACCTCAGCCAGCACGCCGCCGAGCTGACCATCGGCCTCGGCACCGCCACCACCGCCGACAAGGTCGTCGTTCACTGGACCGACGGCACTGTCACGGAAACCGTCAACGTCCCCGCCGGCCGCCTCACCCTCGCCCACCGCGGCGCCGTTCAGTCACCGTCTCCGCCGCGGTAGGAGTCGGCGGGCATTCTTTGCAGCCGCAGCGCGAAGTGCCAAGGGCCGACGGGCTGCGGCGGGCCCTCGACGACGAGCCCACCGCACTCCTCCGCCCACGCGACGATCTGCTCGGGGCGTGGCCGAATCTCCAGGCTTGGCCCGCGCGGTGTGGCGAGGTCGCTGCGCCAATGGATCACCGCCACCATTCCGCCATGACGCACGATCCGCTCCGCCTCCCGCAGCATCGCCACCGGAGCCTCGCCGTGGAGGATGTTGAAGAGCAGGCAGGCCCCACAACTGCCCGGTTCCAGGCCGTAGCCGGCGGCAAACACATCGCGCACCACGGCCGACACCTTGCCCACACTCGCGGCGGCGGCCCGCGTGAGCGTCGCCTCCACCATCGCGGGATCGATGTCGAACGCATGCACCGGAGCACCTGTCCGCCGCGCGAGCGGGATGGTGAAGGTGCCATAGCCACAACCCAACTCCGCGACGGCGCCGGTCGCCGGCCCGAACGCAAACGCATCCAGCACCGCGTCGACGTCGAACAACGACTCCCAGTAATGGACCTCCGGCATGCCGCTTTCGCGAAACTTCATCGGCGTCGAGGAAAGCGTTCCTGCCCCGCTGTCAAACCTCACCCTCTCTTCGGCTTGAACACCGCGAGCGTCGTCTTGTGGAGGAAGTCCTCCCACTGCTTGTTCATCGCCGCGATGTCATCGTGCAGCGGACACGGATCGCCCTTGCCGCACCAATCGGGACCGAAGGGGCACATCATGCCGTCGTTCTCTCGTTCGAAGAGTTCGGCGATGTCCGAAAGCACGATGCGCGACGGCGCCTTCGCCAGCCAGTAGCCGCCACCCGGGCCGCGCGTGCCCTCGACCAGTCCGCTCGTGGAGAGCGTGGTGAGCAGCTTCGCCACCAGCGGCTGGGGCAGCCCGCGGTCCTTCGCGATGTCAAGCGAGCTGAGCACGGTCTTGCCACCGTCGTAGCGCTCGGCGAGCGCGCTCATGGCGGCGATGGCAGTCTGGGCGGTCTTTCCGCAGCGAAGCATGGTGGTTGCGGTCAGTGCTTGCCGGCGTGCGGCGTGGTCAAGGCCGGGAGCGCGATCTTCAGCGCCACCGTGTAGACGAGCAGGCCGCCCGCCCACACGCCCGCCATGATCTGCCACTCGACGAGGCTGGGCTGGTATTCAACGAGCTCGTGCAGCGTCGACGGGATGAAGCCGGGCACGATCAGGCCCATGCCCTTCTCGATCCACACCGCTGTGAACACGAGCGCGCAGGAGAGCACGAGTTGGCGCTTGTGCCCGACCACACCGGGCCGCAGCAACAGGATCGCACCGAGCACGCCGCAGCCGACCGAAGTCCAGATCCACGGCACGAGCGCGTGCGCGCCGTGCAACCCGAAATAGAGGTAGCGCGCCGCCGCCGTGTGGCTGGTGCCGCTGTAGAACTCCGTGAACACCTCGGAGGCGAGCATGAGCAAGTTGATCAGCACCGTGACGCGCATGATGTTCGTGAGGATCTCGATCGGCCGGTCGCTCAGCCGCACGCCGGCAAGGCGTCGCAGCAACAGCAACGTGACGACGATGAACGCCGGTCCGGCCACGAACGCCGAGGCGAGGAAACGCGGCGCGAGCAGCGCGGTGTTCCAGAACGGCCGCCCGCCGAGCCCGCAGTAGAGGAACGCCGTCACTGTGTGGATCGAGATCGCCCACACGATCGACAGGAAGACGAACGGCACGTACCAGCGAGGGTTGGGCTTCCGCCCGAGGAAGCGCATGTAGAGCAGGTAGCCGCAGATGTGCAGGTTGATCGCCAGGTAGCCGTTGAGCACGATCACATCCCACGTGAGCATCGAGATCGGCCAGTTGAAGCGCCCGATCAAGGGCAGCATATGCCACACGCGGTCCGGACGGCCGAGATCGACCACCACGAATCCGATGCACATGAAAATCGCCGCGATCGCGAGCAACTCGCCCACCAGCGTCACATCGTGCATCTCCTCGTCGTGGTAGAGGTAGGCGGGGATCACCATCATCACACCGCCCGCGGCGAGGCCGACGAGGAACGTGAAGTTCGCGATGTAGAGGCCCCACGACACGTGGTCGTTCATCGCGGTGACGACCATGCCGTTGTGGATCTGCGTGCCCCAGGCGTGGAGACCGACGAGGCCCACGGCGGTGAGCAGCGTCATCCACGCATAGAACCAGCCGGAGCCGTCGGTGGCGGCGAGCACGGCGCGCCAGAGAAAACGCCCGTAGTTGACGAGATGGCTGCGGTTCAAGTCCGGCGTGAACCGCAGGCGATTGGGAGTGGCGGAAGCGGGCATCGGCAGGCGCAGTTACTTGTCGAAGAAGTAGTAGAAACTCGGACGCGTCCCCAGCTCCTCCTTGAGGACGAAGACGCGCTTGTTCGCGAGGACCCAGCGAATCTCGGAGTCGGGGTCGAGGAGGTTGCCGAACACCCGCGCGCCGGTCGGGCAGGCCTCGAGGCACGCGGGCAGCCGGCCCTCGCGGGTGCGGTGCAGGCAGAACGTGCACTTCTCCATCACGCCCTGCGGCCGCAGGCGGTTGGAGAGGTAGCCCTGCTGCGGGTTGATCTCGGCGGCGGGCACCTCGGGCTTGGTCCAGTTGAAACGGCGGGCGTGATACGGGCACGCCGCCTCGCAGTAGCGGCAGCCGATGCACCAGTTGTAGTCGACGACGACGATGCCGTCCTTCTCCTTCCACGTGGCCTCGACCGGGCACACGTGCACGCAGGGCGGGTTGTCGCACTGCTGGCACTGGACCGGCATGTAGAACTTCTCCGGGTCGGTCACCGGGTGCGTGTAGGTGACGTTGCCCTTCTCGAGGTCGAGCGAGCCCTTCTGCATCTCCAGCACGCGGATATACGAGTTGCCGGAGGGGCGGTCGTGGTTGTTCTCCTG
>JAHFTC010000065.1 GCA_023269585.1 Opitutaceae bacterium
TTGGGGGTCCATCGGGGGCAAGGAGCGACCGGCAGTGGCAGCAGTGGCGAAAGGGGGAGCGGGTCGGATTATCCGGCGGGCGGCGGGCTTGGCAACTGCGATGCCCGGGGGTGAACGCCCTAGGGAACTCCTCGGGGCGGTCAGGTCGCCGCCCAGCGGCCGAAGATGCCGCAGGGCAGCACAGTGCCGTCGACCTTCGCGGGCAGGCCGATCTCGCCCACGGAGATGTGGCCGGAACCGGCGGGCAGGAGGGCGGCGAGGAGGTTGCCGGCGACGACGGGGGAAAGGCGCGCGGTGTAGCTGTTGATGAGGAGGAAGAGCGGACGGTCGGAGAGGATCTTGCCGCAGTCCTCGAGCAGGCCCCAGAGGTCGTCCTCGAGCTTCCACATCTCGCCGGAGCCGCCGCGGCCGTAGGTGGGCGGATCCATGATGATGGCATCGTAGCGTTTTCCGCGGCGCTGTTCGCGCTGCACGAACTTGCGGCAGTCGTCGACGATGTAGCGGATGGGGGCAGCGGCGAGGCCGCTGAGCGCGGCGTTGTCGCGGCACCACTCGACCATGCCCTTGGCGGCGTCGACATGGCAGACGCTGGCGCCGGCCTGCGCCGCGGCCACGCTGGCGGCGCCGGTGTAGCCGAAGAGGTTGAGGACGGAAATCTCGCGGCCGGCGGCGCGCGCAGAGCGGATCAGTTCGGAGCTCCACTCCCAGTTGACGGCCTGCTCGGGGAAGAGCCCGGTGTGCTTGAAGCCGGTGGGGCGGATGCGCAGCGTGAGGTCGAGCGGCGCGTAGCGGATCGTCCACGACTCCGGGAGTTGGCGACGGAACTCCCATTTGCCGCCGCCGGTGTCGCTGCGGTGGTAGTAGCCGTCCCAACCCGTCCACGGCTGGCGGGAGCGGCGCGGCCAGACGACCTGCGGGTCGGGGCGCACGAAGTTGAATTCGCCCCAGCGTTCCTGTTTCATGCCGTCGCCACATTCGAGGAGGCGATAGTCCTCCCAGCGGTCGGCGAGTTGGAGTGGAGCGTAGTCGAGCGGCATGGCGGGAGAGCGGAGACGGGAAAGACGCGGGCGGAAAGCGAAAAGGCGGGGGCGGGGGCGGTCAGTGAACGGTCGACGGTGGCCTGTGGCCGGTGTGCGGTGGGGGCGTCAGTAGGGTTCGAATGGGGAGAGGACGATGAACTCGTCCTCGGCGTCGGGCACGGGGCGGCCGTCGAGGAGGGTTTGCTGCGTTTCGCGCGGCAGATCGGTGAGGGCGAGCCAGGCGGAGGCGGTGGCGCGGTCGGCGGCGAGCCACGGGGCGGCGAGGCGGGCGATGGCGCGGTGGCGTTGTTCGGCGTCGGCGATCTCGTTGGTCCAGCGGGCGGCGGTGGCGGGCGCGGTGGCCTTGAGCTCATCGACCAACTCCACGGCGGCACCGGAGCGGCCGGGGCCGGCAGGGAGGCGCGCGAGCCAGGCGGCGGCGCCGTCCGGATCCCACTGTGCCCAACCGTCGACGACGGCGGCGCAGGTGCCGGCGTTGTTCGCCAGATCGGGCCGGGTCTCGACCCAACGGGCGGCGGCGGTGGGATCGGAGCGAGCCCATCCTTGCGCGACATTGGCGGCGGCCGCAGCGCGCATTCTCCCGAGCCCCATGGCGTCGACGAAGGCGGCGGCCTCGGCGGGGGTGCGGTGCCACGTTGCACTCACGACACCTTGGGCGAAGGTGTCGCGCGCGGGACCGGCGGGCAGTTGGGCGAGGAGTGTTGCGGCCGTCGCCGGGTTTTGGGCAAGCGTGCTCCCGAAGCTGGAAAGAAATTCCATGCGGTCGGTGTCGAGGGCCAAGCGCGACGCATAGGCGAAGGCGCCGCTGGCGTCGTTCTGCGGCCAAGCTTCGGCGAGCGACTGGAGCGCGGTCGGGCGCAAGGTGGGATCGGAGAAGGTCTGGAGCCAGGCGGCGGTCGCGGCGACATCCTGTTTGGCCATACGCTCGACGGCGGTGGAGAACACGCCGTTGCGGCGGTAGCCGGCCGGCAGCGAGAGAGCGAACTCCACGGCGGTCGCGGGGAAAATGGCCTCCGCCTGAACGAGCTGCCAGCTGAGAGTGTCGAGGAGCGTGGATTTCGCCGCCCCGTCGGGCATCGTCTGGAGCCAGCGAAGGGCGGCGGGCGCGTTGTCGGTGGCGAAGGCGTGGGCCGCGGAAGACAGCAGGCTCTCGCGCATCCGGCCGGCGGGGAATGTGAGCGCGAACTCGACGGCGGCGTCGGGGTCTTCACGCGCCATGCCGGCGACGATGGACCGGGCGGCCTCGAGCCGGGCGGTGCCGGCGGGCAGTTGTTCGAGAAGCGCGAGGGCGTCGAGCGGGTCGCGGGCGGCCGTGGCACAGGCGGCCGCGGTCAGCACGGTTTGCCGGAGGGAGTCGGGCAGGCTCGCGGCGCGGGCGAGTGCGGTGGTCGGGTCCTGCTTGGCGAAGGCGGAGAGTGCTTGGGCGAGCAGGGTATCGCGGGCGGGGCCGGCGGGTTGGCGCTGGGCGTAGGCGACGGCGGCGGTGGGATCGGTGGCTGCGAGGCGCTCGAACGCGAAGCGGCGCAGTTCGTCGCGGAGAAAGGCCTGGGGCACCGCATCGATCGCGGCGAGCAGTCCGGCCGCGGCTTGGCTGGTGTAACTGATGATTCGTTGCGCAATTTCGTGGTCGTCCAACGTCAGCTCCGTGTCGCGCTCGGCCCAGGCGAGCGCGGTGCGAGGCGAGGTCCGCAGCCATTCCAAGAATACGATTCCGCCGGCTTCCGCGCGTTCGTCGCCCGGGGGCAACTCCGCGACGGCCACGGCGGCTGCGGCGGGATCCAGCTCGGCCCAGCGGGCGAAGACGGTCTTCCGGAGGGCGACGCGGGTTTGGGCGTTGGGCAGGCCCGCGATCTCCGCGAGGAGGGCGGAAAGTTCGGCGGAGGAAAGGCGATCGACGGCCAGTTGCCACGCGCGGTTGCCCAGCCAGAGCTCGCCGTCGCGCGCGCCGGCGAGCAGGTCGTGGGCGCGGGTGGTTGAGGCGAACGGCGCGGACGCCGCCCGACTGGCCGCGGGGGCGGGCGCCACGTCGGGAGCGGTGCGGGCGAAGGCGAGGCCGACCACGAGGAGGGAGGTGGCGCCGGCGGCGGCGAAGGCGAGTTGTTTTGAGTTCATGGCGACGGGCGGTGAGTCCGGGGCCACGATACCCGATGCCGGCCGGCGAGTTGTCAGGGCGGCGTAAGAGTTTGTCAGAAGTTGTCACCGGGATGTCAGGTGCGGGGAGCGGGACGGGACCGGTGGCGAGCTGCGGCACTTTCCACGCGGGGCGTTTGACGGCCGACGACCGCGCCCGAGAAACGGGTAAACAGGATTGTAATACCTCCGGCCGCTGGTATTTCCGGGGATGCTCCCGGAGGAAACCCCATGACGACCCTCGCCCTCATCGAACGCCTCAACGGCTGGTGGATCGAGCTCACGCTCGCCAAGCAGCTCTTCTACGGCATCGGCCTCGTCGCCGGGCTCGTCTCCCTCGTGCTCATGGTTCTCTCCATGCTCGGCCTGGATCACGACGATGCGGTCGACGCGCTCGCCGCCCCCGACGTGACCGGCGCCCACGACGGCGACAGCGGCGGCATCTTTTCGGTGAAGCCGCTCACGGGCTTCTTCCTCGGCTTCGGCTGGGCCGGCGGCTTCGCGCTCGACTCCGGGCTCTCGCTCTTTGGCGCGATCGGCTGCGCGCTCGCGGGCGGCGGAGCGATCATGGCGGTGATTGTGCTGATGTTCCGCGCCATCCTCGCGATGCGCAGCGACGGTACCGCCCGTATTTCGGACACTGTCGGCGCCGTCGGCACGGTCTACCTCACGCTCCCCGCCGCCAAGGCGTCCGGAGGTCAGGTTGTCGTCAACTTCAGGGGACGCCAGGAAACCTACGCCGCCCTCTGCGCCGCCGAGCGCGCGATCCCCAGCGGCGACAAGGTGAAGGTCGTCGCGGTGGTCGACACCCACACGGTCCTCGTCGAGCCGCTGGCCTGAGCCGCCCCCCGCGTCCCGTTCCTCGCTTCCTGCCGGTTTCGCCCCTTCCCCTTTCGCACCCCTCCCGAACATGGATATCATCCAAATCCTCCTCCTGGCCTTCGCGGCCGTCTTCGTGCTCATCATCGCGATGACGCTGGTCTCGCGGTACCGCATGTGCCCGCCCGACCGCATCCTCGTGGTCTTCGGCAAGCTCTCCAACGGGCTGTCGTCAAAGTGCTACCACGGCGGCTCGACCTTCGTGATGCCGCTCTTCCAGAGCTACGCCTACCTCGACCTCACGCCGATCAACATCGAGATCGAGCTGAAGGGCGCCCTCTCCAGCCAGAACATCCGCATCGACGCCCCGGCCTCGTTCACCATCGGCATCTCCACCGAGCCCGAGGTGATGCAGAACGCCGCCACCCGACTGCTCGGCCGCTCGCTCGACGAGGTGCAGCAGCTCGCCTCCGAGATCATCATGGGCCAGATGCGCGTGGTCTTCGCCTCGATGACGATCGAGGAGATCAACAACGACCGCGAGAAGCTCATCGGGCTGATCACGCGCGGCGTCGAGGTCGAGCTCCACAAGGTCGGCCTGCGGATGATCAACGGCAACATCCGCGACATCCGCGATCTCTCCGGCTACATCGACGCGCTCGGCAAGGAGGCCGCCGCCAAGGCGATCAACGACGCGCAGATCAAGGTCGCGCAGGAGAACCAGCGTGGTGCCATCGGCCGCGCCGAGGCCGAGCGCGAGCAGGCCATCCGGGTCGCCAACGCCCAGGCCGAGGCGCGCAAGGGCCAGAACACCGCGCAGGTCATGATCGCGAAATCCGATGCCGACCTCGCCTCCGAACAGGCCGAGGCCAAGCGCCGCGTCGAGGCCGCGCAGAAGGTCGCCGAGGCCCGCGCGCTCCAGGAAGGCTACAAGGCGCAGCAGGAGGCCGAACTCGCCCGCGCCGCGCGCGAGAAGGCCCAGCAGCAGGCCGACCTGATCGTGAAGGCCGAGGTCGCGAAGGAACGCATGCGTATCGACGCTGAGGCTACCGCGCAACAGGCCCGCCTCATCCAGGAGGGCGAGTCCGCCGCCTACGTCATCCAGAAACAGGCCGAGGGCGAGGGCGCCCGGCGCGTCGCCGAGGGCGAGGCCGCCGGCATCCGCGCCAAGCTCGTCGCCGAGGCCGAGGGCACGCAGGCGATCCTCGACGCCAAGGCTGCCGGTTTCGACAAGCTCCTCAAGGTCTCCCACGACACGCAGGGCGCCACGCAGCTGCTCATCGCGGAAAACATCGTGCGCATCGCCGAGATCCAGGCCGGCGCGATCAAGGGCCTCGCGTTCGAGAAGATCGTCGTCATGGGCGGCGGCGCCGGTGGCGCGGCCGGCCCCGGCCAGTTTGTGCAGGATCTCTACAAGGGCGTGTTGCCGATCAACGAGCTCGCCAAGAACGTCGGCCTCAACCTCCCGAGCTTCCTCGGCACGGCGTGCGCCGAGACGAAGCCGGACGGCAAGTCCGAGCCGAAGGCCTGAGCCTTTCTTTCCGTTGATTTCACCCGACGGGCGCCTCGCAGGGGGCGCCCGTTTTCGTTCCGGCGAACGTCCTCGACATTGCGCGTGGGAGGTCGGGCGCTTGCGCTGTCTCGCCTGTGGCCGCCCTGAATTCTGCAGACGACAGAGGTAACGAAGAAAACAAAGGTGCTCCGGACAGCCGGACATCGCGCCGGATGTGCATCAGGAGTCTTCGCTCCCGTGCGGTGTGCAGAGCGTGGCTACAGATCCTGTAGCCCAACGTGCTCATCCTTCGTTCTCTTCCTTGCCTTCTGTCGGGTCAGCTTCGTTGCGCCGGGACGGCCGCGGCGGCGCTCGTTCCGGCACGGACACGAGGTCGGCCCTGCCGCTGAATGACCTGACTCCGCCTCAACCGCGCTGCGCGGGTCCGGCGGAGTTCGCGATCGACCAGAGTTCCGCGACGGGCAACCAGGCGTCCATGCCCTCGGCCCAGAACCAGTAGGCGGTGGTGTCGGGCGCTTGCGCGATGGTGGCGAGAAACTGGGCGCGTGGCACCGGGCCGTGGCGGTTCTGGCCGTCGAACCAGAAATAGCTCACGTCGGGCAGACCGCGGGCGGACCGGATTACCGGGGTGGCGCGATCCACCGTGACCCGTTGGAACGAAGCAGCGCCGGCGGCCTCGACCGGCACGCCTCCGCTCAATCGGATAGTTGGTCCTTCACGACGCACCGGGATGGTGAGGGGTTTCGCCGCGGTCGCGGCGGCGGGCGCGCCGAGGTGGATCGCGGGCCGGGGCGTGGGCAGCGATGAGGCGAAGGCGAGCTCCGTCCGGCGGAGTTCGGCCAGCGTCTCGGCCGAGGCGGCCTGGAGCTTGTGCGGCGGTGTCCGGCGCAGGACGAGGTCGAGCAGCGAACCGTGGTCGAACTCCGTGAGCTCCGCTCGGCGGGTGGCGAGGAGGGCCAGCCCGGCGGCCAGGCCGGCCGCGGTGCCGCCGAGGTGCGCCCAATAGGCCACGGCGCCGAGATGGAGCATCGCGCCGAGGATGTCCCAGGCTGTCCAGTACAAGGCGATCGCCCACAAGGCGACCCGGCCGGTGCGCGGGAGCAGCCCGAGCGAGTAGTAGAGATTGACGCGGTTGGACGGGTAGAGCGCGACGGCGACGCCGACCACGCCGGAGATGGCCCCGCTGGCGCCGACGACCGGTTCGCCGCCCACGACCATGTGGACGAGCCCGGCAAAGACGCCGAGGCCGAGGTAGAGGGCGAGGTAGGCCCAGTTGCCCACGGTCGCGCACACGGCGTTGCCGAAGACCCAGAGGAAAACCATGTTGCCGGCGAGGTGGAAGAGGCCGGCGTGGGCGAACAGGTAGCCCAGCAACGCCACCGGGCTGCCGTCGCCCCAGATGAAGTACTGCTGCACGACCTCCTCCGGGAACACCCCCACCTCGAGGGCGAGGCTCGCGGCGATGGTGACGCCGAAGAGCACCTTGTTGGCCCAGGGTTCGTATTGGAAAAGGGTTTCGATGCGATAGGGGATCACGTGCGCCTCCGGAGTGAGAATGCGGAGACCGCCGCTCGGACGTCAAAGCCGGATCATGCCGGATGGGGCGGACGACGCGGTCCCGTGGAGGAGAAACAAAGCGGCCCATCCTCGGGAGATGGACCGCTCGGTGTTTGCGGGCTTGCGGGAAAGGGATGGTGTCAGTTCACCAGCTCCGGCGTGGGCGCGTGGAGCGCGTTGAGGAAACGCTCAGGTGACTCGGGGAAGACGGAGAGTTGTTGGCGCAGGCCGCGACCGTTGCGGAAAGTGATGATGCACTCGAGCCCGTGGGCGACGCGGCGGGCGGCGACGCGCTCGATCGAGTCGAGGGCGATGCGGTGGCAGAGGTCGACCTGATCGGCCACGAGCGCGAACGGGTAGGCGACGTCGACGAGGAGCTTGTCGGCTGTGACGGTGAGCTCCACGCCGCGGGCAATGCCCCCGAGCCGGGTCATCAGGCTGCGATGCGAGTAGCCGGAAGCGCGGTGTTCAGCGTGGACAACGTGCTCGGCCGGGGCCGGCTGGAGCGAACGCTTGCGGGCGCAGCAACGGCGGTGGCAGAGGGCGAGTGAAACGAAGGAAAGCAATGCGGCAAGGCCGCCGACGAGAAAGACCCAGGTGGGCATGGGTGAGTGGGGTGGGGTTGGGGCTGCCGCAATTCGGGGAGAGTTTTCGCCCGCAGGCAAGCCCGCAGCCGGCGGTTCTTTTGTGAATGGTTGCGGACGGGCGGAGCTCGGTTGTCGCCGGCCGCGGAGGCAGCTTGAGGCTCGGCCGCGCTGACGAACGCGGCCTGCACGCAAGGAATCCCTTCCGCGATTGCGGGGCCGAGTCCGGCGCGGGAATGCCGCTCGCGAGCGGCGTTAAGCTCGCCCGCGAACCGGTTGGGTGCGGTCCGTGGTGGAGGGAATCGCAGGGGACGGCACCGGACGCAGACGATTCGGGGTGGAGTGGAACGTTGGACGTTCCGCCGGCACGGGACCGTGCCGCTACGGGAAGCGACGGAAGCGCTTTGGTTACCCGCGCAGCTTGGCGGCGAGGGCGGGCGGGAGCAACGAGAGCTCGCTCGACTCCTCCACGGCGAGGCGAATCTGTTCGCGGATACGCTCCAGCGGGACGGGCGGAAGATAGTTGGCGAGATGTTCGGCGAGCAGTTCGACGGGTGGGCGCTGGGTGAGATAACTCTGCCGGAAGATCGCGCTGGCGATCGAGGCGGCGGCGCCGGCGGTGAGCAGCTCGGGCATCGCGAGATCCGCGGGGCGGGACTCGGGCAACACGAGCTGGTTGCGCGCGAAGATCCCGCGGAGCAGCGCCCACGCGTCGTCGTCGGTCGTGGCGGGGAGCACGGGCAGGCGGCGGTCGATGCGGCCGGGGCGCTTGAGGTCGACTTCGACGAGATCGGGGCGCGAGGTGGCGAGCATCCAGAGCACGCGGCCGCGGTTGGCGCCGTCGCCCATGAACTGCGCGAGCATGGAGTAGAGGCGGCCGTTGACGTCGCTGCTGGAATCGTTGCCGGTGCGGCGGCCGAGGGTCTGGTCGGCTTCATCCACGAACACGATACACTGGCCGAGGGCGTCGATCAGGCGGAAGATGCGCTCGAGGTTGCCCTCGGAGCTGCCGACCCAGCGGTCGCGGAAGTTTTTCAATACGACCACGGGCACGCCGGCTTCGCCGGCCACGCAGTTGACGAGGTAGGTTTTGCCGGTGCCCACCGGGCCGGTGACGAGATAGCCCATCGGCACGGCGCGCACGACGCCTTCGCGGAAGAGTTTCAGGTCGGTGCGCAATGCGGCCACGAGCTGGGGCTGGCCGTGGTAGTGGTCGAGCGTGGTCGGGGATTCGACAAACTCGATCAGGCCGTTGCTGTCGCGCTCCACGGCGGCCTTGCGCATGGCGGCGACCGCGGCGTCGGTGAGCGCGGTGCCGGCGTGGGCGTGGTGGCGGAGCAGGCCGAGCAGGGAATAGCGGGTGACGCCGCGCAGGCGCTTGGCGAGGACCGGTGCCCGCTCCTTGAATTCACCCAGCGCGGTGGCGAAACGCTCCTGCAGGCGGCCCAGCTCGACGGCGAGTTCCGCCTCCGAGGGCAGCGGCACGGTGATCGAGGCGGCGAGCGGGTTGTTGCGGACGATGGGGTGGAGGTCGTTGAGGGCGTCGGCGACGAGGAAGGTGGTGAGGCTGAACCAGGTGTGTTCGCGCGGCCGTGACCAGTCGCGAATGAGCGAGGCGCAGGCGCTGAGGTCGAAGTAGAGGTTGCTCGTCTCGTTCGGGACGAGGAGGGGGGCGTCGTTGAAGATCGCGGCCACGTGGACCGGCGCGCGCTCGCCCACGGCGCGGTTGTTCAGGAAGAGGAAGAGTTGACGCAGGGTTTCGAGGTACTCCTTGGGCGAGTTGCGCAGATCCTTCAGGGTGGAGAGCTGCGCCCAGCCCTGGAGCGCCTCGCTGCCGCGGACGACCTCGATGCCGTGGGCGAGGTCGAGGGAGATGACGACGCTGAACGCGCCGAGCAGGCGGCGTACGAGGAAGTCGTCGAGGTCGAGAAAGTCCGGCGCGGCGGCAGCGGGTGCGACGGCCGTCGCACCCGGCTGGAGACCGAGGACGGCGACGGGCTCGGCGGCTTTGGTGGGCGCAGCCCAGAAGACATCGCGCACATTGCCGTGCAGGAGGAACTGACAGGCGGTGTTGGCCGCATAGCGGCTCTCGATTTCGCGGATCCAGTCGGTCGGGGTGGCGGGCATGGGAAGAAGTTTCAGTTGTAGGGCCGGACCTGCCGTAGGTTCTTCCGAACGGAAGAATGTCCGTGCCGTGTTGGCGGGAAGGCTGAGGAGGATGGAACCGCTAATGGACGCCAATAGACGCTAATCGGGAAGATCGGAGGCGACGGATTCGGATTGGGTGAACCACTAATGGTTTCGTCAATGGACGAAACCTTTGAGGTGTCCTCCGGCTGATCGCCTCCGGGAGGTGGAGTCGGCGCCTGCTGATCGCGGGCGGGGGATGTGGTGAGGATTCATCGGGGGGATTTGGACCGGAATCGTGCGTACCAATGTTTGTCGTGGCGGGCGGCGTGCAGGACGGCGGCTACGATCGCACGCGGTGGCTCGTCTTGGATTTCGTAGATCACGCGGTAGGGGAAGCGAGTGGGATAGCGTCACCGAATGTTGCGGCCCTCGAGCCGGCGGCTGGCGAGCAGCGGGTTCTCCGCGAGTTCGCGCCAGACGCTGAGAATCTCCTCGATGAACTGCGCTCCCAATCCGGTTTGTCGTGCCTCGTACCACGCGGCGGCATCCGCCACGTCGGTTTCCACCTCGGGTCGGAACTCGACCCGCCAGCTCATTGCGGGAAGCGACTGCGTAGGCGCGCTTCCATCTGCTCCAAGGAAAGGGCTGACTCGGGATTGCGGCGGTGTTCCTCAAGTCGTTCCTCGACGATCGCGATGTGCTCGGGAGGAAGCGTGGCATCGTCGAGCTCCATCGCCCGGCGAACGAGGAACTGCCGTTCGGCCACGGTCATGCTTGGGAGTTCGGCGAGGAGTTCGTTGAAGCCCATGGGCGGATGCTAGTCGTGGGAGAGGGAGCGGCAAGTCGGCAGGCGGTGTTGGCCGCGTAGCGGCTCTCGATTTCGCGGATCCAGTCGGTCGGGGTTGCGGGCACGGAGTTGTTTTCAGGTGTAGATGCCGGACCTGCCGTAGGTTCTTCCGAACGGAAGAATGTACGTGCCGTGGCGGCGGGAAGGCTGAGGGCCAGGGAAACCGCTAATGGACGCTAATAGACGCTAATCGGGAAGTGGTGTCGGCGCCCGCTGATCGCGGGCGTAGGCGAAGGGTGACGAAGTGATCCGTTGGCGAGATGAACTAGTCGCTCTGCCAGTCTTCGATGGTGAGTCCGGGGACGCGGCGGAACTCGCGGGTGTTGTGCGTCACGACGGTGGCGCCGAGGGCGAGGGCTTGTCCGGCGAGCAGGTTGTCGTAGGGGCCGATGGGCTGGGCGTTGGGCGCGAGGGTTTCGAGGTAGGCGCGGATCTGGCCGGTGTGGAACGCGGCGTGATCGTCGAAGGCGGCGATGGAGGGGAACATCGCGCGGAGGGTGTCGATCCGGTTGCGGAAGGCTGAAATGTCGGGCCGTTTGGCGGCGCCGTACTCCAGCTCGGCAAGCACGATGGACGAGAGCCGGCAACGCTCCAGGTGCGCCAACAAGCGGTCGCGCAGGTACGCGTCTTTTACGCGCAGGAAATGCGACAGGGTGTTGGTGTCGGGCAGGAAGATCATCGGGCGTCGGGAAAGTCCGGGCACGATCCCCAGAGCTTGCGCAGGGCGCGGCGGCGCCGTGCGGCGGCGGCCGGGTCGGTCACGATGAAGCCGCCGTCGGTGGGCGTGATGACGAGGGTGCTGGCCGTCACGTTGAGGGACTTCGGCAGGCGGAGCGCCTGGGAGTTGCCGGCCTTGAAGACCTTGGCGGTGAGGGAGCTCATGTGAGCACAGTGTATCTACTGGGGGGCCCGGCAAGCGGGAAGGGCGGTAGGGTCGGGGGCCGCGGAGTGGCGAGGGAGGGCGCAGGATGGAACCACTAATGCACACTAATGGGCACCAATGAACGGAAGGGCACGGAGGGGAGGGGGAAACCGCTAACGGGCGCTGCTGAACGCCAGTCCGGAAGTTCGGAGGGGAAAGAATTCGGAGGAGGGGAGCCACCCCTTGTTACTTGGCCCTTGGCACTTGGAACTTGTCACTTCTCCTTTCCCCCATGCCCGACACCAAGATCCTTGAAGTCTTCCCGAATCCCGCCCCGCAGCGGGATTTCCTCATCGAGCACACCCACCACGAGTTCACTTCAGTGTGTCCGATCACCGGACACCCCGACTTCGCCGCCATCACCGTGCGCTACGTGCCGGACAAGGTGTGCGTGGAGCTGAAGTCGCTGAAGCTGTATTTCCACTCCTTCCGTAACGAGGGCATCTTCTTCGAGGCCGCGACCAACAGGATCTGCGACGACCTCGGCAAGACGCTCAAGCCCCGCCGCCTCACCATCGTCGCCGATTGGAAGGCCCGCGGCGGCTTCTCCTCGGTGATCACCGCCGACTGGAAGCCGGCGAAGAAGCGGCGGTAGGCTTTCCAGATGGCGGACGGGGACTGCGATGCTTCTCCGCGGCGAGCGAGCGAGCCCGTGGCCGACGAGCCCGTGTTGGTCGAGCTCGCCGCGCTCCGGGCTGAGGCCGGGTTCGATCCATGGGCGGCCGCCGGCGGGGACGCGTTCGTGGTTGTATCTGATGATCGGATGCTCGCGGGCGTTTGGGGTGATCCCGCCCGCGAGTCGATCCGTGCCGCCGCCGCCAAGGTGGCGCCAGCGGGCTCGTTGCTCGCGTATGCCGACAATGTCGCGGCGGTACGGATGGCATTGCCGGACTGGCGCGTCGAGCGAGCCTGGCAACACGTGCTGCGCGACGAGTCCACGCTCGAAGGGGTCGCAACGGGCCCGGTGGGGCCGGTCACGCGCGCGATGGTGAGCGAGGCCGAGCTCGAGGCGTCCCTGCGCGAGGAATTGTTGGATGCGGTCCGGCGCGGGCCGGTGTTCGCGGCCTGGGCTGACGGCCGGCCGGTCGCTTTCGCCCACGCGCCTTTGCGCACGACTCGGTGGTACGACCTCGCGGTCGACACAGTCCCGGCGTTCCGGCGTCAAGGGCACGCGACCCGCGCCTTCGCCGCCCTATGGCGGCAAATGCGTCGCGAGGGGCTAGCGCCGGCCTGGGGGGCGACGGAGCACAACGACGCCTCGTTGCGGATGGCGGCTCGGTTGGGGTTTGTGCGAGCGGGCGAGGTGTTCGTGTTCTGTCGGACGGAGTGACGCCCGTTCAGGCTCCGCCCCGCCGCAGCACGAAGAACTCGTAGCCGTAGCAGTCACCGAAACGGCGATGCAGGTCGATCTCGCCGGCGATCGAGTCGAGGACGGCGCCGGCCGCGGGGTCGGGGGCATATTTCGGGCGCAGCGCGGCGATGCGCCGCTCCATCGGCGTGTAGAAGTCGTCCCACCACGCGGTGTCGGGCACGGTGAAGTGGCCGCGCAGGTCGTAGCCGCCGACGCGTTCGATCAGCGCGAGGTTGCCGGCCACATCGGTCATGGCGGGATATTCCTTCTCCCACATCTCCCGCACCTCGGCGGGCGGATCGGAGCGCAGCCAGACGGCTTCGGTGAAGCAGAGATGCCCGCCCGCGCGCAGGAAGGGCTGCCAGGTGCGCAGCGCGCGCTCGATGCCGAGGAAGTAGGCCGCGCCCTCGCACCAGAGCAGGTCGGTGGTGCCCGGGGCGACGGGTGGGGCGGTCATGTCGCCGACGCGGGCCGCGACCCGTGGGCCGAGCCCGCCGGCGGCGATGCGTCGTTGTGCTTCGGAGACGAAGGGCGCGTGGCTGTCGAGCGCGACGATCCGGCCGGCGGTGAGTTCGGCGAGGTGGAGCGTCTGCGCCCCGGCGCCGCAGCCCAGATCGAGGATTGCGGGCTCCGGCGGGAGTTCGCCGCAGAGCGCGAGGGCGCGGGCGGCGCTGGCGCGGTTGCCGGGGCCTTGGCGCGGCAGGGCTTCGTAGACGTCGAAGAAGATTTCCCAGAAACGGGGTGATGGTTCGGCCATGGCGGGGAGAAGGATCCAGGTGAGGTTCCAAGTGACAAGGTGGCAGGCCTCTCAACCCCATACCGTGGCACTGTCGCGTGAGGCCTGGAACCTGCGCGAGACGCCTACGGATTGAGGAGTCGCAGCGCCTCGGCGTGGAGTTTTGGATGCGCGGCGAGGGTCGACTGCGCGCCCATGGGCGCGCGACCCTGCCAGTCGGTGATCACGCCGCCGGCGCCGCGGATGACGGGCACGAGCGCGGCGATGTCCCACGGGTTCATGACGGGGTCGCCCATGATGTCGGCCCAGCCGGTGGCCAGCAGCAGGTAGCCGTAACAATCGCCCCAGGTGCGGACCATGCGCACGCGTTGGGTGAGGGCCTCCCAGCCGGCGGCGCTTTGGTGCTGCGGCACGGAGAGCGTGTCGGTGACGAGCAGCGTGGCGGCGGCGAGGCTGGCGGGTTCGCGCAGGCGCACGGGTTTGGCGTTGAGCGTGGTGGCAGTGCCGTCGCCGATGACGAGCTGGTTGAGAATGGGCTGGTGGATGCAGCCCAGCACCGGCTGTCCGCGGTGGAGCAGCGCGATGAGCGTGCCGAAGAGCGGGCAGGCGGTGGCGAAGCTCTTGGTGCCGTCGATCGGATCGAGCACCCACACGAACTCCGCGTCGGCGCGGTCGCTGCCGAACTCCTCGCCGAGCACGCCGTGGCTGGGGAAACGTTTCGCGATCAGCGCGCGCATGAGTTCCTCGGCGCCGCGGTCGGCGGCGGTCACGGGGGTCTGGTCGGCCTTGAGCTCGATGGCGACGTCGTGGCTGCCGAAGAGCGGGCGGATGAAGTCGCCGCTGGCGGTGGCGAGTTCGTGCAGGAAGGCGCGATAGGGTGCGAGGTCCACGGCGCGGAGGTTGCCGGGTTCGGTGGCGGAACTCACCCAAAAATCACGCACACGACAGAAGATCACGAAGGGAACGAAGAAAGGGCGCCGGCGGCGCATGCTCCGAACAATGAGGCGGGCTACACTTCCGCCCGTTTGGCCCGAACCGCGATGGCGGGCGTAAAGCCGCCCCCCCAGCGGGCGCGGCGCCGCTGAAGTCGCATCGCCAACGTTTCTCCTCGTTCCCCTCGCTCGGTTCGCGCGAGAAATTTGGGTGGGCGGCGGCGCAACGGCCGGCTTGCATCGCGGCATGCACTGGCGCGCGGTTCCGATCCACTTCGTCGACTTCGAGGGCTGCCTCGCGGGCGGCGTGGTGGAGTACGGCGTGGCGGTGTTGTGGGGCGGCGAGGTGATCGAGACGGCCACGCGGCTGTGCCGGCCCAGCGGAACGATCCGGCGCGAGGACTCGGCGGTGCACGGGATCGGCGCCGCGGATGTCGCCGACGCCGTGCCGCTGGCCGACGACTGGGAGCGCTTCGCCGGTTGGCGGCAACGCGGGCCGCTGGCGGCGCACTTCGCCGGGACGGAGAATTCGTTGCTCAAGGCGGCGTGGCCCTATGCGCGGCAATCGCCGGATTTCGCGCGACCCGGCGCGACGACGAACGACTGGGGCCCGTGGCTGGACACGGGCCGGTTGCTGCCGCAGCTGTTTCGCGGGGTCGAGTCAGCGCGGCTCGAAGATTTGGTGACGCGGTTCGCGCTGGAGACGGAACTCGCGGCGCAGGCGGAGCGGCATTGTCCGCCGGGCCGGCGGCGCTATCACGCGGCGCTTTACGATGCACTGGCCGCGGCGCTGCTGTTGCGGGCGGCGCTGGCGCGGCCGGAATTCGAGGCGGCGAATCTGCCGTGGTTGTTGGAACTCAGCTCGCTCGATCCGGCGCGTCGCGAGTCGCTGCGGCAAGGCGAGCTATTCTGAGGCACGCGCCCTGGGATTGGTGGCATCGGCCAATAGGGGGAGCGGCCCATTTCGTGTTACGGTCGTAACACGAAATGGGCCGTTGGGTGGGGTGAAGGCGCGGGAGGCGGCGAGGGGCGTTGGACGCCCAATGCCCGCGTCGGGCCGGCGCAGGGAGGGGGCAGACGGGAAGCCGGGGAGCGCGGTGAACCATGCCGGGGAACCAGTCGACAACGTGGGCCCTGGGGGATGTCCTGCCCGGGTGAGTTCGCGCCGTTGGCGATGCCCCGCAGTCCGGCGCCGGTGACGGAACCGTGGGCGGAGTCCGCCACGGCGAGTGCAAAGGCGGAGGCGCTGGCCAGGCGGTGCCGCGCATCGAGGTCGGGCGGGGGCTTTGGGCGTGACGATTCAATTGCCGCGTAGGTCAGCGAGCTTGCGGATTCGCCCCACCCTGCGCGGGTCGAAGGGCTCGCGCTCTGAGAAGCGCGTGCAAGCACGCTGGCCTACAGTGTCACCATCGGTGCGAGCCGTATCTCTGGTTGGCTCGCGGCAATGGCATGATCACGGTTTGGGCGCGGGGCGTCGCCGCTCCGGCTGACGGGGGAAGCGCCCGCGAAGGCCGATGCGTCGCCACAGGGACGGGCGCGGGCAGCGCGCCAGGATTCAGAGCCACTTGCGGCGCTTCAGGTAGATGAAAAGCGCGAGCGTGCTGACCCCGGCAATGGCGACGGCGATCCAGTAGGCGGGGCGGGACGCGAGCAGGGGCGAGTGCTTGAAGTTCATCGAGAACCAGCTGCCGATGATCATCAGCGGCAGGGCGACGGCGGTGAGGCCGGTGAGCACGCGCACGCCCTCGTTGGTCTCGTGGGTGGAGCGGTTGAGGAAGAGCTTGAAGACGAAGATGAGCTGTTCGGACCAGGACTTCACCTGCTCCTCGATGCGGACGAGATCGTCGGAGAGGTCGCGCATGTACGGAAGGAGCTTGGGCCGGAAAAAACCGGTGCGGCCGGCGGCCAGGGCGGCGGCGAGCTCGCGCTCGGGGCGGAGGATCTGGCGCAGGGCGGTGAGGTCCTCGCGCACGGCGACGATGCGCTGGGCCATCGGCTCCTTGCTGCGGGCGAGCACGGCCTCCTCGATGAACTCGATCTCGGTGCGGAGCTCGTCGAGGGCGGGCTTGAAATTCTCGATGATGAGGTCGAGGAGGGTGTGGGCGAAACGGTCGGGCCCGCGCACGAGGTTGCCGGGGGTGCGGAGGATGCGTTCGCGGCAGGTCTGGACGGCCTTGATCGGCTTGCGGTGGAAGGTGACGAGGAAGTTCTTCCCGAGGATCAGGTCGAGCTCGGTGGTGGTGAACTTCTCGGTACGGGAGTAGTCCACGGCGTGGACGACGATGTAGACGTAGTTCTCGTACTCCTCGTACTTCGGCAGGGGCGAGTCGTGCAGGCAGTCCTCGATGGTGAGCGGGTGGACGGCGAAGAGATCCTGCATGATCTGGCGGATCTCGGCCTCGGTGGGGTCGGAGAGGTCGACCCAGAGCATGACGGCCGGATCGAGGCGCAGGGCGGCGAGCGACTCCGGCGGGGGGGTGTCGGCGACGAACTTGGAGTCGCGATAGACGACGCTCTGAATCATGAGGATTGCGGGCGGAGGAGGGTGGCTCTGGAGGCCGAGCGGAGGAAGGGCGCAAGGGAGGAGAATGCACCGGGAGCACCCTCCTCCGCCCGCAATGCTAAATCCAGCCGCGGCGGCGGCACCAGAGGAACATGCCGATGGTCGAGGCGATCATCACGCCCAGGGAAATCCAATACCCGTACGGGCTGGCGATCTCGGGCATGTGCTCGAAATTCATGCCGTACCAGGTGCCGAAGAGGATCGGCGGCATGGTGATGGCGGTGAGGGCGGTGAGGATCTTGATGCCTTCGTTGGCCTGGCTGGCGGATTTGTTGAGGAACAGGTCGAAGGAGACGAGGAGTGCGTCGCCGAGAGTTGTAAGGGTTTCTTCCTGACGGATGAGGTTGTCGCGCAGGTCGCGGAAATAGGGGAGCATGATGGCGCGGATGATCTTGCTGTCGCCATGGGCGAGGCGGTTGATCACGTCGCGCTGGGGGCGGACGATCTGGCGGAGGTCGGCGAGTTCGGAGCGGACCTCGAGGAGGTCGGCGGTGAGGTTCTCGGCGTGGTCCTTGAGGACGCGGGCCTCGATGCGCTCGATCTTGCCGCGGAGTTCGTCGAGGACCGGCGTGTAGCGGTCGACGAGCTGGTCGACGACGTCGTGGGCGAGGCGGTCGGGGCCGCGGGCGATGACGCCGGTGGCCTTGGTGCAGCGCTCCACGAGCCAGGCGATGGATTTGAGCGGCTTGCGGTGGAAGGTGACGAGGAACTCCTTGCCGAGAAAGAGATCGAGCTCGGTGGTCGTGAAGCGGTCCGTCTGGGAGAGGTCGACGGCGTGGGTGACGATGAAGAGGTAGTCGTCGTAGTCCTCGACCTTGGGCAGGCTGGAGGGCGCGACGCAGTCCTCGACGGCGAGCGGGTGAAACTGGAAGACGTTCTCGAGGACGAGCTTGATCTCCTCATCGGTGGGGTCGTCGAGGTCGACCCAGAGGTGGAGGCCCTTGTCGGCGCGGACGATGCGCATGGCCTCGGCTTCGAGGTCGTTGGCGACGAGCTTGCCTTCACTGAAGACGAACGAGCGGATCATGCGCGGTCGCCATCGTGGGCGCACGGCGGTGCGAGGCAAGCCGGCGAGCCGCCCGCGGCGGAAAAACAACCGGGGATCAGTTCTTGGCGAAGAGCTTGGCTTCGGCTTCGACGAGCGCGCGGATGAACTCCTCGGGGGTCTGGGCGGCCATGAGGGCGTCGCGCACGGACGGGTCCTTGAGCACGCGGCAGAGGGCGCCGACGAGGGCGAGGTAGTCGCCGGGTTGCGACTTCGGGGTGGCGACGACGAAGATGAGGCGGACGGTCTGCTGGCAGTTTTCGAAGTAGACGCCGGCCGGGCTGCGGCCGATGGCGAGCACGATGGCCTGGGCGTGTTCGGTGCGGGCGTGGGGCAGGGCGATCTCGTTGCCGATGCAGGTGGGGTCGAGGCGCTCGCGGGCGAGGAGCTCGTTGTAGAAATGCGGGTAGTCCGTGATGTCGGGATGGCCCTCGAGCAGGCGGGCGACCTCGTTGATGGCGGCGGTGCGCTTGGTCTGCTGCACTTGGAGGAGGATGCGGGAGGGATGCAGCAGCTGGGCGAGGCGGACGGGCATACGCGTATTTCGGCTCGGCGGGTGGTTTCCTGAGGACGACGGCGAGAGGAATCTCGGCGGCGGCTGCGGCGAAGCAAGGCCGGAGATGCGAGCGTTCCCAAAAATCGGGATGGGGCGTCGCGGGCGGCCGGCGGTGCTGCGAGGCGGCGCGAGCGCGGATCAGTTCAGCGCCGGCCCGCGCACCTGCTGGAGCGCCCGGTAGCCGCGCGAGAGGACTTCAACGAGCTCATCGGCCCGGAACGGTTTGAACAGACAATCGTTCATGCCGGCGGCGAGCAGGGCATGGCGGGTGTTGGGGCCGGCCATGGCGGTGAAGGCGATGATCCAGGGCACGGCGGGGTGGTCGGAATCATGGCGGATGCGGCGGGTGGCGTCGCGGCCGTCGACTCCCGGCATGGCGAGATCCATGAAGACGAGGTCGAAGTCCTCGCGGCGCGCCTTGTCAATCGCCTGGGTGCCGCCGCCGACTGTGGTGGAGGCGTAGCCGAGGCGCTCGAGCATCAGGCAGAGACTGCGCTGGTTGATCGGGTCGTCATCGACGACGAGGATGCGCAGCGGCATGCGGCGCCCGAGCGAACCGTCGAAGGTCTGGAGCGGGGCCGGGGCGGTGTCGCACGAGTCGGCGCCGAAGGCCTGCAGCAGCATGATCTTGAGGTGGCTCGGCTTGACGGGCTTGGCGAGGACGGTGATGCGGCCGGTGGGGCTGGGGCTGCCGGAGGAGTCGAGGAGGAACAGGGGAAGCGCCTCGCGGCCCGGGAGGGAGTGGATGGTCTCGGCGATTTCCGTGCCGTCGCGGGAGCCGAGCTGCCGATCGATCACCACGACATCGCAGGCGGTGGCGCTGCGCAGGAGGGCGAGGGCGGCGGCGGGGCGCTCGACCTCGCAGGTTGTCATGCCCCACCAGCGACACATGGCGGAGAGGATGTGGCGCAGGGTGGTGTTTTCGCTGAGCACGATGGCGCGGCGGCCGGCGAGGGCGGCTTCGGGGGAGGCGTGCGGCGGCGGCGGGGCATCGGCGGGGACCTCCGCGGGGATGGTGAAGTGGAAGGTGGAGCCGCGGCCGACCTCGCTCTCGACCCACATGCGGCCGAGCATGAGTTCGGTGAGGCGGTGGGCGATCGCCAGGCCGAGCCCGGTGCCGCCGTAACGGCGGGTGGTGGAGGCGGAGTCGACCTGCGAGAAGGGTTTGAAGAGGCGGTCCATGCGATCGGCGGGGATGCCGATGCCGGTGTCGCGCACGCTGAAGTGGAGGTGGGGCGGCTGCGCCGCGGCGCGCTGCACGGCGACGAAGACCTCGCCGGAGCTCGTGAACTTGAGGGCGTTGCCGACGAGGTTGAAGAGGACCTGCTGGAGGCGGGTGGTGTCGCCGAGGAACAGGCTCGGCACATCGGGATCGACGAGGAAGCTCAGCTCGAGGTGTTTCTCGACCGCCTGCGGCGCCGAGAGGTCGAGCACGGTCTCGACGACGGAGCGGAGATCGACCGGGGCGTGCTCGAGCTCGACGCGGCCGGCCTCGATCTTGGAGTAGTCGAGGATGTCGTTGATGATGGCGAGCAGGGTCTCGCCGCAGCTGCCGATGGTGCGGATGTATTCGCGTTGTTCGGCCGAGAGGTCGGTGCCGGCGAGCAGTTGGGCCATGCCGAGGACGCCGTTCATCGGGGTGCGGATCTCGTGGCTCATGACCGCGAGGAAGGCGCTCTTGGCGTGGTTGGCGGCCTCGGCGGCGCGGGCCTCCTCCTCGGCGGCGCGGATGGCGCGCTGGAGACGGAGGTTGAGTTCGTCGGCCTTGGTCTTCTCGGCGCGGAGCCGGTCGCTGGCCTCGAGCGCGCGTTCCTCGGCCAGGGCGGAGGAACGGCGGAGCCGGTAGGTGAGCCAGCCGATCAAAAGGGAGAGACCGCAGATGCCGGAGGAGGCGGCCGCCGCGACCTGGCGAAAGGTGCCGAGACGTTGCTCGAGGTCGTGGGCCCACATGTCGACCCCGACCACGCCGACGAATTCGCCGCGGGAATTATGGAACGGCGCGAAGGCGCTCATGTAGGTGCGCACTCGCTCGGGGATGGGGCGTTGGTTGGCGAGGGCGCGTTGCTCGGTCAGCGCCTGCCGCAGATTGTTGTCCTGCCCGTCGTAGGGCATTCCGATCTGCGGCGGCGGATCGGTGTCGTCCGGCGGGCGCACGAAGTAGGCGGTGTCGAGGATGAACGAGACCTGGCCGTCGTGCAGCGTGGCGGTGTAGATGTAGAGCAGATCCTTCGTGGCGCGTTGCATGCGGAGCAGCGGCTCAAGGGCACGGAGGTGCTGGGGCGAACCGCTCTGATCCGCCGTCACGAGGGTCTCGTGAAGATCACCGTCGATCTGGATGGCTGCCGCCTTGGCGAGCTGTACCAGTTCGGTTCGTACGGACTCGATCTGGGCGCGGCGGGCGAAGGAGTAGGTGTAGGCGAGCACCGCGAGTGCGACCGCCAGAACGGCGGTGGCCACGACGATGCCTTCCCTTGCGGGATGAATCTGACGTTGGGGATGTGTGAGCACCGGGGTCGAGTTCCCATCCATAACCGGAGCATGGGAATGCCGCCAGGGAGCGCGGCGGGCAAGCACGGTATGCGGCGGGCGTTGCGTGCGGTTTGGAACGAAGCACGAGTGGCGGCGAAAACTCAGCGCCCCGCTGTACCCAGGAAATCGAATCGCCGGCGACGGTTGCAGCACGGTCGGGCCGGACGGCGTGCGCGCCGGGGGCGCCCATGCCCCGGCCGACCACCGGCGCCGCGGACGAGAACGATGGCGGGCGGTTCCGCGGTGCTTGAAAAAGAAAACCCGCCGCGGGGGCGGCGGGTTTCGCGGCGGGGTGCGGACGACGGACGGCGGCGCGCGCACTCAGGGCGCGGGCGCCTCGGGGGCGGGGGCGGACTCGTCGTCCTCGCGGGTGTCGACGATGCGGGCGACGGAGAGCAGCTTGTCGCCCTCGGCCAGGTCGATGAGCTTCACGCCCTTGGCGCCGCGTCCGGTTTCGCGGATACCGGCGACGGGGCAGCGCACGCTCTGGTTCTTGGCGGTGAGCAGCATGATCTCGTCGGTGTCGTGCACGCTGAGGGCGCCGGCGACGTTGATCTTGCCGTCCTCGGGCAGGTCGATGGCGATGACGCCGGAGCCGCCGCGGCGGGTGAGGCGGTAATCCTCGAACGGGGTGCGTTTGCCGATGCCGTCCTCACGGGCGACGAGCAGGCGGGCGCTGGAGTCGCAGACCTCGATGGCCTGGACGTAGTCGCCCTTGCGCTTGAAGCGCATGCCGGTGACGCCGGCGGTGGCGCGGCCGGTGGCGCGCAGGCCGACCTTCACCTCGCCCACCTCGGCTTCGCCCTCGACGGGCGCGGCGGTGGCGGAGGCGTCGGCCGCCGCGGACTCGTCGTCGGTGGCGGCGGCGGAGTCGATCGGGCCTTCCTGGAAGCGGACGGCGAGGCCCTGGTGGGAGACGAGGACGATCTCGCTGGTACCCGTGGTCAGGACACCGCCGACGACCTGGTCCTTCTCGCGGAGGTTGATGGCGGCGAGGCCGCCCTCGCGTTCGCGGGTCGCGCCTTCGTATTCGGAGAGCATCGTTTTCTTTACGACGCCGCCCTGCGTGGCGAGGACGAGGAAGCGGTCGTCGGTGAAGGCGGAGAAGCAGACCATGGCGGCGATCTTCTCGCCCTCGACGAGCTTGAGGAAGCTGGAGACGGACTTGCCCTTCGTGGTGCGCGCGCCCTCGGGGATGTCGTAGACCTTCTTGGCGTAGGATTTGCCGGTGGAGGTGACGAAGAGGATGTAGTCGTGCGTGGAGGCGGTGAAGAGGTGCTCGACGAAATCGGTGTCGTAGGTCTCGGTGCCGATGATACCCTTGCCGCCGCGCTTCTGCACGCGGTAGTCGGCCACGCGGGTGCGCTTGATGAAGCCCTGGTGGGAGACGGTGATGACGCAGCCCTCGTTGGCGATGACGTCCTCCATGCGGAACTCGCCTTCGGCGGCGATGATCTCGGAGCGGCGCGGCTGGGTGTACTTGGCCTTCATCTCAAGCAGCTCGCTCTTGATGAGCTCGAGCAGGAGGTGCTCGGAGGCGAGGATGGACTCGTAGTACTCGATGGCCTTGAGGAGCTCGAGGTACTCGGCCTCGATCTTGCCGCGCTCCAGGCCGGTGAGCTGGTAGAGCCGGAGTTCGAGAATGGCGTCGGTCTGGCGCTCGTTGATGGGATACTTGGCCATCAAACGTTGCTTGGCCTCCTCCTTGTTGGCGGAGGAGCGGATGATGCGGACGAAGTCGTCGAGGTTATCGAGGGCGATCTTGTAGCCCTCAAGGATCTCGGCGCGGTCCTTGGCCTTGCGGAGGCGGAACTGGGTGCGGCGGGTGACAACTTCGCGGCGGTGCGCGACGTAGCACTCGAGGAGTTCCTTGATGTTCATCTGCTTCGGCCGGCGGTGGTCGAGGGCGAGCAGGGTGACGCCGAAGGAGGACTCGAGCTGGGTGAGCTGGAAGAGCTTGTTGATGACCACCTGCGCCTCTTCACCGCGCTTGAGCTCGATGACGACGCGCGTGTTCTTGTCGGACTCGTTGCGCAGGTCGGAGATCTCGGGGAGCTTCTTCTCGCCGACGAGCTCGGCGATGTGCTTCACGAGGGTCTCGCGGTTGACGTTGTACGGGATCTCGGTGACGACGATCTGCTCCTTGCCGTTCTTGAGCTCCTCGGTGTGGGCGCGACCGCGCACGCGGACGAGGCCGCGGCCGGTGGTCATGTAGTTGCGGATTCCCTCGCGGCCGACGATGAGGCCGCCGGTGGGGAAGTCGGGCCCGGGGATGTGCTCGATGAGCTCCTCGACGGTGATGTTCGGGCGGTCGATGAGCGCGCAGGTGGCGGTGATGATCTCGTCGAGGTTGTGCGGCGGGATGTTGGTCGCCATGCCGACGGCGATGCCGGTCGAGCCGTTCATCAGCAGGTTCGGCAGCGCGGCGGGGAGGACGGAGGGCTCGGTGGTCGATTCCTTGTAATTGGGGACGAAGTCGACCGTGTCCTCGTCGATGTCCCGGAGCAGATCCTCGGCGACCTCGTTGAGGCGGCACTCGGTGTAACGATAGGCGGCGGCGGGGTCGCCTTCGACGGAGCCGAAGTTGCCCTGCGGGTCGATGAGCGGGTAGCGCATGACCCAGGTCTGCGCGAGGCGGACGAGGGTGTCGTAGACGGAGGAGTCGCCGTGCGGGTGGTAGTTCTTGAGCACCTCGCCGACGACGCCGGCGCACTTGTCGAAGGAGCGGTTGTGCAGGAGGCCTTCGCGCAACATGGCGTAAAGGATGCGGCGCTGCACGGGTTTCAGACCATCACGGGCGTCGGGGAGGGCGCGGGAGATGATGACCGACATCGAGTATTC
>JAHFTC010000066.1 GCA_023269585.1 Opitutaceae bacterium
GTCGTTGCCGGCGCGGCCCTTGGTCGCCTCGTTGTTGTCGTCCATGATCGACTGGAGGGCGCGCAACTCGAGGGAGTCCTTGCCGCCGAGGGAGTAGGTATAGACCTCGGACACGCCCTGCGGGTTGATGTAGCTATCCCAGAGGAGGTCGGTCGTGTAGAAGGGATTGCGGATCTTGCCGGCGAAGAACTTCAGGTCGTTGCGCGGCTGCCAGCCCACGTAGGCGCGGGCGAGGGAGATGCCGTAGTCGTCGGCGCCGTTTTCGAAGGTGGTGTTGCCGGAGTCCGAGGCCGGGGCGGTCTCGAGGGCGAAGCCGGCGCTCCAGCCCTTCTGCATCTGGACATCGCCGTTGAAGCGGAAGCGGAAGCGCTCACGCGTGCGGTTGGTGGTGACGAGCTTGGTGGCGCCGGTCTCCTGGTCGCGGGTGGTCTGGTACTGGTGACGCAGGCGCACGTCGCCCCCGAGTTTGAACTCGGTGATCTGCGAGCCGAGGCTGAGTTTGCCGGCCGAGGTGTTGGCGGCGAAATCCTTGGTGAGTTCGGTGCGGAGCTCTTCGGCCTCCTGATCATCGATGAGCCCCTTTTTGACGAGGAGATCGATGAGCGGGCCGGAGTCTTGGGCCACCGCGGTGGCTGTCGTGAGGGCGATGCCGCCGGCAAGGGCGAGCAGGGCGAGCGGGAGTCTGCGCATAATTGGGAGGGAGCGTGGGTTGTTTAATCGAGGACCGGCGCGGGCCGGTTGATTCAGGCACCGAGGCTAACAGCCGATTGTTACAGCTCCGTGACGGCCGCGTGACATGACCGCAAAAGCGCCGCGGAAAAGTGAACGCGCCAGACCGCTCGAGCATCGCGAGACGTCACCGCATTCCAAACTCGCGGTGGAGGCCCGAGCCCGCTGGACTGATCGGGCCGCTTCGCCCCGTCACCGCCCATGACTTCGTTTCGCCCCTCCGCCCTGCCCCGACTCCGCACTCTGGCCGTCAGCTTCGGTCTCGTCGCCGCCGCGCTTGCCGCCCGCGCCGACATCGCCGTGCTCCGTGAGAAAGGTCCGCACAGCGGCAGCGCCTTCTCCAATCCCGGACTCGTCGCCAACGCCCCAGCAGGCCTGAAAGTCGCGATGAAGACCGCCGACGTGAAGATCCACCTCCGCCCCGGCGACGGCGACACTCTGAAGGCCGACTGCACCGCGGAATTCGAGATGGAGGATTCCTCGCCCGCCGAGCTGAACGGTCAGCTCTACCTCGTCGGCTTCCCCGTCACCGGGCTGAGTTCGAAGATCGTCACCATCGACCAGTTCAAAGTGACAGTCGATGGCAAGGAGCCGGCAACGATCATTCGACGAGCCATCGGCACCCATTTCATGTCGATGCGAGTCGAAGACACCCCAGTGACCGGAACATTGGAGTCGCATATTGTGGATAAACAAAGCCCTGAACGGTGGGGAATCTGGTACAAGGGCGCTTCGGGTTATCGCGGTTCGTACCTCTGGCAACAGGAGCTCGCCCCGTGCAAAACGCTCAAAGTCAACATCGCCTACCAGATAACGCTGCACCCGCAGTCGATCCACTACAGCAAGACCTTCGATTCGGACGAGGACGGCGACGCCGTCATCCCATTCAAGACCCTCACCGTGGACGATTGGGACGACCAATACTACTTCTTCGACTATGTCCTCCGTTCCGGGGCAACATGGACCGGCACCATCGGCAAAGAGTCGATCACCGTCACGATCGATCCCTCGCTCGGCCTGCACCTCATCCGAATTCACCCGATGGCATTTCGCCAATCCAAGGAGCTGGAGCTTCGTGAAGCAAAGTTGGAGGCCGAGAACTACGTACCTGGCTTCAACGACATCCGCAATTCCGACCAGTGGAAGACTGACGACCACGCACAATCCATTCGCTTCACCCTCTCCAACGAAGACCCCGAGTTCGACCTCCTGATCGCGATCCCGCTCTCTGCCATCAAGCGGAAGAAATAGGCCTCAGGATCTCCACCGCAGCCCCGCCGCGAGCATCACCATCGCCACGAGCGAGAGGCCGCTCAGGCCGGTGAAGGAGTGCAGCCAGCGAATCTGCCCAGCGAGCAGCGGCAACCCGCCGACGTAGACGAACGCCGAGGCCAGTCCGAACGCCAGCCCCGGCCGCCCCGGCAACGCCCACACCAGCGCACCGAGCGTCACCGCCATCGGCGCCTGGAACAGCGCCACGCCGAGCAGGCCCGCCGGCATCGACGTCTGCCCGAACCACAACGCCGGCACCGAGAGCGCGAGCACCGCGATGGTGGCCTTTAGCCAGCCCACGCGGTCCGCGAGAAAACCACCACCGATCTTTCCGAGCGCCAGCGCCGCGGCGATCCCGAGTGCGGCGACCGCGCTCCCGCCCCACGCGAACGAGAGGCCCGTGCCCACAAACGACCGGATCGCGATGCACGCCAGCACGAGCGCAACGATCAGCACCGTCCGTTGGGAACCGCCATCCGCCTGCGCGTAGGTCGCTGCTTCAGCACGACCCGTCCGGCCCTGCGCTCGCCCCCGGTCCGGGAGCCATCCCGACTCCGCCGGGTCGTCCTGAAGGAACGCCCTACGCCCGCCCAGCCGCCACACCGGCCACACCAGCGCCGCCGCGAGCCCGCCGAGCAACCACGGCGTCGCCGCAAAGTCCATGCGCGCGAGACCGACGCCCAACGTGAGCCCAAGCGCGCCCGGGCCGACGAACAACCCGAGACCGCCGACCCGAACACGACTGAGCCGAATCGAAAGCACACCGCCACCGATGTGGTAACAGCCATTGCCCAGCGCGATCAGCGCCACCGTCGCCCACGGCGCATCCACCCCGAGCGTCAGCAGCCCAGCCAACAGCAACGCCGCGCCCAGCTGCGCCAGCGGCCGGGCCCCGCTCCAGCGATCGGCCGCCCAGCCCAGCGGCACCTGTCCCCAGAAAGCCACGGCATTGTAGAGCAGCACCGCGCCGGCGCCGAGATCGGCGGCGTCGAGCGTGCGGTTGAGCACGTAGCTGCAGCCCAGCTCGACCGCGAAATGCCCGGATCCGAGCAACGCGATCCAGCGCCAACCAACACGCTCCGGTGCGTGCGCGGCCCCTGCACCAACCTCGGCGGAGTGCGCACATTCAGCGTGGATCGGTTCACCGGGGTTCATGCGGGTTGGTGCCAAAGTTCTCGGTGAAAGGTCCCGGCTGTTCGAGTCTTTCCGCCGAGCATCGCCGCCTCCCGAATCCTCACAAGGCAATCGGCCTCGCCACGGTAGGGACGCCGCTCCGTCGGCGTCCGCGGCCGGCGCGGAGCGCCGGCCCTACCCCGGGAGAACACACACCAATCGTGCGCTGTCTCAGCAGCGAATGCGCTACAACGGAACGGCGCCTAGCCGCCGCCGACAAAAAGGCCCGGCCGCTCGAAGCGGCCGGGCCGAAGGGAGTTTCCCAGACCGGGGTCAGCGCCCCCGGCTACAGTTCAGCTGTTGAGCAGCAGCCCAGCGGAGCCGCCGGAGGCGACGATCACCTTGCCGGAGCTGCGCAGCGTGGCCTGGAGGTCAAGGAGCTTGAAGAGCGCCTCGGCCACCTCGGGCTGGCGGCCGATCTCCGCCAGCGCGCGGCCCACGACCTGCGGGCGCACGGCCTGCGCCTCGCCGAGGCGCTGTGCGGCCTTCATGTCGGCCGAGGAGTGGATGAGCGCGACCTCGTTCTCGCCGGCCTGCTTCATCGCGGCGGTGACCTGGCGCAGGCGGTTGACGACTTTGCGCTGGATCTCGCCGATCATGCCGCGGTCGCGGAAGGCGACCTTGCGGATGTACGTCGAGCCGAGATGGAAACCCCACTTCACGGAAGTCGGCGTGACCTCCTCGCGCACCTTGCGCGAGAGCGCGTCGCGATTTTCCAGGAGCACCTCGAGCTTGAGGTTGGAGAGCTGTTTCACCACCGCGGTGGCGACGTTGGCCTGGAGCGAGCCGAGCGGGTCCGCGTTCTGGAACAGGAACGCCTCGGGATCGCGCACGAAGCCCTCGAACCAGATGCCCACGCCCATCGGCGCACCCTCCTCGGAATTCACGAGCTGGTTGCGCAGGTAGGACTGGAAGATGTGCGTGCGCACCGGGTACGCCTTGCCGAAGAACGGCAGGAGCAGCGCGCGCGGCCCGAAGACGGCGATGGGGAAGAACAGGCCGGGCTCCCCGACCTGCCCGATGACTTTGCCGAACAGCGTGTACACGAGCACGGTGCGCTCCGGCAGCACGCGCCAGAGCTGGAACGCGCGGCCGAGCGCGAGCAGGATCGGCGTGGCGATGAAGGTGGCCACGAACGCGGCGACGATGGTGATGAGGAAAGGCATGGCGGGAAACGGGTCAGAGGTTGACGACGGTTTGCGCGGCCTTCTCCCGGAGCGGGAGGCCGGCGTTGCGGAGGTAGGCGTCGAGCGCGGCCTGGCCGCCCGAGGCGTGCATCGCGGCGAGCGTGCGACCGAGTTCGGTGAGCGGCGCGGCCTCGGCGGCGGCGCGGTTCTGCGCGATCTGCACGGCCTGCTCGGCCATCTTGAGCTTCTGGTCGGCGTCGGCCTTCGACTGGCTGATCGCCGCGGCCACCTGGTTCTGCGTGGTGTTGATCGAGGCGAGCGCCTCGTCGACATCGCTCGGCGGGTCGATGGTCGTGATGAGCGCGGCATCGAGCTCCACGCCGTAGCGCGCGGCGGTCTTGCGGCAGGCCTCCTCCATGTAGCGGTTGATGCTGGAGAGGTTCTTCCGGAGGTCGTTGATCGAGACGCCCTCGACCGCGCCCTCGTGCTGCTCCCCCTGGAAGGTCGCGATGCGGTCGCGCAGCACGGAGATGAAGTAGCCGACGACGTGTGCTGCCGGATTGGCGACGCCAAAGAGGTAGGCGTAGAGGTTGCGCTCGCAGGGCCGCCACCGCAGCTGGCCCGTGATGGCGACGGTGAGGTTATCCTTCGTCACCGCCTCGATGTGCTCCTGGCGGATGTCCGGGTCCCAGGTGATGTCGGTCGTCTGGATCGTCATGCCGACCTTGAAGAGCTTCTGCCACGGCCACTTGAAGTACGGGCCGCCGGGCGGGACCACGCGGATGTTCGGGTAGTTGTAGCGTTCCTTCTCCTCGTCGCTGAGGAGGGAACCGAGTTGCGGGTCGTCGGCGGTGATGCCGGCCAGGCGCTGCACGCGTCCGAAGGTGGTGAGGACGCCGCGCTCGGTGGGCCCGATGGTGTACACGCCGAAGAGCAGCGTGATGATCGCGGCCAAGCCCACACCGAAGACGAGGCCGATCAGAATCATGGCTAACATGGGATATCCTTGCAGGGTTTGCCACGGGCGCCGCGCATCGGCGGGTTGGGGCCGATGCCCGCGGCACCGCGGACGCGCCCGAGAGTGCACTTTGCCCGCGGCGCGACAAGCATGCGGTCGTCACAATTCCGTGGCACGTTTGTAGCAAAACCTCGGTGGCACATTCCCCCGGGGCCCGGGAAAAGCCGCCGCGCGCAGGCCGCATGCAGGACCGGTCCCCGATCGGTCGCGCTGGATCCGCGCCGCCGAGGACCTACGCCCCTCTTCCACCCGCAACCCGTCGCCGTGCCGCGAAGACCCGCTGGCCATTCCGCAATCCGAAATCCGCATTCCGCAATCTTCCCCCGTCTACCGTCCACCGTCTCACCGGTCACCCTTCGCCCAGCTCGGCCTCGGTCTCGGCCTCGGGCGCGGCGGCGGCAAGTTTGATCAGGCTGTCGAGCGAGGCGAAGTGCTGGGAGAGGTCGAACTCCGTGCGGAACTTGCCCACGATCTGGTCGAACATCGCCTTCTTCTCCGCCTTCAGCGCCTGGATGCGCTCCTCGATCGTGCCGGCCGTCATCAGGCGGTAAACAAAAACCGGATTCGTCTGGCCGAGGCGGTGCACGCGGTCGATCGCCTGGTCCTCCACCGCGGGGTTCCACCACGGGTCGAGGAGGAAGACGTAGTCGGCGGCGTGCAGCGTGATGCCGGTGCCGGCGGCCTTCAGGCTCACGAGCATGATCGCTCGGCCCGGCGCGTTCTGGAACTGCTGCACGGGCTTCTGCCGGTCGATCGTGCCGCCGGTGAGCTCGTAGCGGGCCACCTCCGGGAACTGCGCGGCGAGCACCTCGCGCACGCGGTCGAGGAACATCACGAACTGCGAGAAGATCACCACCTTGTGGCCGCCGGCGAGCACCTCCGCCAGCTTGGCCACGAGCACGTTCAGCTTGCCGCTCTGCTCGGTGCCGGCCTTCACCCACGGCAACAGGTCCGGGTCGCAGCACGCCTGGCGCAGGCGCGTGAGCAGCGCAAAGAGGCTGAACGACTTCTCGCGCATCGCCGAACCCAGGTCGCTGCCGAGGCGGCGCAGGCCCTCGTCGCAAATCTTCGCATACTCCAGACGCTGGGCGTCGGTCAGCGGGCAGCGCAGGTCCATCACGACCTTGGCCGGCAGCTCCTTCGCGACCTCGTCCTTCGTGCGGCGCAGCACGAACGGCGCGATCTGCACCCGCAGCCGTTCCACCGTGCCGTCGCGGTCGCGCAGGATCGCGGCCTCGAAGCCGGCGCGCGTGCCGAGCAGGCCCGGCAGCAGGAAGCGGAAGATCGACCAGAGGTCGAGCTGGCGGTTCTCCAGCGGCGTGCCGCTGAGCACGAACCGGTGCCGGGCCCGGATCGCCTGGCAGGCGTGCGTGACCTTCGCGTCGGGGTTCTTGATGAACTGCCCCTCGTCGAGGATCGCGTAACCGAATTCCACCTGCGCGAGCTGGTCGCGGTGCTTGCGCAGCTGCGCGTAGCTCGCCAGCCAAAGCACGGGCTCCGGGGTCGTGCCGAAGTCGTGGCCGCCCTTCAGGATCTCCACCTTGAGCTGCGGAAAGAACCGTGCCGCCTCCTCGCGCCACACGGGCACGACGCTGGCCGGGCACACGACGATGTGCCGCAGTCCCGCCAGCGGCCGCGCGACGAACAGCGACAACACCTGCACGGTCTTGCCGAGGCCCATCTCGTCGGCGAGCAGACCGTGGCAGTCCGTCTCCGCGAGGTGGTGCATCCACTCGACACCGCGCTGCTGATACTGGCGGAGAAACTCCGGGAGCACCGCCGCCGGCGCTCCGCCCTGGCCGAGCACGCGCTGTTTCCACGCCTCCAGCTCGGCGGTGAGGGTGACCTTCCAGCGCGCCTCGTTGAAGAGCGAGAAGACCAGGTACGGCGGCACGGAGGCGCCGTGGAGGTCGGCGGCCATGCGTCTCCACGCCTGCACTCCCTCCCATTTCTCGGCGGCCAGTGCGACGATGCCAACGCCGGGCAACAGCACCTGCTGGCCGGCGTGTTTGGTCACCTCGGCGACCTCCTCGGCCGTGAGCAGCCGTTCGCCGGTGCGGAAGACCCACCGCAGATCGATGCCCGCGCCGCCGCGGCTGCGCACGGCCTGCGCCTCGATGTCGATCGACCGCACGCCCTCCTGCAGGCTCTTCACCGCCGGGTCGATCTCGACCGAGAAATGTTTGCGCCACTGCGGCAGGACATTGCGCAGGAACTCCGGGATCTCCCGCACCAGTTCGAGCACGTAGGCGTGCTGGTCGGGGTGGAAATGGAAGTGCGCCTTCCGGGCGTAGGTCGCGAGCCCGATCGCCTTGGCGCGATCGGCGGCGCTGAGATGCAGCGTATTGGCGCTTCCGGCACCGTAGGCGGGCACCCGCTTGCCGTCGGCCTCGACCCAATAGGCCACGCACGAGAGCCCCTTCTCCACCGGGCGGAAATACAGCAGGAACTCGTGGCCCGGCTCCCCGGCGCCCTCGGGTTTGTCCGCCTTCGGCTTGGCCTCCGCGGCGGGCGTGTTCCGGGGCGGGCCGCCCTTGGCAGGGGCCGGCTTCGCCTCCGCTGCCACCACCGCCTTCGGGGTGGACGACGGCAACGCCGGGATTTCCTCCGCCACCAGCTCCTCGATCTCGTACAGTCCGGCCACGGCGATCGCTTGCGCCACCGTCTCGTCCGTCGACGAGGACCGCACCGCCGGTTTCCCGTCGGTCCACTCGATCACGGTGTAGTCCTCCTTCTTCTCAACGCGGCGATGAATGATGGCGTCGCCCGCCCCCAATTCGATCTCCCGGATCTCACTGCTGCGGTAGATTTCCCGACCCAACTCCAGCGCGCCGGAGGCAAAATGCGTCTCCCACTCCTCGGCGAGCCGTTCAAACCACCATTCGAGGGCTTGCGGAGAATAGATGCGCTTGGGGCCGTGCGTGTGCATCAAGGAGATAAACGGTCGACCTTAGAAATTCGGGGCACCGCGCCGCAACCGGAATTTTCACGGCAAGACGGCCGGCCCGCAAAAACACGGCCGGCCGTTGAGAACCACGCCGGCCGGCACCGCCCCGGCCGCGAAGCGCCCGCATCCCGGCATGCGCGCCCCGCGGCCTTCGCCAGCCCGCATCACGTCAACTATTGGTTGACATGATGCGGCCCCGCGCCGCCGGCGCTTGGTCGTCCCACGAACCGCCCTTTCGCGCTCGGCCCGCCGCCCGCGCCGACCCCGCGGACGCAACCGGCGCCCATTTTCTGATTCCGCTGCGCCGTTTCCCCGTTTGACTCGGCCCACTCATGGCGTCCGCCCCCTCCCTCTTCCGCTTCAGCTCCAAGGGCCGCGCCACCCCCGCCGCCGCCCGCTGGGCCGCCATCCGGCTCTTCGCCATGGATGTCGACGGCGTCCTCACCGACGGCTCCATCTACATCTCCTCCGACGGCGCCGAGATGAAACGTTTCTCCGTGCTCGACGGCATGGGGCTCGCCCGCCTGCGCCAGGCCGGTGTCGCCGTCGCCTGGATCTCCGGCCGCGAATCCGGCGCCACCACCCGCCGCGCCGCGGAGCTCAAGGTGCCCCACCTCGTCCAAGGCCGCACCGACAAGGTCGTCGCGTTGCAGGAACTCGCCGCCCGCCTCGCGCTCTCACCCGAGAGCATCTGCTACATGGGCGACGACGACATCGACACTCCCGCGATCTCCTGGGCCGGCATCGGCGTGGCCCCGGCCACCTCCATGCCCGCCGCGCTCGCCGCCGCCGACTACGTGCCCGCCCGCGCCGCCGGCGCCGGTGCCGTACGCGAAATCTGCGAACACATTCTCGCCCACCGCCGTACCTGAACGTTCCGCGCCCGCGCACACCCACCGCCTATCCTCCGTCCACTGTCGACTGTCCACCGCTCACCGGCCACCGTTCACCGCCCACAGTCTCCGCCGCCATGCTCGCCCCCGCCTCCCGCCTCCGCCGCCGCGCCCTCGCCCTGGGGGCCGTCGTCGCGCTGACCTTGGGCGGCGCGACCCGCGCCGCGCCACCGTCCCTCGCGGATTCGCCGATCCTCGATTTTCGCCTCTCCCTCTTCGACGACGAGACGGGGCAGAAGACCTCCGATCTGCGCGGCCGCACCGCGATCTACCGCGGCACCGAACAGCTCGAGCTCGATCTGCGCGATTTCACCCTCACCCTGTTCAACCGCAAGGGCACGCTCGCCCTGAAGGTTGCCGGCCCCACCGCCACGCTGCAGACCAAGACCCGCATCGCCACGGGCGACGATCTCATCGACGTGCAAGGCCCCGGTTACTCGCTTTCCGGCAAACAGTGGCGCTGCGACGAACGCGCCCGCAAAATCTCCCTCCGCGAAGATGCCCGCGTCGTCTTCCAGGCACCGCTCCTCGACATTCTGAAATGAAACGCTCCGCCCTTCCCTTCGTGCTCGCTCTGCTGCTGGTCGCGCCCGCCCGCGCCGACGAACCCGCGCCGACCACGCCCACCACGATCAACAGCCAGACGCTCGACATGCAGAGCACCGATGACGAGAGCACCTTCCTCTTCACCGGCCTCGTGATCGTGACGGGCAACAACATCACCCTCACCTGCGACCGCCTCGAAGCCATCACGCTCCGCGACCGCAAGGACATCCTTGGCGACAAGGACAAGACCTCCCTCGGCCAGGTCGGCAAATTCAAGAGCATGCTCGCCACCGGCCGCGTCCGCATCGAGCAGGGCGAACGCATCGCCACCTGCGGCCGCGCCGAAGTGCTCCCCGGCGAGGAGAAAATCATCCTCACCCTGGATCCGATGGTGCGCGACGGCGGCAGCACCGTCGTCGGCGAAACCATCACGCTCTTCCGCGACCAGCGCCGCGCCGTTGTCACCCGCCCCCGCATCACCCTCCCGCCGCTGAAGGACCTCGGCTTCCCGAAGAACGCGCCCGCTCCCGCCGCCGCGGCGCCCGCCGCCGCGCCCGCGAATTCCCCGCCCGCGCTCCAATTGAACCTGCCCGCGGCCCAACCCGCTCCGGCCGCAAAACCCGCGGCGGCGCCCACCGCCCAGCCCACGACGCCCGCCGGCAAATAACCGTGAGCACGCCCGCCCCCCAACCTCCGCCGTCGCCCGACAAGCCGGCCCCGTCCAGCACGCCCTCCAGCGCCCAACCCGTGGCACCGGCGTCCCCGCCCGCGACCGCCGGCACGGAGCCTCGCGCCACGTCAGCGCCCGCCAACTCTCAACCCGTGGCCACCGCTGCGCCCGCGCCAGCGCCGACCCCGGTGGCGCCGGCCTCCGTGCCGGCGAAAACAACCACGCCTGCACCGTCGCCCCTAACGGCGAAACCCACCGCCGCCGCCCCGGCCGCCGCGCCCGCCCGCGCCGTCATCTCCACCCGCGAACTGGTGAAGACCTACGGCCAGCGCACCGTCGTCGGCGGCGTGAACATCCGTGTCGCCGCCGGCGAGATCGTCGGCCTGCTCGGCCCCAACGGCGCGGGCAAAACCACGACCTTCTACATGATCGTCGGCCTCGTGCCCGCCACCCGCGGCCAGGTCCTGCTCGACGACCGGCCCATCACCAAACTGCGGATGCACCAGCGCGCCCGCAACGGTCTGGGCTACCTCCCGCAGGAGCCCTCGATCTTCCGCACCCTCACCGTTGAGGAGAACGTGCGCGCCATCGTCGAGACGCTCGACCTGCCCCGCCGCCTCCACGCCGCCCGCACCAAGGAGCACCTCGACGAGCTCGGCCTCTGGCACCTCGCCAAGCAACGCGCCTACACCCTCTCCGGCGGCGAACGCCGCCGCCTCGAGATCGCCCGCGCCCTCGTCACCCGCCCGAAATTTCTGCTCATGGACGAGCCGTTCAGCGGCGTCGACCCGATCTCCGTGGCCGACGTGCAGAAGATCGTCCTCGAGCTGCGCAAACGCGGCATCGGCATCCTCATCACCGACCACAACGTGCGCGAGACCCTGCGCATCGTCGACCGCGCGTATCTGATCCACCAGGGCCGCGTGCTCACCGAGGGCTCGGGCGAATTCCTGATCAACGACCCGAAGGCCCGCGAGTTCTACCTCGGCGAAAATTTCGATCTCTGAGCCGTGATCAGACCGTCGAGCGTCGACAGGCGAGCGACGAGAGCCCGATCACCAAGGAGAAACCGGAACGGCCGAGCGGCTCGAATTGTGCCTCCGACGGTTCGGCCCTCGTCCCTCGCTCCTCGTCTGCATCGAGGCGGCTGAGCCGGACCGCGGACGGGCGTCGCCAGGCGGGCGCTCACCGACCACCGTCCACCACTCACCGTCCACCGGCAACCGTCCACCGACCACCGTCCACCGTCGGACCGGTCACCACCCGCTCCGTACCGCCGCCGCCGTGGTCACCGTCGGGGCCGGCGGGGTCACGGCGTGCACGACACCGTGGCGGATCGCGTAGTCGATCAGCTCCTCGACATGGTGGCAGTCGAGCTTCGCCATGATGTGCTTGCGGTGGTCGGCCACCGTGGCCACCGAGCAGCCGAGGATCTCCGCCACCTCGTCATTGCGCAGCCGCTGTCCCAAGAGCGCCAGCACACGCAGCTCCTTCGGCCCGAGCAGCTTGATCGGCGCCACCGGGTCGCGGCGACAGGCCGAGAGCAGCTCCTGCACGTTGCGCGACACCACGCTGCCGCCCCCGAGCGCCAGCCGCAGCGCCAGCACCAGCTCGCTCTGCGTGTCGTTCTTGTGCAGCAGGCTGATGCCCGCCGCCTGCAGCTGCTTGAACGGGAACGCCCCGAGCACCGAGCTCAGCGCCACCATCCGCGTGTTCGGCTCCCGCTCGGTCCAGGCGATCGCCCATTCCACCGTCGAGCCATCGCCGAGATCCAGATCGAAGAGCACCAGCCGCGCGCCGCACAGCTCGCCTTCGCGGCGCCGCAGCTCGGCCATCGAGCCAATGCCGATCACGGAGGTCGCGCCGACCTCATGCTCGAGCAACCGCCCGAGGTACTCCCGCATCAGAGTTTGGTCTTCGAGCACAGCCACCAGCATGGCGCGCAACGCTACCGGGGCACGCCTCCGACGCAAACGGCCCGGCGCCATGAATTCGCTCGCTCGTATCCAGAGCGCCCGCGACCATGGCGCACAAGCCCCAACCCCCGATGGCCCCTTCCTCCGTCCTCAAGTCGTTCCTCGTCGGTCTGTTCTGCTGCGCCACTCTCGGCACTACGGCCGCGCCGAAATGGAGCACGCTCCAGGCCCCGCATTGCCTGATCGTTTCGCAGCTCTCCGAAAGTGAGACCCGCGCGTGGGCTACGCAGTTCGAACAGTTCAACAGCGCCCTGCGCGGCGTGCTCACGATCGACGACCGGCTCCTCCCGCCGGTCACCGTCGTGCTTTTCGCCGACTCCGGCACGTTCAAACCCTACTACCCGCTCGACGCCAAGGGGCGGAAACGCGAGGTCGCCGGCTTCTTCGGCCAGCGCGAAACCTGGGGGGTGATCGGCCTCGCCAACGGTTTCTCCGACGACGACACCCGCCGCACCGTCCTGCACGAGGCCACGCACTGGCTCGTCTCCGCCACGCCGACCCAGCTGCCCCTCTGGCTCAACGAGGGCTTCGCCGAGGTGTTCTCGTCGTTCGAGGCGAAAAAAGACCATGGGATCCTCGGCCGCCCGATCGCCTACCACGCCGCCACCTTGAAGCGCGAGAAGTGGTTGCCCTTCCACCAACTCCTCTACGTCAAGAGCACCAGCCCCCTCTACACCGACAACAACCGCAATGCCGTCTACTACGCGCAGTCGTGGCTGTTCGTCCATCGCCTGCTCTTCGCCGATCGCGCCGCCGGCTACGAGACCCTCAACCGGTTCTTCACCGCCCAATCCAAGGGCGCCGGCCCTCTTGCGGCGTTCGAGGCCGCCTTCGGCAAGGACCCCGCTGTCGTCGAAACCGAGCTCGAGCGCTACTTCCAACGCGGCGGCTTCGGCCTCACCAAACTGCCGTTCCCTCCCGAGGCGAAAATCGACGCGCCGTTCCAGCCCGCGCCGGAGGCCGTCGTCGCGGTCGCGCTCGCCCGGGTCGCCCTCGCCTCCGGTCAGCTTGAACGTGCCCGCACCCATCTCGACAATGCGCTCGTGCTCGCCCCCGATTCCCCCGCGCCGCACGAGGTCGACGCCTCCCTCCGCCACCAACTCGACGACGCAGAGGGGGCCGCCACCGCCGCCCAACGCGCCCTCGATCTCGGCTCGCGCGACGCTGCGATGCGCCTGCTCGTCGCCTCCAAACTCTGGCGCCTCCACCAGCGCCGTGGCACGCTCGACACCGTTGCGCGCGAAATCGCCGACCACCTCGGCCAGGCGCTCGCCCTCCAGCCCAAACTGCGCACCGCCTACGTCAACCTGGCCCAGATCGCCCGCCTCCTGCCCGAGGCCACCGTCGGCGACGCCCGACTGCTCGTCGCCGGGCTGCGCCTCTATCCCGACGCCGTCGAACTGCTCGTCGGCCTCGCCCATCTCCAGCACAAGGCGGGCAACGCGGCGGAAGCCCAACGATTCCTCGGCATGGCCCTCGCCCAGCCCGATGCGCTGGGCGACACCCAAAGGATCGAGATCGAACGGCTCCGCACCACCTGGAAGATCGAACCGATCGGCCAGCAGATCGATGCGCTCGCCAAGGACGGCAAATTCGTCGACGCCACCGCACTCTGCGAGGCGGTATTGAAGGAACCCCTCCAGATCGAACAACGTCGCCAATGGGAGAAACGATTGGGCGACCTCCGCTTCCAAGCGGCGTTCCAGGCCGCCGAGCGCACGGCCGACGCCGGCGACTCTGCGGGCGCCATCGCCGCCCTCGAGGAGCTTGCGGCGAAGCCCGACCTCTCGCCCTATCAGACCCGCCAGATCCGCCGCCTGCTGGAGCGCCTCCGCGAAAACGAACCCGCCAGCTGACTCTCCCCATGAAATTCGAGCACTTCGCCCTCAACGTCCCGGACCCGCGCGCCATGGCGACGTGGTATGTCGCCCACGTCGGCTTCGTCGTCCTGCGCGCCAGCGACACCGGCTCGCTCGCCCACTTCCTCGGCGACGACACCGGGCGCGTGTGCGTCGAGCTCTACCACAACCCCGCGGCTCCGGTTCCCAACTACGCCGCGCAGGCGCCGCTCACCTTCCATTTCGCCGTCTTCAGCTCCGACGCCCCGGCGCTGCGCGCCCGCCTCGTCGCCGCCGGCGCCACGCTGCTCACCGAGGACACCCTGCCCGACGGCTCCGTGCTCGTCATGCTCCGCGACCCCTGGGGCGTGGCCCTCCAACTCTGCCAGCGCGCCGCCCCCTTCCCCGGTTTCTGAGCCGCGCCCGGCCGCCGCGGGTCGCGGTGCCGAGCGCCCGGCCGCCGCTCGCCGGTTCGGCCCCGGAGTTTTTTGTTGGCAAGCGCTCCGGCGCCCGACAAACCAACCGCTCCGTTTTCGCCAGAGTAGCTCAGTGGTAGAGCAGGGGACTCATAAGCCCTTGGTCGGCGGTTCAATCCCGCCCTCTGGCACCACTTTACAATCAAAGAGTTAGGGAGCAGCGAGCCGACGCCCGAAAAGGCGTCTGGCCTACTTCTGACCTACATTTGGGGTTTTCGGGCCGTCGCCCGTGGCGGTAGCCCCAGATGGGGCCCTAAACGTCGAGTCCTTGGGTCGATTGAGGGACAGGGAATCGGCCCCTCTGAACAAAAGATGATACCGCGTATCGGTTTTTAGGTAGCACAACCGGGTGGATCCATCATCTTCGGACTCGGGTCCGGCGTCGCACAAGGGTGCGCGCCCTGCCCGCGAGCCGTGCCCGCCCTTCATCGCTCTCCTGGGAACTACAAACGCAGACCTGTGCAGGTGTACCCCCATTATTGTCCGACCCCCTCCGTTACCTTTGTGCGCGATAACCGAGTCGCACGCGCATGAACGAGAATACTCATGATGCCCTTCCCCTTTTCTGGGCCAAGACCATCCGCCACGCAAACGGCGCGGATGAGCCGGGGATCTCGGTCTTCGGCCATTGTCTGAATGTCGGCACCGTCTTCGAGGCCATCATCACTCGGTTGCCTCCCGCCGCCGCAGCCATGCTACCTGGCGGATCACGCGTCTTGGCAGCCCTCCATGATATCGGGAAGATCTCGCTCGGATTCCAAGCCAAGTGCCCCGCGTGGCTTGCGGCACAGTCGTTCGACGCCGACACACGCAGTAACGTGGCCTACTCGTGCTCCGACCACTCGCTCGTCGGTCAGTACCATCTTCAGGAGCTGCTTAGAAAAACCCGATCCCACGGCTGGGCTGTCGCCATCGGAGCCCATCACGGACGGCCCAAGGGCCGCACGATCCAGGCCCCACGTGAAGCGCTCGCTGAATGGGCCGCTGCGCACCGCGACCGCGTTACCGCGGAACTGGTCGCGATCTTCGGCCCACCACCGGCCCACGGCCCCGCTCCGCTCGCCGATGGGCGCGACGATCCCGCGCTCTGGCTGCTCGCCGGTCTCGTGACGGTTGCGGACTGGATCGGCTCGAACGAGGCATTCTTCTCACCGGCACAGCACGGTACCCCGGCAGAGACGCGCATCAGCGCCGCCCGCGCGCTCCATCAGATTGGCTGGCCCGGCGGCGGACTCGTGCCCCGCCCCTTCGATGAAATCTTCCTCTTCCCACCGAATCCGCTGCAAGCTGCCGTTGTAGCCAGCGTCGACACCCCCGCACTAGTCATCATCGAAGCACCGATGGGGCGAGGGAAGACCGAGGCCGCACTATCTCTCGCCCATTCGCTGATCACATCGGGGCAGCACCACGGGATCTATTTCGCCTTACCCACCCAAGTAACCAGCAACCGAATTCACCTGCGCGTCGCCGAGTTCCTCCGGCAGACCCTGTCCGACGCCGCTCACCTACGGCTTGCCCACGGAACCTCATGGCTGGAGCTCACCGCCGATCTCAAACTCGAACCTTCGTACACCGGAGGAGTGATCTCCGCTGACGAGAACCCGTATGCCACCGCGGCCGAGGCGCGCTCGTGGTTCGCCTCTGCGAAACAAGCACTGCTTGCCCCGTACGGGGTCGGAACAATCGATCAGGCACTGTTGGGCATGGTCGCGGTGAAGCATTTTTTCGTCCGCCGCTTCGCACTCGCCGGCAAGGTGGTAGTCCTCGACGAGGTTCACGCCTACGACGTCTACACCGGTTCACTCGTCACTGCGCTGGTCCGCGAACTCCGTCTACTCGGATGCACCGTGATCGTCCTTAGCGCCACGCTTACCGCTTCACGCCGCCGCGAACTCCTGGGCGCCGTCGGCGCGGAAGAACCCGTCGCTTCCGATGCCTACCCGCTCGTTTCCATCACGCGCGGTACCTCCGCCGTCCAACACGTAACCCTCCCGAGCGGCAACGAAACACGCGTAGTCCTTCGGACAGCAACGATCTCCGAAGAGGCAACCATCGCCGAACTGGTGGTACGCGCTGAACAAGGGCAGCACGTGCTCTGGATCCGCAATACTGTCGTCGAGGCGCAGGAGGCGTTCCGCCGGGTTCGTGGCGAAACACCCGTCACCGCCACACCCGAGGACCGGGTTGCCCTCGGCCTCCTGCACAGCCGTTTCCCGCTGCACCGACGCCAAGAATTGGAGTCGCGCTGGCTCGACCGCCTCGGAAGAAACCGCCTGCCGGGCGGTCCTGGAAGCATTCTCATCGCCACGCAGGTTGTGGAGCAAAGCGTCGACATCGATCTGGACTTCATTGTCTCGGACCTCGCGCCGAGCGACATGTTGCTCCAGCGCCTCGGGCGCCTGTGGCGCCACCCGAGAGGGCGCCGCGCCGCGCCGCAGCCTGAGTTCTGGGTTCGGCATCCCGAGGTGTCTGCAATTGAGCCCAAACAATTGAAACGTCAGCTGGGCCGCTCCGGCCGGGTTTACGCTCCATGGGTTCTGCTCCGCTCCGCCGCAGTTTTTTTCGGTCGCGCCCAGATCGTCCTGCCAACCGACATCCGCCCGATCCTCGAAGCGACCTATGCCGAGCCCCGGGCCGACGAGCCTGCCTCTTGGCTGCAACTCCACGAAGAGTTGGAACGGGAGAAACAGCAGCTCGCCCTCAACGCCGCCGCTGCCATGCGGGTTCTAGGCCGGCCCGCCGCGGAGGACGATGCTCCGGAAGCCCTCACCCGACGCGCCGGGGCCCCCACGATCGACACGCTCCTGCTGGCCGGTACGGAGCTTCAACCCGATGGAACCACCCGACTCACCGCGCTAGACGGCACCACGCGAATCGTCTCCGGTTTCCAATGGTCCATGGATGTCGCCCGGTTCGTCCACCCCTGGATCGTCCGCGCGCCTCGTTGGTGGATCCCACCCGAAGCCCCACGCCCGCGCTGGCTCGGCCTGCACGCCCACAACGCGGTGTTGGCGTTGGTCGCCGAGGACGGCCGACTCCGTTTCGGCAACGAACCCTCCTCCGCCAGCTACCACCCCGACTTCGGCCTCTTTTCCAATCCCCACACCCCAACTCGGCAACCCAACCGCCATGAGTACGACGACGATGAATTTGACTACTGAACCCTGGATACCCGCCCTTCGGGCCGATGGCACCCGGCACCTGTTCAGCCTGCAGGCGCTCTTCGCCGAGGCGCACCAATTGCGCGATCTCGCGGTCAAGCCGCACGAGCGCATCGCCCTCATGCGCCTTCTCCTCTGCATCACCCAGGCCGCCCTCGATGGCCCTGCGGATCAGGACGAGTGGGAAGAGTGCCGCGACGACATCCAGCCCCGCGTCCGCGCCTACCTCGACCGCTGGCGCGCCTCCTTCGAACTCTTCGGCGACGGACCTCGGTTCCTGCAACTGGCCAATCTCTCCGCAGCAAAGAAAGACGACGAAGGCACGCCGGCCACCAAGCTCGACCTCTCGCTCGCGACAGGAAACACCTCGACCGTCTTCGACAACGCGGCGAGCGAGACCCGGTCGCTTCAGACCGCCCGGGCCGCTCTGAACCTGCTCACCTTCCAATGTTTTTCGCCGTGCGGACTCATCGGAGTCGCGACCTGGGATGCCCGACAGACGGCCAGAACCTGCAAACACGCCCCCTGCGCACCGTCGAGCATGATCCATTCCCTTCTGCTCGGCGAAACGCTCTTTGAGACCGTCGCCCGCAATCTCCTGACGAAGCAGATCGTCGCCGACACCATCGCCGATGGCTGGGGCAAGCCGGTCTGGGAGATGCCCGTCAACAAACCCACGGACACGGCTGCGATTCGCAACGCCACCCTCAGCTATCTGGGACGACTCCTACCGTTGAGCCGCGCCATTCGCCTGCACGAGAACGGCACCGCCATCATCCTGGGCACTGGCCTCGAATACCCGATCCTTCCCGCCTTCCGCGAAGCCACCGCCACCATCGTTCTCCGAGACGACGAGCTAGGTGTGTTGCCGGCATCCATCGGGCGTAGCATCTGGCGGCAACTCCACGCCATCACCGTCAAACGCCGAGCCAAGTCCGACGCCGTCTCGGGTCCGCTCGCCTTCGGACTCAATTCGATCGATCACACAGTCTCGATCTGGACCGGCGCCTTCATCACCGCCGCCAATGCCAAGATCGAAGACGTAATCGAAGCGACCTACTCGGCGCCACCCGAGTTGTTCGACCCGTTCGGCCAAGCCGCCTACGAAGCTGGCGTGGCACATGCCGAAACCGCGGCCACCAACCTAAGGAACGCAATCGGTGCGTATTCCACCGCGTTGAGGATCAAACCTCCCGCCTACGACAAGGGCCGGCAGGATTTCTGGACCACCGTCGAACAGGGCCTCGATGCGCTCTTCACGGCTGCACGGGAAAAGACTCCGACGGAGGCGTTCGTCGCCTCGCCCTGGGGACGCGCCGTCCGCGATGCCGCGCGCGCCGCCTACGAACGCAACTGCCCGCGACGCACACCTCGTCAGCTCCAAGCCTATGCCACCGGCCTGCGCCTGCTTCACGCCGCACCGGCAGCCGACCAGACCACCAAGAAAACCCGGAGGAAGAATTCATGAGCCAGCTCACACCCAGGGAACGCGCCGCCCGCTTCGTCGGCGCGCTCCGCCCACTCGCAGCGAAGCATGATCGCGGGGCGCTCGCCGCTCTCCGCCGCGGGCTCAGTCCCGCCACCGTCGTCGATGCCTGGCCGGTCGTCGCCCGCTTGGGCGGCGACATCGGCCAACCCGGCGAGTCGACCCACGTCGACATCGCCGCGCTGTTCGCCTCCCACCCCGTCGAGTCCACCGCGCGCAACTTCGGCGAGACCTGCCGTACTATCGCGATGGATCCCAACAAACGGGGCGAACTCGTCGAAAGCCACGAGCGGCGCTTCCGCCGCTTGCTCGCCGCCGACTCCGCGGCCGATCTCTCGGGTCAGCTCCGCACCTGGGTGCGCCTCGCCGCGGCCAAAGGTGTCGGCATCAACTACGAAAGCCTCTTCGCCGATCTCTGGAACTGGCGCTGGTACGCCACCGACATCCGCGTCCAGTGGGCCCGCTCCTTCTGGCGCAGCGGCGAAGACGAAGCCGCGCCGGCCACCTCCACCGCCGACACCGCCACAACATGAACTCTGCAACCCTTCCCCCAGCGGCCCCAGTCGACACCGCCCCCGCGGCCACCGCACCGCTCTATCTCGCGCAGCTGAATATCTCGTACGAACAAGCGGTGCGACTGCTGCGCATCCGCGACGCCTATGACTGGCACCAGCACCTCTGGCAGGCCTTCCCCGGTCGCGACGGCGCCCGTCGCGACTTCCTCGTGCGGATCGACCAGAAGGAGGAGGCGTACCGCATTCTTCTGCTTTCCCACACCGCACCAGTCCGTCCCGACTGGTGCCCAGGAGACGCCTTTGCGTCGAAACCGATCCCCGAGGATTTCTTCAGCCACCCGGCCTATGCGTTCAGCCTCCTCGCCAACCCGACGAAGAAGATCCGTTCCAACGCCACCGGCGAACGCACCAAGAACGGGCGACGCGTGCCTCTCAGCTCCCGCGAGGAGCTGATCGCTTGGCTTGAACGCAAGGGCCAGATTGCCGGCTTCACGTTCGACGCGGAAGCCACGCAAACCGTGCCGCGCGGCCGCGAGTTTTTCCACAAGGAGAAGGGCAACACCCACGGCACCCACACGGCCTTCGAGTTCCGTGGCCGTCTCCTTGTCACCGACCCGGCCGCCTTCCGCCGCGCAGCGGCCACCGGCATCGGGTCAGCCAAGGCCTTCGGCTTCGGCCTGCTCGTCCTCGCTCCGCTCAACTGACCCAACCTTCACCCAAATCCAACCTTTCGACACCAAACACCATGAAACTCATCGAACTCCATATCCTCCAGTCGTTCCCCGTCTCCTGCCTCAATCGCGACGATGTCGGCGCCCCCAAGACCGCCATTTTCGGCGGTGTCAACCGCGCCCGCCTCTCCAGCCAGTCGCTCAAACGAGCCATCCGCGAACACGCCGCCGAGTTGCTGCCCGAGCGCTTCGCCGGCGAACGCACCAAGCTCATCGTGGGCCCGCTCCAGGCCGCCCTGCAAACGCACGGCGTCGCCGACGCCACAGTCGCGTTGGAACACGCCAAGCACATCGCCGACCTCCTCGCCAAACTCGACCCCAAGGCCACCGCCGAGGAGCCCAAGGTTGGCACCCTCACTTTTCTTGCCCCTTCGGAAATCGACGCCATCGCCGCCGACGTCGCGGCGATCGTCGCCGGCGATCCGAAGACGAAGGAGTATGAGAAGTCTCTCGACAAGGCCTGCAAAAAGGCCGGTCTCCTCGACGGTGCCGACATCGCATTGTTTGGCCGCATGGTTGCCAGTCTCCCCTCCCTCACCCTCGAAGGCGCAGCGATGTTCAGTCACGCGCTTTCAACCCACCGCGCCGACAACGACCTCGATTTCTACACTGCAGTCGACGACCGCAAACCCGCCGGCGACGACGCCGGTGCCGGCATGATGGGCACCCTCGAATTCGCCTCCGCCGTCTACTACCGCTATGCGGCGCTTAACCTCGACCTGCTCGCCGATGCCGCCCACCTCGGCAAACTCACGCCGGAGGAGCGAACCAAGATCGTCGACGCCTTCATCCGTGCCGCGCTTATGGCCGTGCCCGGCGCCCGCAAGAACTCGATGAACGCCCACACGCTTCCCGGCTACGTGCTCGGCACCTTCAAGTCGAAGGGCCAGCCTGTGCAGCTCGTCAACGCGTTCGAGCAACCCGTCGCCGCCCGCAACGGCCTGCTCGCCGCGTCCCGTCAGGCGCTCGAGGCGCACAACACCGCTCTCAAAGAAACGTGGGGGCTCAAATGCGACACCGAGGTCGCCCTGCCCGACACCAACCTCGCCGCCTTCTGCGCCGCCCTCACCCGCCATGTCTGCTGACGCCTGCCTCGCGCTCCTGCTCGATGCGCCGTTGCAGTCGTGGGGCCACTCCTCGCGCTTCGAGCGCCGCACCACCGCCCTCCACCCCACCCGCTCCGGCGTGCTCGGGATTGTGGCTGCCGCGCTCGGCATCGACAAACATGGTCCTGATGAAGCCGCCAAACTGGCACGGCTGGCAGCCCTGCGCGTCAGTACATTCACGCTACCGCGGCACGACCGACGCCGACGCGAACTGCCCATCATCCGATTGGAGGACTACCACACCGTCACCGGCATTCGCCGCGCCAGCGGCAAAGTGGACGACGACGCCACCGTGCAGACCTATCGCCATTACCTGCTCGATGCCCGCTTCGGCGTGCTGCTCGACGGCCCGGCCGAGCTTGTCAGAGAGATCGCCACCGCCCTCGCCGATCCCCGCTGGGGCGTCTGGTTCGGCCGGAAGAGTTGCTTGCCTGCCTCGCCTCTCCTTGCAGCGGGCCCGGCCGACCGGCCGGCTTGCTGGGCCGAACTCCTGCGGCGGGCGGGCTACATCGGCACCGAAAATGAGGAGGCATTCGCCCGCGTTGTAGAGACCACTGCCGATACCCCCGGCGCCGAGCGCCTGGACGACACGCCAATCGGTTACGGCCATCCACTCGGCGAACGCCACGCACCACGCTGGATCCGGTCATACCCCCGCGGCTCCGCGCCGCCAGCGTCGAGCTGAGCTATGCGATCTTCGAGAAACCACCGCTCGAATCCCTGAACCGGGGCCGACCCTCCGCTACCCTTAGCCCGTAGCTAGGATCTCTCGGCGCCGTCACTCGACCGATCCACGAACATCTCCTCACCCGCGTGGGGATGGTCCGTAGCGGCGGTTGGTCTGCATCGTGACCAGCGTGTTCTCCCCACCCGCGTGGGGATGGTCCGCGCACGACGCGGTTCGCGCACAACCGGACGATGTTCTCCCCACCCGCGTGGGGATGGTCCGTCGAATTCGGCGACACCAGTGACACTCGGAACGTTTTCCCCACCCGCGTGGGGATGGTCCGATGAACGGCAACGTGTCCGGCTACGCGACGATGTTCTCCCCACCCGCGTGGGGATGGTCCGAGGGTCGTTGCGGAAGCGAGGGCGGTGGTGATGTTCTCCCCACCAGCGTGGGGATGGTCCGCAACCACGCAATGGCATCCGCAATCGACATCGGTTCTCCCCACCCGCGTGGGGATGGTCCACTCGCCGGCGTGTACCGTAACGATCCGCGCTAGTTCTCCCCACCCGCGTGGGGATGGTCCGCAGGCCGGCGACTTCTTCGCGCGACTCAACAAGTTCTCCCCACCCGCGTGGGGATGGTCCGGCTTATGATGCCACCGGCGACATTTCCGGCGTGTTCTCCCCACCCGCGTGGGGATGGTCCGTACCCCGGCCCCGCCGTGCTTTGCGGCGCAGCGTTCTCCCCACCCGCGTGGGGATGGTCCGTGGCACTACGTCGAGGACAACAACGTCAACGAGTTTTCCCCACCCGCGTGGGGATGGTCCGTTCGGTCAGTGGGCGGTTCGGGACTCGGAAACGTTCTCCCCACCAGCGTGGGGATGGTCCGTGGCCAAGGTCCGTCTAAGGCGCGGCAGGCTCGTTCTCCCCACCAGCGTGGGGATGGTCCGATGTTCATGCTCCCTTACAAGGATGGGGCGACGTTCTCCCCACCCGCGTGGGGATGGTCCGACCTACCATCTCGCTGAATATGTGCCATTCCAGGTTCTCCCCACCCGCGTGGGGATGGTCCGTACAGATACCACCCATCGGTGTTAACGAGGAAGTTCTCCCCACCCGCGTGGGGATGGTCCGGGCATCGCGTATCGCGGCGGCAACGCCGTGGGGTTCTCCCCACCCGCGTGGGGATGGTCCGTACGCCAGCCCTTCGCTCTCCGTCGCATTCCCGTTCTCCCCACCCGCGTGGGGATGGTCCGTCGCCGGGGACGACAACGCGGGGCTCGGCGAGGTTCTCCCCACCCGCGTGGGGATGGTCCGAAGCCCGCGGCCGGCTACGCTCGCCGGGATCCGTTCTCCCCACCCGCGTGGGGATGGTCCGCTGGAATAGACGCCCCGGGCTCCCTCGGAACTGTTCTCCCCACCCGCGTGGGGATGGTCCGTACGCATTGACCTCAAGAGCACCGCCGACACGGTTCTCCCCACCCGCGTGGGGATGGTCCGTGGGTCGAGACAATCCGCGCGGCCGGCCTCCGGTTCTCCCCACCCGCGTGGGGGTGGTCCGAAGACCTTGTAGTTGTAGTTCATAGCGTCGCGGTTCTCCCCACCCGCGTGGGGATGGTCCGTCGATCT
>JAHFTC010000178.1 GCA_023269585.1 Opitutaceae bacterium
AGCAGATCGCGATCAAGTCGAGCGAGAAGGACGAGTTGAAGGAGGTCGATGATGCCGGCGGCCTGCTCGCGAAGGATTGCCCGATCCGCTACATCATCACCAAGCAGGCGTTGCAGGAAGGCTGGGATTGTTCGTTCGCCTACGTGCTGGCGATCCTCGCCAACCCGAGTTCGAAGACCGCGCTCACGCAGCTCGTCGGCCGCATCCTGCGCCAACCGTACGCGAAGAAGACCGGCGTGCCGGAGTTGGACGAGAGCTACGTGTTCTGTTTCCAGCGACGTGGGCAGACGTTGCTCGAGGAGGTCCGCAAAGGATTCGCCGCCGAAGGGCTGGGCGACTTGCGCGACCGCATCCGCGAGGATGGCAAGGCCGGGCCGACCGGCGGCACCGTCACCGAGCTCGGGCCGCGCCCGGAATTCGCGAAGGTGGCGCGCAATCTGGTGTTGCCGGCCTTCATGATCCGCGACGGCGACGAGTGGCGCCCCGCCCACTACGAGGCCGACATCCTTTCGCGCGTGCCGTGGGACAAGGTGGACGTGTCGCCGGTGAAGGAGCTGCCGTTGCTCGACGTGCAGGACAAAGACGTGGAGCTGCGCGCCGGGCTGGACGAGAAGCTGCTCGGCGACGAGGAGCGCCCGGCCGCGGTGCTGCCGCGCACGCGGGCCGGCGCGCTCGACCACGCGCAGGTGGCCGGACATCTGCTCGACGCGCTGCCCAATCCGTGGCGCGGTTATGCGGTGTCGGAGGATGTGTTCGCGGCACTGCTCGCACGCCACCCGCACGAGCGAGTCGTGGGCAATTTCGTGTTCATCGTCGAGGAGCTGCGCAAGCGGCTCGAAGCCGAGCGCGACCGACTCGCCGAGGCCGTTTTCCGTGACCTGTTGAAGCGTGACACGCTGCGTTTCCTGCTCGTTGCCGAGGACCTCGGGTTGAATCGGTTGCCGAAGAAGATCGTCCGCAAGGCCGGCGAGAAGAAGGCCACGCGTTCCGACGGAGACCAGTTCCTGCTCAGCCTGTTCGACCATGTGCCCGCCGACGAGTTGAACGAGCTGGAGCAATCGGTCGCCACCTATCTCGACGAGCAGGAGAAGCTGCTGCTGTTCTGGCACCGCAACCGCGCGCGGCAGGACTACGCAGTGCAGGGCTGGAAGCGCGGGCGAATCTTCGCCGACTTCATCCTCGCGACGCGTCCGCCCGACGGGCCGAAGGAACTCGACCGCGTTTTCGTGATCGAGACGAAGGGGCTCCACCTCAAGCGCAACGCCGATACCGACTACAAGCGAGCGGTGTTCGATCTCTGCAACACGCACGCCCAGCGGCGCGAATGGAGCGAGTTCGTGCCGGCGATGCGCACGAAGGTGATGCGCTTCGAGGTCGTCGATCAGGACGAGTGGCAGAAGCGGATCAACGGGCTGCTGGCGGGATAGAGAATAGATATCCAGAGATGCGTGACGAACCGCCAGAGGATGAACGCGAATGAGCAACTATCTGCAGTGGGGTCAATGGACTGGAGATTTCAAGGGTCAGCCGTCTGGAGTCGTCACACTCAGTTGTGACCGGAATCGCCCGGGAGAAGCGTTCGTGACCACTGCTCAGCCCGATGGAATTCCCGCGGGGCGGTTCGACCTGAAGGTTAACTGGACGAACCGTGAGTTCTCTGCCGAGACGACTCGCATCCGGTTTCACCATCCGCAATCGAGAGGCTTGGTCGACGCATCGACCAACACCGATCCCAATACCTCGTGGCCGATCAAGGTCACTGCGCGTGGAGTTCTGAGGGGCGATGCCATTGAGGGATCGTGGACCAGCACCCACCCAAGCGGAGAGCGGTTCGAGTCCACTTTCTTCGTCCGGAATACGGCCAATGATCCTGCGCCACGGGCGAACCGGGTGCTGTACTGGGATGAGTTCAAAGGGCTGGAGTCGAACCAGCAGGCCAAACGCGGAGGGCGGGTCTTCCGAGGCCAAGGAAACGCCAGTTGGCGGCTTCGCACCTCTTTCCACCGTCACGGTCGCTACGACATCGAACGGTATGCTGCAGACTGCTTCCCGTGGCTCGCAGAAAGGCCAGAGCTTGATGGCAAGTTTGACCTGCAGGACGCACGGAAATTCGGTGCGCTCCTCGGGTTTGCCCAACATCACGGGCTTCCAACGCCTTTGCTCGATTGGTCCAAGTCGCCTTTTGTGGCCGCGTACTTCGCGTTCACCGGGCCTCCTCCTGAAGCGACAAACGGAATGGTGCGGATCTTTGAACTCAATGCCTTCGTTTGGGGCCGAGACACCTACCAAGCCCAATCGATTTCGGACCCATTCCCTTCCCTTTCGGTGAAGGCTTTCGAGCCGGTGGCAAACCCCCGCTGCGAGCCGCAGGAGTCGGTCCACTTGTTCTGTAACATCGAAGATGTGGAAGGTCTGATTGCGCGTGAGAAACCGAGAATCGAGCAGAAGCACGGCATCCAGCTACCACTGCTCAAGGTCTACGATCTGCCTCTTGCGGAACGGAGAAATGCCCTGCGTGACCTTGCGGACATGGGCATCACTGCCAGCAAGCTGTTCCCCGGCGAGTATGGCGTTTGCCGGGAGGCGAAGGAGCGCTGGCTCTACCTGACGTAGGGCGAACACTTTTGTTCGGCACCAACTTCCCCCGAACGGTCCGCCGGTCGGGGGAAATAAGGAATCCGGCCTGTGCCGGATTCCTTGCCGGATGCCTCAAATTTGCGGGTCGCGGTTGAGTTCGAGGCGCGGGGCGAGGAACTCAAGGAGCTGCTCCACGGCCTGCGCGGCGGTGAGCTGGTCGGTGCGCAGCTCGAGCTCGGGCTTCACCGGCGCCTCGTACGGCGAGCTGATGCCGGTGAACTCTTTGATCTCCCCGCGCTCGGCCCGGGCGTAGAGCCCCTTCGGATCGCGGGTCTTGCAGACCTCGACCGGCGCATTGACGTACACCTCGAGGAAACGGCCGGGCGGCACGCTGGCGCGCACGCGCTCGCGGTCCGCGGCGAAGGGCGAGATGAACGCCGTGATCACGATCTGGCCGGTGTCGGCGAGCAGCTTCGCCACCTCGCCGGCGCGGCGGATGTTCTCCGTGCGATCGGCGGCGCTGAAGGTCAGGCCGGCGTTGAGGCCGTGGCGCAGGTTGTCGCCATCGAGCAGGTACACCTGCCGGCCGGAGATGAAGAGCTGCTTCTCCAGCTCCGTCGCGAGAGTCGACTTGCCCGAGCCGGAGAGGCCGGTGAGCCAGATAACCATGCCGGGATGGCCGTTGCGGGCCTCGCGGGTCTGGCGGGTGATGCGGCCGGCGGACCAGAAAAGATTCTCCGCCACGCCGCCCTCCTTGCCGCGCTGGAAATAGCGGTCGGGCAGGATCACGCCGCCACCCGAGGGCGCGCGGCCGGCGTAGATGGCGAAACGGCTCGTGGGTGCGATGTTGCCGGTGACGTCGAACGCCAGCGGCTTCTTCGTGCGCAGCGTCACCTCGGCAACCTCGTGCCGCGCCACGTGTGAGTCGGAACCGGGGCGGGTGACTTCGCTGAGCGTGGTGGCGTCGACCACCTTCTCGATCGAGACGACCTCGGCCGTGGTCTCCTGCGTGACCAGGCGGACGGTGAGCGGCTGGCCGGGGCGCAGCTTCTCCTGCTGAATCCAAAAGATGCGGGCGCGGAACTGCTGGCTTTCGTAGGCGCCGTCCTGCTCGTGGGTGCCGACATGGCCGCGCTCGACGAAGATCTGGTCGGTGAGCGAGAGGCCGACGGACTCGCCGGTGCCGGCCTCGGTAATGGCGGGCGAGCTCCAGCGCTCGATCTTGGCGATGGTGGAAGTTTTGCCGCCGGGCGAGAAGACGATGCGGTCGCCCTCCTTCAACGTGCCGGACTCGATCCGGCCGGCAAAGACGCGCTTGTCGTCCCAGCGGTAGACATCCTGCACGACGAAGCGCAGCGGCTTGGCCGAGAGATCGTCGGTGTCGGCGAAGGAGTCGAGGGCCTCGACCGCGGTCGGGCCGTCGTACCAGGGCGTGCGCGCGCTGCGGTTGGCGATGTTGTCGCCGTGCTTGGCGGCGACCGGGATGAAGTGCTGCGGCTTGAGGCCGAGCGTCTGCAGGAAGGCGGTGTAGTCGGCGACGATCTGCCGGTAGCGCGCCTCGCCGTAGTCGGCCAGGTCCATCTTGTTGACGAGCACGACGAGCTGGCGCACGCCGAGCAGCGAGAGCAGGAAGGCGTGGCGTTTCGACTGTTCGCGGATGCCCTCGTGGGCGTCGATCAGGAGGAAGGCGGCGGAGGCGGAGGCGGCGCCGGTGACCATGTTCTTGAGGAACTCGGTGTGGCCGGGGGCGTCGATGATGGCGTATTCACGTTTCGCGGTGTGGAACGGGATGCGCGTGGTGTCGATGGTGATGTTCTGCTCCTGCTCCTCGAGCAGCGCATCGAGGAGGAAGGCGTATTCGAACTCCATGTTCTCGGCGGCGCACGCCTTGCGGACCTGCTCGATCTTGCCCTGCTTGAGCGAGCCGGTGTCGAAGAGCAGGCGACCGATGAGGGTCGACTTGCCGTGGTCGACATGGCCGACGACGACGACGTTGAGGCGCGACTGCTCGGTCGTGGCGATCGAGTAGTCGGCGGCGAGGCGGGTCGGGACGTAGCCGATCGCAGGAGAAAGACCGGAAACCGGAGACCGGAGACCGGAAAGAGAAGAGTCGGAAGCGGACATCGAAATAGGAGAGAGAGAATTAGCCGCGTTGGTTGCGGCGGCTGGTTTTGATGGAGGCGACCGTGATGCGGAGAATCTCCTCCGCCTCGGCCAGCAGGGCGTTGGCCCTTTCCTCGGGAATGGTTTCGGTGGCGATGAGCAGCTCGATCCAGAACATCGTCTCGTCGCACTCCTCCTCGACGATGCCCATCTTCGCTGCGAACTCGGCGGCCGAACGCCCGCGCTTGGCGGAGCGGGCGTTGGCGCCAACAGAAGTACCAGAACGCAGAACCTGTTTGCCCAGCTCACGACTGACCGGGTCGCTGGGCAACGCGCGGACCATGCGAACAATCCGGACCGCGAAATCGAAGGTGCGCTTTCGAAAGTCGAGCTGCTCGGGATGTTCGGTATCCATGGTTTGTTTGGTTCGCTGGTTAGGAAACTTTCCGGTTTCCGCACTCCGGTTTCCGGTTTCTAGAAGAACCCTTTGGCGCGGAGCTTCTGCATGGCGTTGCGCTCGGCGTGGTCCTGGGCGCGGCCGGCGCGCTCGCTGGTCTTGGTGTGGCGCAGCTCCTCGATGATCTCGTCGATGGTCGAGGCGTTACTCTCGATCGGGTGCGTGATCGGCCAGCAGCCGAGCGAGCGGTAGCGTTTTCCCTCGCGGGCGAAGTAGAGGCTCGGAATCGGGATGCCCTCGCGCCGGATGTAGAGCCAGATGTCGAGCTCGGTCCAATCGAGGATCGGCTGCACGCGGACGTTCTCGCCCGGGCCGACGTGGGTGGCGAACTGGTTCCAGAACTCGGGCGGCTGGTCCTTGTAGTTCCACTCGTTGTCCTTGTTGCGCGGGGAGAAGTAGCGCTCCTTGGCGCGCGTCGGGTCCTCGTCGCGGCGGATGCCGGTGATGAGCGCCTGCCACTTGCCCTCGGCGAGCGCGCGCTGAAGCGCGAGCGTCTTGAGCTCATGGGTCACGGTGACCGGATCGTGCGTCTCGTAGCCGATGCCGCGATCGCGGGCCTCCTGGTTGAGGCCGACCTTCACCTCGACGTTGTGGTACTTCGTGGCCCACTCGCGGAACTGGTACATTTCCGGAAATTCGTAGGTCGTGTCGATGTGCAGCAGCGGGAACGGCACGCGACCGAGAAACGCCTTCTTGGCGAGCCAGATGAGGACGTTGGAGTCCTTGCCCATCGACCAAGGCATGACGATGGAGTCGAAGCTGTGGTAGGCCTCGCGGAAGATGAAGATGCTCTGTTGTTCGAGCTTGGTGAGATGGTCCATTGGGAGGAGCGGAGAGAGGAGACCGGAAACCGGAGAGTTAGGCAAATGTGGTTACTCGGGGAACAGGAGTGAGATCGGACTAGATGGAGGGAGACTCGGGCACTTCGGGCGTTTCCGCCTTCCGCGCTCCGGTCTCCACTTTCTTGGTGAAGGTGTGGATGCCGCATTCGGTCTTGTTGAAACCGGTCCAGCGGCCCGCGCGCTCGGCGCCGCCGGCGCCGGTCGGGCGCGTGCAGACCGAGCAGCCGATCGAGTGGTAGCCGCGGTCGTGGAGCGGATTGTACGGAATGCCGTGGGTGCGGATGAACTGCCACACGGCGTCGCGGGTCCAGTCGGCGAGCGGGTTGAGCTTCCAGAGAAAACGCTCGGCGCTGCCGTTGAGCTGGTGCTTTTCCAGCACGCCGGTCTCGGAGCGCACGGCGGACTGCTCCCGGCGCAGGCCGGTGATCCAGCAGTCCGCGGACTCGAGGCGCAGGCGCAGCGGCTCGACCTTGCGCAGGGTGCAGCAGAAGTCGGGGTTGCTCTGCCAGAGCTCGGGACCGATGTGCCGCTCCTGGTCCGCGACGGTGAGCGCCGGCTCGAGTTTCTCGATCTTGGTGCCCCAGAACGTCTCGAGGCGGGCCTTCAACTCGATCGTCTCGGGAAAGAGCAGGCCGGTATCGAGGGTGAAGATCGGAAAATTGAGCCCGGCGCTGCGCGCGAGATGGATGGCGACGAGGCCGGCCCCCTGGAAACTAGTGCCGATCGCGGCCTTGTCGCCAAAAGCCTCCCACGCCCAACGCAACCGCTCGGTGGCGGAGAGCGCGGTCAGGTCGGTGTCGGCGAGATAGGGATCGAGGAAGCGCATGGGAGGAGACCGGAAACCGGAAAGCGGAAACCGGAAACGTCGGAACGAATGGAGATGGTTTAGTTCAGCACGGCGCGCT
>JAHFTC010000179.1 GCA_023269585.1 Opitutaceae bacterium
ACGCCTCCGCCGGCACCGGTGCACCGTGCGCCCCGACCCTCGCCTCCGGCGATTGGATCGAAGTCCTCTCGGGCTGCCTCACCGGCAGCCAAGGAACAGTCGTCACGTTCGACTCCGGCCGCAGCCGAGCCTGGGTGCTGCTGACCTTCCTCGGCCAAGACCTGCGCGTCTGTCTGCCCGCCGCTTCGCTGCGGCGCTCCGGCCCGGCGTGCACCGATTTTCCCCCGCAACTGCTCGCGTCCTGCGGCTAGCGCGCCGCCGCGGTTCTTGCGGATTGCATGCCTAACACCCGTCCCGCCCGTATCAGGGACAAAACTGCGACCCGGTCGTCCACGACGGCCGCGGCCACTGGCGGTAGCTTGCCCACACCCGCACCCCTTCCTTCCGTCGCCCGCCCACCCATGATCACCACGGTCACCGGCAAACACCAAATCACCATCCCCGCCAAGCTCGCCGCCGCCATGGGTCTCGTGGCCGGCAGCCGCCTCGAATGGCTGCCCACCAACCAACCCTCCGTCATCCGCGTCCGCGTGCTGCCCGACCGCAAGGCCATCGCCAACGGGCTGCTCGGTGCCGGCCGGCCCTACCTCGCCCCGGCCCGGTCCGGCTCCGCGACCGACTCCGCCCGATGATCACCCACGTCTTCGATACCTCGGCGATTCTCGCCCACTATTTCCAGGAGCCGGGCGCCGACCAGGTCCACGCCCTGCTCGCCGACAACTCCGTCGAGGCCGGCCTGCCGGCCCTCGCCCTGCTCGACCTCAAGACCCGGCTCGCCGCCTCCGTGCCCGATGCCGCCGAAGCCCACCGCGCCTTTCAGCTCTATTCCGAGGAGTTGATCGCGGTCATCCCGGTCACCCGCGAAATCGTCGAATCCGCCGAGGCGCTCCTCGGCCGCGCCGACAACCCCCTCACCCTGCTCGAAGCCATCGCCGCCGCCACCGCCCAGCACGAAGGCGCCGTGCTCGTCCACCGCGACCCCAACCTCGCCCGCCTCCCGGATGGGCTCCTGCAGCAGTGCGCCCTGCCGTTGGGCAACTCCTGATCCCCCTTTTTCCGCCATGTCCTTCCTCCCGGTCCGCCTCCTTCTCTCCTTCGTGGCCCTCCTCGGTGCGCTCACCGCCGCCGCCCAGCAACCAGCCGCCGCCGAAAGCGCCCCGCCCCCCACCGATCCCGCCTACAAGCTCGTCGCCGGCGATCAGATCGCGATCACCGTCTTCGGCGAAGGCGACCTCTCCATCACTCAGAAGGTCGATAGCGACGGCCGTATCCGTCTCGCCCTCGTCGACGATCTCCTCATCGCCGGCCGCAGCGTCCGCGAGTCCGAACGCCTCATCGAGAAGCTCTATGTCGACCAGCGCATCCTGCGCAAACCGATGATCAACATCCACGTCCAGGCCTATGCCGTGCGCGAGATCTCCATCCTCGGCGCCCTGCGCGGCCCGGGCAAGATGACCTTCCCGCCCGAGAAGAGCGTGCTTGATATCACCGATGTCGTCACCCGCGCTGGCGGCTTCCTCCCCACCGCACGCTCCGATGCCGTGAAGATCACCCGCCTCGATTCCTCCGGTCGGGAAACCACCGTCGAGATCAACGTCGAGGCCATGCTCACCCGCCGCGGCGCCGGCCCCTCCACGCTCAAGGAATTCCCCATCTATCCCGGTGATCGCATCTGGGTTCCCGAGCGCCTCTTCTAAGCCCGTCGGCCGCCACCACCTTCCACCCAGTCGGAACTCTTTCACCGTGTCCTCTTCCCATCCAGCCCCGCGCCGCCCCGCCAAGTCCTCGCCCGCCCGCCCCGCCGAGGTCGTGGGCTTCTCCATCCATCCGCGCGACCTCTGGCGCATGTTCCTCGAACGCTGGTGGCTCGGCGCCGCCGTCGCCGTGCCGGCCGTCATCATCTTCATCCTCGTCCAGCCGCCCCCGGAGATCGTCTACCGCACCGAGGCCTCGCTGCTGTTCGAGACCCGGCAGAACAAGGTCCTGCCCGTCCAGGCCGTCGTCGACACCACCGTCACCCGCGATGTCGAACTCAACGTCCATCTCGAACAGATCCGCAGCCAGACCTTCCGCGAGGCGCTCCTGGCCTCGTTCAACCCCGAGGAGGTCGAGAAAATCCAGCGCCCCTACCGCGATTCCAGCCGGCCCTCCAACCCGCCGCCCTCGCTCAGCTCCCTCGTCGGCGCCTACGTCGAGGCCAAGCGCAACACGACGATCATGCGCATCGTCGTCACCCACCGCGATCCCGAGGCCGCCCAGCTCATCGCCAACCGCTACGCGCGCAAATACATCGACTTCAACATCGACCTCGCGATGACCGGCACCAACTCCGCCATCGTCTTCCTCCGTAACCAGGCCGAGGAGACACGCAAGGAGGTCGAGGAGGCCGAACGCAGCCTCCAGCAGTACCGCGCCAAGTACAACATGGCCGCCCTCGGCGAGAACCAGAACGTCGTGCTCAAGAAGGTCGCCTCCCTCGGCGAAACCCTCGTCGCCGCCCAGCTCAACCTCGTCAACCTCCAGGCCCAGCTCGACAAGGTCGAGACCCACCTGCGCGAGGGCCGCGACCTCAAGGAGATCTCCTTCGTCAACTCCTTCGGCTCCATCTCCTCCACCCGCACCGAGGTCGACCAGCTCCTCGCCGCCCGCCGCCTGCTCGAGGAACGCTACCTCGACCAGCACCCGCGGATGAAGGACAACGCCCTCGCCCTCGAGAACGCCCGCCGCCGCCTCGCCGCCGACCTCGACCTCGCCATCGCCGACCTGCGCAGCCGCGCCACCTTCGCCGCCGAATACGTCGCCAAGCTCAAGTCCGAGCTCACCGCCGCCGAGAGCGACGCCCGCGCCCTCGACCAGATCTCCGTCGACTACAAGTTTCTCGAACAGGCCGCCCGCACCAAGCAGGACACCTACCGCGCCATCATGAACCGCCTCAACGACGCCAACATCTCGGCGCAGATGGAGAACACCAACATCAAGATCTTCGACCGCGCCTACTTCCCCAGCACCCCCATCAACAACTCCCGCAGCCAGATCGCCGCCAAGGCCTCCGCCCTCGGCCTGCTCCTCCTGCTCGGCCTCCCCCTCGGCTTCGGCCTCCTCGACACCCGCATCAAGTCCGCCCACGACATCGAGGAGAAGCTCGGCTCCCACCTCATCGCCGGCGTCCGCCTCTTCAAGAACATCCCCCCCCACCAGCACGCCACCATCTTCCGCGACGCCGTCGACGACTCCCTCACCGAGGTCTACCGCGGCCTCTACAGCGAGATCGAGCTGCGCAGCGACATCCCCCTGCCCAAGGTCCTCCTCATCAGCAGCTCCATCCCCAGCGAGGGCAAGAGCGTCACCTCCTCCAACCTCGCCGCCGTCTTCGCCGCCCACGGCCGACGCACCCTCCTCGTCGACTGCGATTTCCGCCGCCCGTCCCTCCACCGCCTCTTCGGCCTGCCCAACGACCGCGGCATTCTCCGCTGGGCCCAGACCCACACCCTCCCCGACCTCGTCGCCGCCGAGGAGGAGGATCTCGGCATCCGCCTGCTCTCCCCCAATCTCCACCTGCTCACCGCCGGCGGCGCCGTGAAGAAACCCACCGAGATCATCGAACGCCTCGCCTCCTCGCCCCTCTTCGACCGCCTCTCCCGCGCCTTCGACATCGTCATCCTCGACACCCCGCCGGCCTCCATCTTCCCCGATGCGCTCCTGCTCGCCCGCCACGCCGCCGAGGTGATCTACGTCACCAAGTTCCGCACCGTCCGCCGCCAGATCGTCAAGCGCACGATCGCGAAGTTCGAGGCCACCGGCACCCGCGTCCTCGGCGTCGTCCTCAACCAGCTGCCCCGCTCCCGCGTCCTCAGCTACGACTACGAAGGCTACGGCTCCTACGACAAGGAATACTACAAGGCCTACGGCGAGGACGACGCCAAGCCCGCCGCCTGAGCCCGCCCGCTCCGTTCCACCCTGCGCGTTCTTCATTCCGCACTCTCCGTTCTGCGTTCTCCATTATCCGTTCTGCCCTCCCCCCCATGCCTGCCACCCTCGCCGCCCTCCGTCGCCGCCCCGACCTCGTCGCCGCCACCCTCGCCCTGGGCGCACTCTGGCTGGTCGTCTGGAGCCAACAGAGCCTCGAATGGCAGGTGAATCCGCTCTACGGCTACGGCTGGGCCATCCCCCTGCTCGCCGGCTACCTCTTCGCCGAACGCCTGCGCGACGCCGCCCTCCCCCGGCCCACCGCCCTCGGCTGGCTGCCCGCCGTCGTCCTCGGCGCCGTCGCGCTCGCCCTCGTCCCCCTGCGCGTCATCCACGAGGCCAACCCCGACTGGGTCCGGATCAACTGGCTCATGGCCGCCGCCGCCCTCGGCTCCACCGCCGCCCTGCTCGCCGCCTGGGGCGGCTGGCGCTGGGTGTGGCACTTCGCCTTCCCGCTGGCCTTCACCCTCACCGCCCTGCCCTGGCCGGTCTGGGCCGAGGAGGCCTTCACCCAGGGCCTCATGCAGCTCAACACCCAGTTCAGCGCCGAAGGCCTCTCCCTCTGCGGCATCCCCGCCCTCGCCCAGGGCAACACCATCGCCATCGGCCGCACCGTGGTCGACGTCGAGGAGGCGTGCAGCGGTATCCGATCTCTCCAGACAGCGTTCATGATGTCGCTCTTCTTCGGCGAGTTCTACCGCCTGCGCGTCCTGCGCCGCATCGCCCTGGTCGTCTCGAGCTTCCTCGTCGCGTTCCTGCTCAACATGGCGCGCACCATCACCCTCACCTACGTCGCCGGCCGCGACGGCACCGAGGCCCTCGACCGCTGGCACGACCCCATGGGCAACTTCGTCATGATCGGCTGCATCGTCGGGCTGTGGGGCCTCGCCTGGTTCTTCGCCCGCGGCAACCGCCCCCGCGCCCTCGCCGGCGGCCCCGGCGCCTCGCTCCTCGCCGTCCCGCCCCTGCGGCTCGCCCCCTTCTTCGTCCTCCTCGCCGGCCTCGGCGCCGGCGAACTCGCCACCCGCGCCTGGTACGGCTACCACGAGTCCAAACTCCCACCACCCCTGCGCTGGGATCTCGCCTGGCCCCGCGACAACCCCTCCTTCGCCTCCACCGACTTCGACGAGCGCACCGCCAAGCTCCTCAAGTACACCGACGGCGCCCGCGGCAACTGGACCGATTCCGCCGCCGTCCACTGGAACGTCTTCTTCCTGCGCTGGGAACCGGGCCGCGTCTCCAAATTCCTCGCCGGCTCCCACTACCCCACCGTCTGCTTCCCCGCCGCCGGCCTCGAGCTCGTCGAGGACCGCGGCATCATCCCCCTGCAGGTCGGCGCCCTCACCATCCCCTTCCGCACCTACGTCTTCGAACGCGCCGGCATCCACTTCTACGTCTTCCACGGCCTCGTCGAGGAACGTCCCTCCGTCAGCGGCGAAGCCCTCGACTACCGCCAGGTCGCCGCCGACGAGCGCCTCGCCTCCGTCCTCGCCGGCAACCGCAACCTCGGCCAGCGCGTGCTCGGCATCACCGTCGCCGGGGGCGTCGACCACTACGACGACGCCGTCGCGCTCCTGCGCCGCCAGCTTCCCCAACTCGTTCGCTTCTCACCATGAAAACCGCCCCGTCCTCCGCCCTCGTTCCGGCCGCGCTTGTGGCCGCGGCCTGCGTCCTCCTCCCCGCCTCCGCCTTCGCCTTCGCCGAGGTCGCCCGCGGTGCCCTCACCCTCACCACCACCGGCCGCGTCGCCCACGACACCAACCTCTCCGGCAACGCCACGGAGCTCGGCGACACGGTCTTCACTCTCGCCCCAACTTTCAATTACAGTCGCGCCGCCGGCCTCGGCACCATCGAAGCCTCCCTCGGCGCCGCCCTCAACCGCTACGCCGACCTCGGCGCCTTCGACTCCGAGGACTACTTCGCCTCCCTGCGCGTCGCCCTGCCCACCCCCGACGGCGCCCGCCAGCAGGGCGCCTTCACCTTCGCCTACTCCGACCGCACCGACATCGACGAGGACGTCGGCGCCCGCATCCGTGCCAAGGGCTGGAACACCGGCTTCACCGGCTCCTTCCGCGCCGGCCCCCGCACCCTCGTGCGCGCCAACGTCTCGTACTCCGACACCGACCGCGACCTCCTCGCCGACCGCACCCAGTGGAACGCCGGCGTGGGCTTCGACTACAGCGATTTCCTCGGCGGCTTCGGCCTCGCCGGCGACTACCGCTACTCCGCCACCGACAGCTCCGCGCTGCCCGGCGCCGCCGGCACCGCCCTCGACCAGCAGTCGCACCGCGTGAGCAGCGGCCTTTTCTACCGGTTCGCCAGCGGCCTGCGCGCCTCCGCCGATGTCGGCTACCGCTGGATCGACCGCCTCGCCTCCGAGACCGCCTCCGGCGAGACCTCCTCCAACAGCCCCACCTTCGGCCTCCGGCTCGACGGCCCGTTCCTCCCGCCCAGCCGTTTCCCGAAGCTCACCAGCTCCTTCTCGATCGGAATCGACAAAGGTGAGACCCTCGGCCTCAACGACAGCGGTTCCACCACCGTGACCGGCGACCTGTCGCTCGCCTGGCAGGCCCGCGAGCGCACCGCCCTCACCGTCGGCGCCTCCCGCCGGCAGCAGGTCGGCTCGACCAATCTCGCCAGCGTCAACAACAGCGTGCGCTTCGGCCTCCGGCAGCAGATCGGCCAGCGTACCCACGTCAACGCGACAATCGGCCAGGACTGGATCACCTACCCGGGCACCGGCCGCGACGACCGCCGCACTCGCGCCTCGCTCGATCTCGCCTGCGCCCTCAACCGGTCCTGGCAGGTCGGCGCCGGCTACGCCCTCACCCTCTCGCGGTCCTCGTCCTCTCTGTTCGACTACGACCGCCACCTCGTGCACGGCTTCGTCGCCTACACCTTCTGA
>JAHFTC010000180.1 GCA_023269585.1 Opitutaceae bacterium
TGCCGCCGGCTCGTCGAGCTCATGGGTGGCGACATCGGACTCAGCAGCGAGGTCGACCGCGGCTCGACGTTCTGGTTCGAACTTCCCCTGCCGCCCGCGCCCGCGCTCGAGACCGCGCCCGCCCCCCTGCCCGACCTCGCCGGGCGTCGCGTCCTCGTCGTCGACGACAACGCCACCAACCGCAAGGTCTTCTACCATCTCCTCCTGCGCTGGCGCGCGCAGGTCGAATGTGTCGAAAGTGCGGCGACAGCAATGATCGAACTTTGCCGCGCCGCCCACGCCGGCACCGCCTACGAACTGATCCTCCTAGACCACCACATGCCCGAGATGGACGGTCTCGGTCTGGCGCAGGCCGTGCGCGCCGAGGCCACCCTGCCCCAGCCCACGATGATCATGCTCAGTTCGGGGGACGGGCGCCTGGCCGAGGAGGAACAGCGCCGCCACGGCCTGTCCGGTTTCGACTGCAAACCGCTCGGTACCGCCCGCCTGCTCGCCCTGATCCAGCGCTCGCTCGAAGCCCGTCCGATGGTTGCGCCCGAGACACCATCCGTGCCCGCTGAGCCGGTGGCACCGCCGGCCACTCCCGGCCTCCGCGTGCTCGTGGCCGAGGACAACCGCGTCAACCAGAAGGTCGCCGCCCAGTACCTCAAGAACGCCGGATACGTGGCCGACATCGTGCCCAACGGCCACGAAGCCTGCGAAGCCCTGCGCCAACACCCCTATCGTCTGGTCCTGATGGACGTGCAGATGCCCGTCATGGACGGTCTCGAGGCCACCCGGCAGATCCGCCGCCACCAGAACGCCGGGGAGGCGGGATTCGCTCGCGAGATCCACATCGTCGCCATGACCGCCAACGCCATGGCCGGTGATCGCGAACTCTGCCTCGCCGCCGGGATGGACGACTACATCGCCAAACCACTCACGCCCGCCGCGCTCAAGGCCGTGTTGGACAAGTACCTTGCCCCTGCGGCAGCCCCCACCGGCTAGCGGGATACCGACGGGGCTGTCGCGCCTCGCGTGTCGTGTTTCTTATAGAGACTCGCGCATTAGGCTGACGCGGTAGGGACGGCGCGCCTGACCTGAGCTTGTCGAAGGTCCGCCGCCGTCCGTTCGCTCGGCAAATCCCTCGCTCATGCTGAGCAAGTGCCCGTCAGTCTGTTCGGCGAGACACAAGAGATTGCCGGTAGGACCGGTCTCCGACCGGTCGCGGCCGATGCCAGCCTCCCTGTCCCGCTCAAATCAGAGGAGTCCAGTCGGAGACTGGACCCACAGAGCCGGCGTGCCAGCCAGCCGCGGGATCTCCGCGCCAGTGAACCATTGCGCGTCCCCGCCAAGCCGCGGCTCACCCGGCGGCGCGGTCGGGATGCGCGCCCGCCGGCCCAGTCGGTGCCGGTGCGGCCGCAGTATCGGATTCGTCGAGTCGACAGAGCAGATCGATCCGGCCGGGGCACACCGCGAGAAGCATCCGCCGCCCGCCGTAGGTGGCGACCGCGAGAAACTGTTTGTTGCCGAGCGGGCGGGTTTCCTCGATGGCGAGGCGTTGCCGCATGTCGGCCCCGCGGGCGCCCCCGAGCTGGCCCCGCTTGAGCAGGTACAGGCCGGTGCCGGCGAGCACCGCCGCGACGCCGAGCGTGCCCCAAACCGGAAAAGTGCTGTCGGTGGCCGCGCCGGGGCGCGCTTCGGGAGAGTTGCGCGGGTAGATGATGCCCGCGGCTTCGGGCGTGGCCGGCGGCGGCTCGGCGCCGACCAAGGCCGCGGGCGCCACGGTCAACGCACCCACGAGGCCGGCCAAGGCGATGAGGTGGCGGGGCATGGCGCAGGTCACCGGGAGGAGCCCACCAGCTCCGTGATCTTGATACCGAAGTTGTCCTCGACGACGACGACCTCGCCGAAGGCGATGAGCTTGTCGTTCACGTAGAGCCCCACGGGATCGTTGGCGGCCTGGTTGAGCTGGATGACCGAGCCGGGCTGCAGCTCCATCACCTCGCGCATCGGCAGCTGGCTGCTGCCGAGTTGCACGGTGATCTTCACTTTCACGTCGAGCAGGATGTCGAGATTGCGGTCTTCCATGGGGAAAAGGGTCAGCGTTTCTTGGGGGTTTCCTGGGCCTCGACCCGGCCCGTGAGTTCCACGGCGACCTTGCCGTTCTCCTGGCCGGCGCGGCCGACAAATTTGGTGCTCCCCGCGAGCGACACGCGGGTGCGATCGATGATGTCGCGCGGGAGCTCGATGACGTCGCCCACCCGCAGCATGGTGATCTCGTGCGTGGTGAGCTCGAAGGCCTCCCACTCCGCACGGACGGGCACGGTGATCACGTCGTAGGCGGCGAGCCACGCCGCCTTCTTCTCGATCTGCGAGATCTCCGTCTCCTTCTGGCGGCGCGCCTGCATCTTCTTCACGACCGGCTCGATCGTGTAGTAAGGCACGCCGATCTGGATCTGCTCCGAGCAATCGCCCAGCGCGGCCTCGAGGGCGAGCACGAGCACGATGGCATTCTTGGGCGATGTCTGGAGAAAGCGGCCGCTGTTCTCGTGGCCGATGACGAGCGGGCGCAGCTCCTGTTCGGTGCGCCACTGGTTGCACCACTCCTCGAGGAGGATCATCAGCACGTCCTCGATGAGCGCGACCTCGATCTCGGTCAGGTACCGCTCGACCTTGATGGAGTGGCCGCGGCCGCCGAGCATCCGGTCGGCGATGGTGAGCGCGAGCCGCGGATTCACATCGATGATACCCACGCCCAGGAGCGGTTCGCACTTGAACAGGGAGATGTGCGTGGGGCTCGGCAGGCTCTCGGTGAACTTCTCGTAGGTGACGGTGGTGAGCCGCGCCATCTTCAACGAGAACTCCATGCGCAGGAACAGCGACAGCCGCGCGGAGAGATAGCGGATGAAATCCTCGTGCAGCATGCGCAACCGCCGCAGTTCGACCTCCGTGAGGAAGACCGGGTTGCGGAAGTCGTAGGCATCGATCTTCAGCCCCTCGAGCGTGGTGAACTGCGCGCCGTCGTGCCGGAAGACCTTGTACTCCGGCGCCTTCAGCGTATCCGCCAGCAGCTTATCGATCTCGGACTGGTCGAGGATCTCGGACGGCGTTTTGGGTTTGTCGTCGGCCATGGGGGAGGCGGGGTGGCGGAGGTGGGCGGGCGACCGCGGACTACTGGACCACGAACTCGGAGAAGAAGATCTGTTCAACCACGCGCACGCCGAGCACCTCGTTGTATCCGGCGATGAGGCGGGCGCGGATGAGGTTGCGCGAGCCGACCTCCTCCAGATCGGCGAGGGTGAGCGAGCCGAGGGTGTTGAGCGTGGCGTCGAGCAGCTGCGGCTGGCGCTCGTCGAAGAGCTCCCGCAGATTCTCACTCCCGTTGACGAGGAAAGAGACCTTCAGATACCGGGTGCCCATCGTGCCGGAGAGATTCACGACGATGTTCTCGAACTTGTAGCTGTCGCCGCTTTCACCGGCGCCAGCGCCCCCCTTCTTTTCGCCCTTCTTGGCTTCGGCCTTGTGGCCTTCGGCCTTCTTCGGCTCGGCCTTGGGCGCCTCGCCATGGGCGGCCTCGCCCCCTGGCGCCGGCGCGCCGTGGGTGGCGGCACCCGCCGGCAGTGCGGCGGCGAGCTGGAGTTTCATCCGCGGCAACAGAACGAACTCGGCGACCACCCACGAGATCACCGGGGCGAGGACCAGCGCGATGATGAGAGGCAGGAAGCCTGCGATGCCGCCGCTTTTCGGCGCGGCATCCGCCGCGGCAGCCGCTGCGGCGCCAGCCGGCGCCGCCTCGTGTTTTTCGCTTTTTTCGGCGGCCATGGGAAAGGCGGGTTACCGCTTCAGGTTGACGATGTCCTGGAGGATCTCGTCGGAGGTCGTGATCAGTTTCGAAGCCGCCTGGAAGGCGCGCTGCGTGGTGATCATGTTGGCGAACTCATCGGTGAGATCGACGTTGGACATCTCCAGCGAACCGGAGATCACGCGGCCGTTGCCGTTCTGCGCCGCCTGCAGTGCCAGGTAATCCGTGGCGCCGCCAAAGGCGACCGACTGGGTGCCCGAGACACGGGAAGCAGGCCAGGGCTCCGTGGGTCCGGCATCGGCGATGCCGCTGTAGAGATTGTCACCCTCCTTCACCAGCGCTCCCGCGTCGCTGAACCGCTGCAGCAGGATCTTGCCGCGCACGAACGAGGTGCCGTCGGCCAGGAACACGTTGATGTTGCCGCCCTGATCGATCTGGAAGGTCTCCATGCGGATCGGCGTGCCGGCGCCAGTGTTGGAGGTGACCCGGACGTCGCGCAGACTGGCCGTGTCGAGGGTCACCGTCGTGGGGACGAAATTCAGGCTGGTCTCGGTGGCGTCGGCGAAACCAATGCCCTGCACGCGGAAGCCGGCGTTGGTCACGAGGTAACCTTGGTCGTCCACGCGGAAGTCGCCAGCACGGGTCACGTATTCGAGCCCCTGCAACGTGTAGCGCACCCGGAAGAAGCCCTCGCCCGAGAGGCCAAGGTCGGTGAGGCCGCCGGTCGTCTGGAGCGGGCCCTGGGTGAACTGCGTCTTGATGGTCGCGATCTTCGCGCCGGTGCCGATCTGCTGCGTGATCGTGTTGGAGCCGAGACCGGTGTTGCCGGTGCCGCGCTGGAGGGTGTTGGAGAACGCGTCCTGGAAACGCGTCTTCGCCCCCTTGTAGCCGACGGTGTTGATGTTGGAGACGTTGTTGCCGATGACTTCGATGCCGCGAACGAACGAACGCATCGCGCCTACTCCGGCAGTCATTGAACCGATCATGGTGTATCCTTGTTTTTGGGGGTTGGTGTCTTCGAAAACGGGTCGCTCAGGCCGCGGTCTCCGCGGTCTCCGCGGCCGTCGCCGCCGGGGCCGCATCGCGGATCTCCGTCACATCCGCCGGGCTGAAGGTCCTGTCGCCGATCCGGATGATGGACTTGCCCTCCTTGTCGTAGCCCACGGCGGTCACGATGCCCGAAGCGGTCGTCTTGTCCTGTGTCACCGTCACGTGGCGACCGAGCATGCTCTGGGCGCTGGCGAAGTCCTGGCTCACGATGAAGGCCTTCAGGGAGGTCACCAGATCGCCCATCTGCTCGACCGAGGAGAACGTGGCCATCTGGGAGATGGAGTTGAGGTCGTTCGACGGGTTCAACGGGTCCTGGTTCGCCAACTGCGTCGCCAGCAGCTTGAGGAAATCGCCCTGGTCGAGCGTCTTCTTCACCTTGCGGTCGAAACCGGGAAGCTTGGCGAGTTCCGCGGCGTTCGCAGGATCGGTCGCGCTGGTCATTTGGGAGACAGCCGAGGTCGTGCTCATGGTCGTTTCAGGCCCAGGCGCTGAGGTTGCGCGTGTCGGCCGGTTTGGGGGTTGGGAGAGAGGAGGTGTTCGAAACCGTGCGCACGGCGGCGGTGCCGCGATTCGGCCCGCGCACCGACGACAGCGCGAAGCCCAGCTCGTCGCCGAATTCCGTCGAATGCTCGCGCCCGCGCGACGACTGCCGCTGTTGCTCAAAGGAAAACGCACCCTGCCCGCCCGATTGCCCGGGCTGGTCGTGGCGGTCGAAGCTCGGCTCGCCAAACTTGACGGTCCGCTCCGCCAGCCGCGGTGCGGCGTGCTCCCACTCGCGCGCCAACGCCTGCTGCAGCTCGCTGGACTGCGCCACGAACTTCGCCTGCACCACTCCGTCCTGCCAGCGCAGGTGCACGCGCAGCTTTTCGGCATTCGGAGTGTCCAGGACCAGGTCGACCGAGTGCCGGTTCGATTCCCGCATCTCCACGGCCGCTTCCACCGTCTCGCGCACCGCCACGGCGGCGGAGTTGCGGACCAACGCCTCGGCGCTCGGTCGCAGTACTGGACTCGCCGAAGCCGCCTCGCGTCCGCCGACGGCCGCCAGCCCGCTCACCTCCAGCGAGGTGGCGGTCTCCTGCGGCAAAACTTGCGAGGGCGCGGTCATGGGCTGGGATTCTTTCGCAGCGAACGTGCCAACCGTCGCCCGGGGTTCCCCTACCCGCTGTTTTTCAACATCTAGAAAGTTTCGGCTCCGGTCGTTCGCCTCCGCCGGCCCCCCCGATCGCGGGCGCGGCTCGGTCGGGTCGGCAAAGTTTTCCCGCGCCGGGCTTCGACGCGTCGGTCGCTCCGCCAAGGCCGCCGCAGGCGAGTGCCCTAACACGTCGGACGTCTCCAGCGCGGCGGCTGAAACCACCGTGGCCTCTCCCGGCTTCGCCTCCCCGAGCCCCGTCGTCGGCTGCGGCGCCGCAGCCACCGCCGTGCCTTCGCTCGGCCGCGAGGCAGCCGGCGTCGCGACCGCACGCACAGCCTCCGCCACCGCCGGCGTCACCGTTGGAGTCATCGCCGGAACCGACGCGGCGCGCTGCTCCACCAGCACTTGCGTGAGAGTCGGCACCATCGACATCGGATTGGCCGGAGCGTTGGGAACGGCACCGCTGCTCGGCGGCAGCGCCACCATCGCTCGCTCCCCTGCGCCGTCGCGGAGGCGTTGCATCGTCAGGCCGACACGCCAACCCGCCGGTGGCTCGACACCCCGGACGGCGGGCGACGGCCGCCCGGAGGCGCGATCCGTCGCCGACTCGTCGCGGCGCGGTCCGAATTTCGCTCCCCGCCCATCAGCGGCGAACGAGGCAATCTCGGGCCCCACTGCATCGCTGCCGTTTTCCGTCGGGGAAGCCTCGACCGGCGCCATCGCGACGCCGCCTTGGGCGAACACAGCCGCGGGCGTCACCCCCGTTGGGATCGGCGCGGCGCCGCGGTCCACGACCGCCGGTCGCGGCGAAGGATCGGTCTTCGTCAGACCTGCGACCGGGTCCGGCGCGACCACCGG
>JAHFTC010000067.1 GCA_023269585.1 Opitutaceae bacterium
AGATTTCGTCGACCGGGCGGTCGAGCGCGACATAGCGGCGGAGCCAGTTGAGCGAGAGTTTCATGTCGGAAAAGGGATTCGGAGCGACAGAAGGGAACGACCTCAGGCGAACTGACGGAAGAAGCGCGCGTCGTTCTGGTAGAAGTAGCGGATATCGTCGACGCCGTAGAGCATCATGGCGATGCGCTCGATGCCCATGCCGAAGGCGTAGCCGGTCCACTCGTTCGGATCGTAGCCGACGGACTCGAACACCGCCGGGTCGACCATGCCGCAGCCCATGATCTCGACCCACTCCTTGCCGATCTTGCCGAGGTGCTTGGCCGAGAGGTCGACCTCGAAGCTCGGCTCGGTGTAGCCGAAGTAGTGCGGGCGGAAACGGGTCTTGATGTCCTTGCCGAGCAACGACTGGAAGAGGTAGTCGAGGATCGCCTTGAGGTCCTTCACCGTGACGTTGCGGTCGACGTAGAGGCCCTCGAGCTGGTGGAAGTTGGCGGAGTGCGTGGCGTCGATCGTGTCGCGACGGAACACGCGGCCGGGCGAGATGATGCGCACCGGCGGCTTCTGTTTGAGCATCGTGCGAATCTGCACCGACGAGGTGTGCGTGCGCAGAAGGTAACGTTCCTTCGTGCGCTGGGAGACGTTGGCCACGAGCGCGTTTTCCGGCAGATAGAACGTGTCCTGAAGGTCGCGCGCCGGGTGGTCGGCGGGCGTGTTGAGTGCGTCGAAACAGAACCACTCGGTCTCGACCTCGGGGCCTTCGACGACGGCGAAGCCCGCCTTGCGGAAGATGCGGCAGAGCTCCTCGCGCACGAGCGTGAGCGGATGCGTGGTGCCGGGGCCGGAGTCGGGTGAGGGCAGCGTGGGATCCACGGCCGGCCCGAGCTGCGCGGCGATCTCAGACTGCTCGATGCGGACCAGCGCGGCGTCGAGCAGCGTCTGCAGCTCGCCCTTGGCCTGGTTGATGAGCTTGCCGAGGATCGGCTTCTGCTCTTTTGGCGCGGCGCCGAGCTGCTTCATCAACGCGGTGAGTTCGCCGTTTGGACCGACAAAACGGGCCTTGGCGGCTTCGAACTCGGGGCGGGCGCTGAGCGCGGACAGTTCACCGCGGGCTTTCTCGACGAGGGCTTGGAGGGCGGCTTGCATGATAGGAGAGGCGGAGAGTGAGGGAGAACGAGGACCGGGCAACGCCGGAAATGGCGAAGGATCGCGCCCCGGTTCGCGTGACCCGAATCGCGGGCGCGGAGCCGCGCGCTGATCCGTACTAGCCCCGGCGCCGAGCCTAACACCGCCTCTCCCCGAAACCGCGCAGCGCTTCGGCCGGGGAGAAACCGTCCGCCCTCGAGCAATCCGCACCAACGGCCCATTTCGTGTTACGGTCGTAACACGAAATGGGCCGTTGGGTTCCGAAGTTGGCGGCGGGGGCTGGGGGCGGGCGGAGGCGCCGCCGTGACGGCAGAGACGCGCGGCGGGGGCGCCTCCACCAACGTTTGCCGGTTGAAAGCCGGCGACCACGAACCGTATCAAGCGACGTGCACCGCCCGCCCGCCACCGCAGCGCCCACTCCCACCACAGTCGCCACCACAGCCAGCGGGGCGGTGCTGCCCGTGCTGCTCGCCTTGAGCCTTTCGCACCTGCTCAACGACATGATCCAGGCCGTGCTGCCGGCGATCTATCCGGTGTTGAAAGAGACCTACGCGCTCAACTTCACGCAGATCGGGCTCATCACCCTCGCCTTCCAGGCGACCGCTTCGATCCTCCAACCGGCGGTCGGCTTCGCGACGGACCGCACCCCGCGGCCCTTCTCGCTCGCTGTGGGCATGGCGGCGAGCCTCGTGGGCCTCGTGCTGCTCGCCTACGCGCCGTCGTTTCCCCTGCTGCTCGTGGCGGCGGCTTGCGTGGGCACGGGCTCCTCGGTGTTCCATCCGGAGGCCTCGCGACTCGCGCGCCTCGCCTCGGGCGGACGCCACGGTTTCGCGCAATCGCTTTTCCAGGTCGGCGGCAACTTCGGCACCGCGCTCGGGCCGCTGCTCGCCGCGCTCGTGATCGTGCCGCCGGCGGCACAGCACGGCGTGCTCTGGTTCGTGCCGCTCGCGCTCCTCGGCATCGTCGTGCTCTCGCGCCTCGGCCGCTGGTACCGCGAGCACCTCGAATTGCGCCGCCAGGCTCCCGCCCCCACCGCGGCCTCCCCGTTGCCGCGACGCCAGGTCGTCACGACACTCGCGCTGCTCGGCACGCTCATCTTCTCGAAGCACTTCTACCTCGCGAGCCTGGGCAGCTACTACACGTTCTTCCTGATGGGGAAGTTCGGATACTCAGTGCGCGAGGCGCAGCTGCGGCTCTTCATCTTCCTCTTCGCCGTGGCGGCGGGCACGATCCTCGGCGGGCCGCTCGGCGACCGCTTCGGCCGCAAACGCGTGATCTGGTTCTCCATCCTCGGTGTGGCGCCCTTCACGCTCGCTCTGCCCCACGCCGACGCCTTCTGGACCGTCGCGCTCACGATCCCGATCGGCCTGATCCTCGCCTCGGCGTTTCCGGCGATCCTCGTCTACGGCCAGGAACTCCTGCCCGGCAAGGTCGGCCTCGTCGCCGGGCTGTTCTTCGGCTTCGCGTTCGGTATCGCCGCCGTGGGGGCGGCGCTGCTCGGCCGCCTCGCCGACCACGCCGGCATCGGCTTCGTCTACCACGTGTGCGCCTTCCTGCCGCTGATCGGGCTCGTCGCCGCCTTCCTGCCCGACCTGCACCGCCGGCCGGCGGCGTGATCGGGCCCGGCGCGGACAGCAAAGAGCCCCGGGCCGCGCGAAGCGCGATCCCGGGGCCGCAGCATTTCGGTCCGCCCTGCCGCCACAGCACGAAGGACCGATTCTACGCCACCGTCCTCAGAACTTGAACGTGTTGGTGAGCGTCCACGTCTGCGCCGGGGCGATGCGCCAGGCGGCGATCGACCCGTCCGGCTGGGTGGTCAGCGGGATGAGCTTGTTGCCCTTGAACGCGTCGCGGACGTTGAGCTGGATGTGCCAGTCGATCTTATCCGTGAGTTTGCGGCCGTAACCGATCCAGAAGTCCACGGCATCCTCGCTGGGCCCGTAGTACGGATGCTCGAAGTCGTACACGGCCGTGTTCGGGTCGGCGGTCGGGATCACCGGATAGCCGATGGCGATCTTGTCCTGCCAGCGGTAGCCGAGACCGACGTTCACGCCCTTGAGGAAACCCGACTTGAAGTCGTAGTTGGTCACAAGGTTGAAGCGCCACTTGCGCAGCTCGGGGGTGGCGGTGCCCTCGGCGAGGCGCAGGGAGGCGTAGTTGGTGTAGAACGTCTGCCGCCACAGCTGCAGGATCGTGGGATTGCCCGCGCCACCCCACCAGATGCGCAGGTCGCCCGCCGCGGTGTTGACGAGGTCGTTGTTCACGATCTCGACGAACTCGGCCAGCGCCGCGCCGCCGATGTTGTTGCGCACGGCGGTCGTCTTGGCGGCGTTCAAGCTCACGCGCCAATTCGGGAGCGGGTTGGCGGTCAGCTCGAACTCCCAGCCCTTCGAGACGTAGTCCTGGGTGACCGCGAAGCCCGCCGGCCCCTGCTGCTGCATGTCCTCGACGGCGGTCCGGCTGAGATGCCAGGAATACAAATACGCATTCGGGATGCGCGCCTGGTGCGCGCGCCAGGCGGCCACCGCCGCCGCTTCGCGCGCGGAGGCCTGCGCCTGCGTCTCGCCGGTCGCCGGCGCGTAGGTGTACCGGCCGCCGGTGCCACCGGGTTCGGCAGTGCCCATCGTCATGCCGGTGAGGTTGTGCTCGAAGATGTTCGCCCATTCGGCGCCCCACTCCTCGACGCCGCCGAGGAACCAGGTGCCGTCCAACGTGGCGGAGGCATTCTGGATCTTCGTCTCGTATTTGTTCACCTTGAGCGAGAAACGCTCGTCCTTGGTCGAGATCACGATGCCGCGGTCGTTCGTGCGACCGCTCGGGCTGGAGAGCCCGTTGCCATAGAGATCGACCCGGCCGGCGCCGGGCTGAAAGTTCTCCGATTCGCTGTAGAACAGACTCACCTGGAACGGCGCACGCGCGCCGAGGAACTTGTGGAGGTGGGCGACCACGCTCCAGGTCGTCGTGTTGTCTTCCTCACTACCCGGTTCCGCGGCCAGGCGGTAGACGTCGCGGTCAAGGATGGCGTGCCCGTCCGTGGTGAGCGGCGCGTTCAGGCTCCAGTTCTTCACGTGGTCGTTGCGCACGCCCCACATGCCGACGAGCGCCCCGTCCCAGAGGAACGACTGCAGCACCGCCGCCTTCGAGCCCACCCGGGTGCGCGTCTTCTGCGCCTGGTAGGTGAGCGCGTCGCGGTTGCCGTCGGCCGCGCTGATGATGTTAAACGGCACCGCGGTCCAGCCGACGTAGTTGGCCGGATTCTCGGACTGGGTGCTGGCGGTGTTGTTGTACGGGTTGGTCCACGGGGCCGCGGGATCGACGGTGGCGTTCCAGTGCGAATCAAACATCCGAATCGTGCCGGTGGTCGGGATCTGCTGCGCCGTGGGATTCGGAATGTGCGCGCCGGCGGCCGAGCTCGCGGAGAGCAGCGACGGTCCGAGGTAGACCACCGGGTTCACCTGCCGGAGGTTGTCCGTGAACTTCTGCGCCGTCGGTGTGGTCGAAACCCAACGCGCGTAGTCCGTGTCGGTGCCATACCGCAGGAAGTTGCGGTTGTCGGTCTCACTCGCATCGCGGCTGTAGAGGCCGGTCACGACATGCCGGCCGAGCAACTTCCGCCACCATTGGCCGGAGCGGACGCGGTTGAAGTCGTGCATCGCGAACACCGTGAAACGCGCGGACTCCCGGGTCGTCGTGGCGGCGTTGTTGCCGTATTGCACGCTGTCGCTCACGAACGGCCGACCGAGGTTCGGGTTCGGGCTGCCATCGAGATCGTTCTCGTTCACGTCGATGAAGATGCCGGCGCGCTGCCCACCGAGGAAGCTCTCGGCGCCGCTGTCGTAGCTCTGCCAGTCGTAGGCGGCGTCGAAGCCGAAACGCTGGTCGAAGAAAGTCTGCGACACGCTGGCGGTGAAGTTCTTGAAGTCCTGCCACTCGCGCTTGTTCGGGCCGTCGAGCAGCTGGTTGTAGAAGTCGAAGATCGACGGGTCGGAGAGCGTGCGGTTCTTATAGACGCCGAAGTTGTTGTACGGGAGGCCGACATCGATCGCGTACTGGAGGTACTGGTCGATGCTCACGCGCCGCGAGTAGTTGAGACCGCCGATCCCGGTGCCGCTGCCCTGCACCGCCCCGGTCGAGGTGAGACCGTAGATGTTGGCGAACTCGGACAGCACGATGCCCGACTGGCCGGGCTGGCCGGCGTCCGGGAAGAACGCGAGCGGGCCGCCGAAGGACTGCGCGAAGTTGCCCAGCCACGGCTCGTAGACCGGATTGGCCTGGCCGTTCTGCAGGGTGCGGATCGCTTCGCCGCGATCGCCGGGGTAATAGGTGTTCCCATCCGCATCGGTGAACCCGTTGTTGTCCTGGACCGTGGTGGGGTCGTACGTCCCCTTGTTCATCGCGGTGAACCACGGGGTGATGTAGTCGATCGGCGTGATCGTGCGCGGGCTGTTGCTGCGCACCTCGCCGGCCTCGAAGCTCGCCTTCACGACCGTGCGGTGCGGCCCCTTCTTCAGGAACTTCGGCTCCCACCGGGTGGTGGCGAAGAGGCGCTTCGCGACGCTGCGCGCCGGGTCCTGCTTGAACTGCGTGTCGTCGCGCACGGCCGCCACGCGCAACGCGAGTTCGTCGGCCAGCAGCGCGCGGTTGTAGTCGAGCATCACGCGGTTCGAACCGTGGCTGCCGTAGCGCAGCTCCACCTCGCCGAAGTTGCGGAACTGGGCCGTCTTCGTCGTCGTATCAATGATACCCGCCGGGCTGCCCATGCCGAACAGGATCGAGTTCGGCCCCCGCTGCATGTCGACGCGGTCGACATTGTAGGCGTCCCACGGGATCGAGGTGAGGAAGAAGTTGCGGGTGTTGTCCGCGGCGGCCAGGCCGCGCACGCGCGTGTTCGTGTTCGGATTCGTGAACGTCGACGCCTCGTCCTGCGTCGCGCCCGCGCGGGCGTTGACGAAGTTGCCGCCGATGCTGCCGACCTCCGTGTTGGTCGTGTACTGCAACAGCGTCTGGTTGTTCGTTGCGCCGGTGTCGCGGAGGAACTCGGCTGTGACGACCGAGATGGCGGAACCGACGTCCCGCAGCTCCGTATTGATGCGCGAGCCGGCCATCGTGGTCGTCGCCACGTAGCCGGTCGATTCCGACGCGGTGACTTCGAACGGACTGAGGACGACAATCTCCTCCTCGGTCGACGCCGGTGCGGCGGGCCCGGCCGCCGGGGCGGTCTGGGCGAGAGCCGCGCCGGGCAGTGCCCAGGAAAGGGCGACGGCGGAGGCGAGGCCTCGGGCGATGTTGCTTCTGTGGTTCATGGTTGGTCAGTCTGGCGGGGATGCGGCACGCCCGGAGGGGCGGCCGGCCCGTGGCGCACGGGCGGGCGTCCGAAGCGGGTCGGTCGATCCGCTCCAGAATTCGGGTACTGGGGACGGACCGCCCGCCGCCGGCCCGACTCGGGCACCGGAGCGAGGATTCGTCCCACGCGCCCGCACAACGCCGCCGCCCGGGAGTTCCCGCGTGACTCGGTTCTACGCGAGCTGAGTTCTATTGCTGCGCCGCCCGCAGCCGCCGCCCGCGGCGTCCCGCCCCGGTCGCCCGTCCCGTATCATCAGCCCGCTGATGCTCCGCGCTGGTTCGGCGCGGCCCGGCCGGCGGGCTGCTGGCGACGCCGGAAAGCGCCGGGGGTCTCGCCGGTCAGCCGCCGAAACACCACGCACAGGTACTCCATGTAGTCGAAACCCGTGAGCTCCGCGATGCGCTTGAGCGGCAGGTCGGTCTCGGTCAGAAGCTGTCGGATACGCGCGACCTGCACGCGCCGGATCTCCGCCTGCGGCGAGCGTCCGAGGTACTGGCGGAACTTCTTCTCCAGCTGCGCCCGCGAGACGGCGGCCTGCGGCAGCACCTCGCCCACGGTCAGCCCCCGGCAGGCGTGCTCGCCGATGTAACGGACGGCCGTGGCCACCGCGCGGTCGGGGATGGCGAGCGCGTCCGTCGAGCGCCGCCCCACGACCTGCACGGGTTCGATCCGCAGATCGCACGCGCCCCCGACTGCGCCGGCCAGGCGCTGGGCGAGATGCTCGGCCGCCTGATAACCGGCCTGGAACGCGCCGGGAGCGACGCTCGACAACGTCGGCACGGCCAGCTCGCAACGCACCTCGTCGTTGCCGGCGCCGAGCACGGACAGTTCCTCGGGAATCTGCAGCGCCGCCACGTGGGCCGCCGCGAGGATCTGCATCGCCCGCCAGTCGTCGCAGGCCATCACCCCCGCCGGTTTCGGCAACTGCCGCAGCCATGCGGCGAGCGCCCCGGCCGACGGAGCACCGCCGCCGAGCCCGCCCGCCGCCGCGGCCTCGTCGCGAAAAACGGCGGCGTGATGCCCACCGAGGCGCACCGCCTCGACGAAGCCCTGTTCACGCTCGCACGCCCAACCGCTGGCGGCGTCGCCCACGAACGCGAAGTGGCGGAAGCCCCGGTCGAGGAAGAACTCGCCCCCCATCGCCCCGATCCCGTCGTTGTCATTGAGAATCTTTGACACACCGGCGGGCGGCGGCGCGTCGTCGAGCGCGACGAGCGGCAACTGGAACGCCGCGCAGCCCTCGATCAGGGCGGGCGAAGTATCCCGACTGATCACGCCGCACCAGCCGTGGGCGAGTTGCCAACGCAGCTCCGGCCCCGTTCGCCTGCCCTCGTCGAGATGCACGGTCCAACCGCCCCGAGTCTGGAGGAAATGGGCGATCCCGCGCATCATCGCCGCGGATTCAGCATCGCGCGCGGGGAAGTGGAGCAGCACCCGTTTCGTCCGGGGCGGACCGCCGGCAGCCGGGAGGGCGGAACTCCCGCGCTCGGCAGTTTCGCGTTCGGCGGCACAGTGGTTTTCAGGTTCACGCATGGAGGACCGCGACGCTGGCTGCCCTCGCAGGGCTGAATCGTCTGCCGGTGGCGCAGTAATAGCCCGGCCCGGCCGTTTTCCCTTCAGCGCGCTAGCCGTAGCACCGCCACCGCGAACAACAATCCGCCCATCCCCCAGACGACCAGGGCCGTGCGCAGCCAGAGGCGGGCGGCGAATTCGAGGGCGGATTCCGAGGCGGGGGCGGCGGGGGCGGAGTTTTCGTGGGCCATGCGCGGAGGCTAGCGGAGAGGGTTGGACATCGGCCGTCCGGCCCCACAGAAACCTGCCATGCCCGACGCCCCCCCGGTCCGTCTCACCCGCCCGCCCTACGAGCGGATGACGTACATCCACGAGCAGCTCCAGCTCGACAAGCATCCAAACTGCACGTCGCTCGCGGCCCACTTCGAGGTGTCGCCCAAGACGATCCAGCGCGACATCGAGTTCATGCGCGACCGCTGGAACCTCCCGATCGAGTACGACGAGCCGCGCCACGGCTATTACTACGCCCAGCCGGTGGAGAACCTCCCGCTCGTGACGATGACCGAGGGCGAGCTCGTTGCGCTGCTCGTCGCGCAGAAGGCGGTGGAGCAGTACGCCGGCACGGCCTTCGAGGCGCCGCTCACCAACGCCTTCGCCAAGCTCACCGCCCAACTCGACGGCCCCGTCACCGTGGCGCTCGGTGCCGCGCGCCACGTGTTCTCCTTCAAGGCCGCCGGGCCCGCTCGCGCCGACCTCGAGCTGTTCCGCCGCCTCAGCCAGGCCGTGCTCGAGACCCGCGAAATCGGGTTCGACTACCGCGGCCTCGGCGATGCGAAACCGGCCCGCCGCCGGATCCAACCCTGGCACCTCTGCTGCGTCGACAACCAGTGGTATCTAATCGGCAACGACAACGACCGCGCCGCCAAGCGCACCTTCGCCCTGCCGCGGATCACTCGCGTCGAGCTGTCGGCCCGCACCTTCCCGCGCCCCGCCCGCTTCTCGATCCGCGAGCACCTCGGCGGCAGCTTCGGGATCATCGCCGGCAACGGCGATTTCCGCGTGCGTCTGCGGTTTGACTCCTGGGCCGCCCAGCTGGTCCGCGAACGTTTCTGGCACGACTCGCAGGAACTCGCCGAGCGCCGCGACGGCGGCCTCGAGCTCACCCTCGAACTCGACAGCCTCGCTGAGGTCGAGCGCTGGGTCCTCAGCTGGGGTGAACACGTCGAGGTTCTCGCCCCCAAGGAACTGCGCCGCCGGATCGGCGAGGTCGCCCAGCGCCTCGCCGCAGCGCACGCCGACCGGTGACTCCGTCTGGGGTGAAGTCCCCAGCTCCGCGGCGGCAATAGCCCCCATTTCGATCTTCAGCGCTGAAAACCGGCGCCGATAAGCGGGACATCCTCGTCCGCCGGGAAAGCTTGGCGTTACGGGGCACGCTCCCGATGTCCACCGCTCTCGCCCACCGCCGTTGCCTGATCGTCGAAGACGACGCCGCCTCGCGCCGCCTCTCCGCCCGCATCCTCGATGGCGAAGGCTGGCAGGTGGCGACGTGCCGCTCGGCGGAGGAGGCGCTCGCCCAGACCGGCGAATCCGTGCCCGAACTCCTGCTACTCGACCTCGGGCTGCCGGGCATCGACGGACTCACCTTCTGCCGCCAGTTGCGCCATGACCCGCGCTGGGCCGACGTGCACATCCTCGTCTGCACCGGACGGACCGAACCCGCCGATCTCGCCGCCGTGCTCGACGCCGGCGCCGACGACTACATCAACAAGCCCGTCGCGCCCCCGCTGCTTCGCGTCCGCCTGCGCATCGCCGGCGCGCGGGTCGATCGCAGCCGCCGGAAACGCGAGCTCGAGCTCGAGGCCACCGCCTTCAAGTTCAACGCCGAATCGAGCCAGGACCCGGTCTACTGGATCGACCCGGCCCACCGCTACCGTTTCGTCTGGGTCAACGACGCCTGCTGCCAGCACTTCCTGCGGACCCGCGAGGAGCTCGTCGGTCTGGCGCTGGAGGATGTCGATCCGACCTTCGGAGCCGAACGTGCGTCCACTCTGCGGACACAGCTGCGGCAGCACGGCTCCTCCACGTTCGAGTCGCTCCATCTCCGCGGCGACGGCACCGTCGTTTCCGCCGAGGTGTCCGCCAACCACTTCATGCACGCCGGCCGCGAATACATCACCGGCTACATTCGCGACATCTCCGTGCGCAAGGCCAACGAGTCGGCCCTCGCCCGCGCCGCGCTGCTGCTCGCCCGCCTGCCCGAGGCCGTCTTCTGCACCGACCTCGACGGCACCGTCACCTTCTGGAACGAGGGCGCCGAGCGCCTCTACGGTTGGTCCGCCGGCGAGATGCTCGGCCATCCCGTCCTCGACCGCTACCCCTGCGCCCTCGCCGCCGAAGTCCAGCAGCGCCTCCACCGCGCCGCCGCCGGCGAGGAATGGCATGGCGAGTGGCTCGACACCCGCCGCGACGGCACCCGCGTGTGGACCGAAGCATCGGTCACCCGCGTGCTCGACCGCGACGGCCGCCCCGCGGGCCTGCTGGGCATCATCCGCGACATCACCGAGCGCCGCCGCGCCGAGCAGGAGCGCATCGCGCTCGAACACCGCCTCCAGGAAACCCAGAAACTGGAAAGCCTCGGCGTGCTCGCCGGCGGCATCGCCCACGACTTCAACAACCTCCTCACCGGCGTCCTCGGCAACGCCTCCCTCGCCAAGCTCGACCTCCCCCCCGGCTCGCCGCTCGAGAACAGCATCGGGCAGATCGAGACTGCCGCCCTGCGCGCGGCCGAGCTCTGCCGCCAGATGCTCGCCTATTCGGGCAAGGCCCAGTTCGTCATCGCCCCGCTCGACCTCGGCCAGCTCGTCGAGGAAACCGCGCGCCTGCTCCACCTCTCGCTCAACAAGAAGGCCCGCCTCCTCCTCGATCTCGCCCCGGTCCTCCCGCCCGTCCTCGCCGACGCCACCCAGTTGCGCCAGGTGGTGATGAACCTCGTCATCAACGCGGCCGAGGCCCTCGGACCCAACCCCGGAACCATCACCGTAACCACACGCCAGATTCACGCGGCGCGGGAACACCTCGAGCGCTGCCACACCTTCGGCGACCATCCCGGCGGCGAAAGCGTCGAACTGCGCGTCGTCGACACCGGCTGCGGCATGTCGCCGGATACCCTCGCCCGGATCTTCGATCCGTTCTTCACCACCAAGTTCACCGGGCGGGGCCTGGGCCTTTCGGCCGTGCTCGGAATCGTGCGCGGCCACCACGGCGCCCTCGATGTCGTGAGCACCCCGGGGATCGGCACCACCTTCTCCGTCCTGCTGCCGATCGCCGCTTCGCCCGCCGCCCACCCGACCGATGGCCATGCCGCGGCGGCGTGGTCCGGCGCCGGCACAATCCTCATCGCCGACGACGAGCCCGCCGTCCGCGAGGTGCTCGCCCACATGCTGGAACGCCTCGGCTTCTCCGTCGTGGCCGCCAGCGACGGCATCGAGGCGCTGGCCAGCTTCCGCGCCGCCCCCGACCGCTTTGCCGCCGTGCTGCTCGATCTCTCCATGCCGCGGTGCGACGGCGCGGAGACGTTGCAGGGCATTCGCGCGCTGCGCGCCGACACTCCCGTCCTGCTGATCAGCGGGCACGGCTCCCGGGAAATCCACGAGCATTTCGCCCAGCACCGCCTCGCCGGCATCGTGCAGAAGCCCTTCACCACGCCGGCCCTCCGCGAGGCGCTCCAACGCGCCCTCGCCCCAGCCCGCGCGGCCGACGCTTCGTAGTCGAACCTTAGCGACATCGCCCCCGAGGCCCCCAGGGCCCCCGATCACCGCGTCCGCCCCAGGTCGCCCTACTTGATCAGACGAAGCGCAAACGGGTAGCGGTACCTCACGCCTTCGTTGGCTTTGATCATGGCCATGATCGTCAGCACCAACCAGGCGATCATGATCGCCGGCAAAAGAAGAAAGCCGATGAAAACGAAGCAGAGCGGAGCGGCGGCTAAAGCGGCGATCAGGACAGTGATCTGGAAATTCATGGATTCCTTCCCCTGATCGTCGACGAACGGCATCTCGGGCTTCTTGATCAACCAGACAACCAGCGGACCGATGACACTGCCGAACGGAATGACAAACCCGGCCAGAGCGGCCAGATGACAGAACATCCCCCAAGTCCTGTGCTCCAGGGGCACAGCGGCGGGCACAATTTCGGGCGGAGTGAGCGAAGGAGCAGGTTGGTCCGACATGGTGAAAGTTCGGGGCTGAGGAAACGCGGCCTTCGCGCCGGAGCCACCGGACGCCCGATGGCATCCAACGCCCCCACGACCAAGACCAGTGGAACGTCAATACACCGACGTCCTTGGCGCGGGCAAGCCCCGAGACTCCCGGTGAATGCCCCGTCTCGGCACCGGTAGAATCCCACCCACGGCCGCAGAGGAAAAGACCATGCTCCTCCGCCAGTCCGCACGTAGGTCGCTGCTTCAGCACGACCCCGTTCGGCCCCGCGCTCGCATCGGCCCGGAGAGCCATCCCACACCTGCCGGGTCGCCGTAGGTCGTGGCTTCAGCCCGACCCGTTCGGCCCCGCGCTCGCATCGGCCCGGGGAGCCATCCCACACCCGCCAGTCCGCACGTAGGTCGTGGCTTCAGCCCGACCCGTACGGCCCCGCGCTCGCATCGGCCCGGGGAGCCATCCCACACCTGCCGGGTCGCCCTGAAGGGACGACCTACGTGAACCCCGGCCAGTCCGCCGTTGCCTTCGCCGAGGCGGCCCGCTTGCTCTTCGGTCCATGCCCTTCGACTTCGACCACGTCATCGACCGCCGCGGCACCGGCAGCGAGAAATGGGAACGCTACGCCGGACGCGACGTGCTCCCGATGTGGGTGGCCGACATGGATTTCGCCGCCCCGCCCTGTGTCCTCGAGGCGCTGCACCGCCGCGTGGATCACGGCGTATTCGGGTACACCCTGCCGCCGCAGTCCGCGATCGACGCCGTCGTGCTCCACCTGCTCGAACGCTACCACTGGCGGATCGATCCCAGCTGGATCGTCTTCACCCCGGGGGTGAACCGCGGCATGAATCTCGTCTGCCGCGCCGTGGGCGAACGCGGCGACGCCGTCGTGGTGCCCTCGCCGGTCTATCCGCCGTTCTTCGGCGCCGTAGCCAACTCCCAACGCCGCCTGATCGATGTCCCCCTCGCCCGCCGCGCCGGCGAACGCTGGGAGCTCGACTTCGTCGCCCTCGCCGAGCGCACGCCGACCGACGCCCGCCTCCTGCTGTTCTGCCACCCGCACAATCCCGTGGGCCGCGCGTGGACCCGCGCCGAGCTCGAGCAGCTCGCCGCCTTCTGCCTCGAACGCGACCTCTGGCTCTGCTCCGACGAGATCCACGCCGGCCTCGAGTTCGACGGCCGCCAGCACCAGCCGATCGCCACGCTCTCGCCCGAGATCGCCGCGCGCACGATCACCCTCCAGGCCCCGAGCAAAGTATTCAATCTTCCCGGCCTCGGCCTCGCCTACGCCATCGTGCCCGACGCCGACCTTCGCAAGCGCATGCTCGGCGCCCGTACCGGCCTCGTCCCGCCCGATCTCTCGCCGCTCGCCTACGCGGCCACGGAGGGAGCGTATCGGGAAGGTGAACCGTGGCGCCGCGCCCTCGTCGCCTACCTCCAAGGCAACCGCGACCACCTCGCCGCCTTCCTCGCCCGCGAGACGCCCGAACTGAAACTCGCCCCCGTCGAGGCGACCTACCTCGCGTGGATCGACGCCACCGCCCTCGGCCAGCCCGCGCCCGCGAAGTTCTTCGAGCAACACGGCCTCGGCCTCAACGACGGCGCCGGTTTCGGCGCCCCCGGTTTCGTCCGCCTCAACTTCGGCTGCCCCCGCGCCACCCTCGACGAGGGCCTGCGCCGCCTCCGCGCCGCCGTCGCCGCCTCCCGCCGCTGATCGGGTGGCGCAGCCCCCTGTCCTGAGCCTTTCGAACAGGACCGGCGCCGCTTCCCGCTCCCTCGCTCCGCTCGTCGCGGAGGCGCCTTGCTGCCGCCTTCTTCGTATCCGCGCGGCTCAGACCCAGCGCGGCCCGAGCATCGTGCTCCCCTGTCCGCTCCGCCTTCGTTGCCTTCGTCATCTGCTGTCGTCCGCAGGATCGAGGTCTCCCGCCGGCGGCCGCAATTGATTCCGGGATTAATGCTTCCAGCCGGTTCCGGCGCAGAGCCGCGCTTGTCCGGCCGGCGGCAGGACCCAAGCTCGCAGCCTTTCCTCCCCCGGTACTTCAACCCGTTCCCCTATGGCCTCCGTTCCTGCTTCCACCGCCGCTCGCGCCCACACGCACACCAGCGGCACCCCCAACTACCTCCCCGCGCTCGCGGTGCTGACCTCCCTGTTCTTCCTCTGGGGATTCCTCACCTGCCTGAACGACATCATCATCCCGCACCTCAAGGCAGTGTTCGAGCTCACGTACTTCCGTGCGATGCTCGTGCAGTTCTGCTTCTTCGCCGCCTACGCGATCATGTCGGTGCCCTCCGGCCTGCTGGTGGAGAAGATCGGCTACAAGCGCGGCATCATCATCGGCCTCGCCGGCGCCGCGCTGGGCTGCGTGCTCTTCTATCCCGCCGCCGGTATCCGCTCCTTCGAGCTCTTCCTCTTCGCCTTCTTCGTCCTCGCCTCGGGCATCACGCTCCTGCAGGTCGCCGCCAATCCGTATGTCGCCATCCTCGGCAAACCCGAGACTGCCTCCAGCCGCCTCACACTCACCCAGGCCTTCAATTCCCTCGGCACCACCATCGCGCCCTACTTCGGCTCCGTGCTCATCCTCGCCCAGGCGGTGAAGAGCCCGGCCGAGCTCGCCGCCATGAGCCCCGCCGAGGTCACCGCCTACAAGGTGGCCGAGGCCAGCTCCGTGCAGCTCCCCTACCTCGCCCTCGCCGCCGCGCTCCTCCTCGTCGCCGTCGGCATCGCCCTCTGCCGCCTCCCCAAGGTCGAGGCCGCCGACGCCGCCGGCGAAGGGGGCAGCGGCAACGTCGACCACCTGCACACCAGCGCCTGGGGCTACCGCCATCTCGTGCTCGGCGCTGTCGGCATCTTCACCTACGTCGGCGGCGAGGTCGCCATCGGCAGCCTCATCGTCAACTACCTCCTCGAGCTTCGCATCGAAGGCCTGACCGAGGTCGGTGCCGGCAAGCTCCTGTCGTTCTATTGGGGTGGCGCGATGGTTGGCCGCTTCATCGGCGCGGTCGTGATGCGCTACATCAAACCCGGCGTCACGCTCACCGCCCACGCCATCGCCGTCATCCTCCTCGTGGCGATCTCGATCCTCACCCAGGGCCAGGTCGCCATGTGGTCGATCCTCGCCGTCGGTCTCTTCAACTCGATCATGTTCCCGACGATCTTCACCCTCGCGATCAACGGCCTCGGCAAGCACACCGGCCAGGGCTCGGGCATCCTCTGCATGGCCATCGTGGGCGGCGCGCTCGTCCCCGCCTTCCAAGGACTGCTCGCCGACCACATCGGTCTCCAGCTCTCGTTCATCGTCCCGGTGCTCTGCTACGCCTACATCGCCTACTACGGCGTCTTCGGCAGCCACCTCGTCCACCGCAAAGCCGCCTGAGCGGCCGCGGCCACCGTTGGTCTCCTCTCAAGGGCCGGTCTTCGGACCGGCCCTTTTCGTTCCCTCCATTCGCGTCAACGCCACCCCGTCGACCTTCGCGGCACAATCACCGCCTCCGCTACAGCGTCTTGTAGAAGATCGCGTTCTTCGCCGGCACACCATCCGGATCCAGCGCATAGCCCGGGATGCCGCCGACATAGGCGTAGCCGAGCTTCTCATAGAAGACCCGCGCCCCGCCCGGACCTTCGCTCGTATCGAGGAAAATAAGCCGTACGCTGCGCGCCCGCGCCAGCGCCTCGACCTCCGCCATCAGGCGCGTGCCGAGGTCGTGACCGCGCAGTGCGGGCAGCACCATCAGTTTCTGCACCTCGGCGCGGTGGCGGCCGTTGCGCCGGCTCTCAAGCGCCAACTGCACGCTGCCGACGATCGCTCCGCTCTCGTCGCGCGCGACCAGCAGGATCTTCGCGCCCGCCGCGGCGGCGCGCACCACGCCTTCCCAATACTCGCCCGCCTCCGCCGCGGTGACGTCCGAAAGGAATCCGATCGACGCCCCGCCGCGCACACACGCGCCCAGCAGGCCGACCAACTGCCCGCGCTCCGCCGCCGTCGGCGGAAGTCCGAGAGTCTCGATGCGAAAGTTCATCGTCGCGATCCTGCCGGGCTCCGCAACTCACGTCCACCCTCCGCTCCTCCCCGCCAACGGATTGCCACGGGCCGCCATCCACCCAACGATGCCCGGCGCACTCCCGGCGCCCGCCCAATCGAAAATCGGCAACCCAAAATCGAAAACCCACCGCCGCCCACTGTCCACCGTCCACAGTCTACTGCTCACCGCCATGCCCGCCCTCGCCTCCGACCCCCGCCTCGTCCTGACCCTCGACGCCGGCGGCTCCAGTTTCCGCTTCTCCGCCCGCCGCGGTCGCGAGCGCGTCACCGAACTCCTCACACTGCCCTCCGAGGGCGCCGACCTCGCGCGCTGCCTCGCCAACCTCGTCGAGGGCTTCACCCGCGTGCGCGCCGCGTGCCCCGCGCCGCCGGTGGCCATCAGCTTCGCGTTTCCCGGGCCCGCCGACTACCGCACCGGCATCATCGGCGACCTCACCAACCTCCCCGCCTTCCGCGGCGGCGTCGCGCTCGCGCCGATGCTCGAGGCGAAGTTCGGCCTGCCCGTCTTCATCAACAACGACGGCGACCTCTTCGCCTACGGCGAGGCCATCGCCGGTTTCCTGCCGTGGGTGAACGACCAGCTCGCGCAGGCCGGCAGCCCGCGCCGCTTCGAGAACCTCGTGGGCGTCACCCTCGGCACCGGCTTCGGCGGCGGCATCGTGCGCCGCGGCGAACTCCTCACCGGCGACAACTCCATGGCCGCCGAGATCTGCATGCTGCGCAACAAGCGCCACCCCGACTGGAACGCCGAGGAAGGCGCCAGCATCCGCGCCGTCCGGCGCGCCTACGCGGACGGCGCCGGTATCCTATTCTCCGACTCACCGAACCCGCGCGAGATCGAGGAAATCGCGCTCGGGAGACGTCCCGGCAACCGCGCCGCCGCCGCCGAGGCCTACCGCCAGCTCGGCGAAGTCGTGGGCGACGCCCTCGCGCACGCGCTCACGCTTGTCGACGGTCTCGCCGTGATCGGCGGAGGGCTCTCCGCCGCCGGTCCGCTCTACCTGCCCGCGCTGCTCACGGAGTTGAACAGCACCTACACCACGCCCGCCGGCGGTGCGCGCCGCCGCCTCGTGCAGCAGGCCTTCAATCTCGAGGACGCCGCGCAGCTCGCCACCTTCCTCCGCGGCGCCACCCACGAGGTCACCGTGCCCGGCACGGACCGTCGGATCGCCTACGACCCGCTTGCGCGAATCGGCGTCGGCATCTCGCGTCTCGGCACGAGCGAAGCCATCGCCCTCGGCGCCCACGCCTTCGCCCTCCAGCAACTCGACCGCCGGTAGCTCATCACACCGGCGCCACCGGATCGGCGGCGCGTTTTTTCCGGTGGACCGTGTCCGCCACGGTCCGCAAATTCTCGGCCCTCGCTCCCCGGCCGCACCCCGCGGCCGGCCGCTCCACCCTCCACGATTCTTATCCGATGAACATCAGCGTTCTCAGCGACGGCGGCTGGGGCACGGCACTCGCCAAGGTCCTCTGCGAAAACGGGCACACGGTCACCCTCTGGGGCCCCTTCCCCGACTACATCGCCGAGATGGCGCGTACCCGCCGCAACGAAAAGTTTCTCAAGGGCGTGGAACTGCCCGAAGCCCTGCGTCTCGAGTCGGACCTCGCGCGGGCGATCGCCGGTGCCGAGCTCGCCGTGCTCGCCGCGCCGAGCCAGTTCATGCGCGGCCTGCTGGAGAAGCTCCGCCCGCTTCCCCGCCCGGCCAGTCTGGTCTATGTCAACGTCGCGAAGGGCATCGAGACCGGTTCCTGCAAACGCGTCAGCGAGCTGGTGACCGAGTTCCTCGGCGAGGTCCGTTATGCGATCCTCTCCGGTCCGAGCCACGCCGAGGAGGTCGCCCGCCGTATCCCGACTGCGGTGATGACCGCCTCCCGTGACCCCCAGGCCGCGTTGCTCGTGCAGCAGGCGTTCATGAACGAGTACCTGCGCGTCTACACCTCCGACGACGTCGTCGGCGCGGAGTTGGGCGGCGCGCTCAAGAACGTGCTCGCCCTCGCCGCCGGCATTCTCGACGGCATGGGCCTCGGCGACAACACCAAGGCCGCGCTCATGACCCGCGGCATCGTCGAGATGGCGCGCCTCGGCGAAGCGCTCGGCGGCCGCCACGAAACCTTTTCCGGCCTCAGCGGCATCGGCGACCTCATCGTCACCTGCACCAGCCAGCACAGCCGCAATCGCCATGTGGGCGAGGAGCTCGGCAAGGGGCGCAAGCTCGCCGAGATCCAGAAGGAGATGGGCCTCGTCGTCGCCGAGGGCGTGAAGACCGCCAGCAGCGCCTACGACCTCGCGCGCCGCGCCGGAGTCGAGACCCCGATCATCGACGAAGTGCACGCCAGCCTCTACGCCGACAAGGACCCGCGCCTTGCCCTGCGCGATCTCATGCTCCGCGACGCCAAGTCCGAACGCCGACCCGCCGGCTGAGCGCTCCGCCCGGCTTTCCTTCGTCACCTTCTGGCGTCCGCTCCAAGCAATCCGGGATCAGCGCGGCGGCTCCATCGTCCCGTCCGGATCGTCCAGCCGCCAGATCGTCGCATGCCGCACAGCACCGACCTGCGTCCACCGACCAGCAAGGCGCCCCCGAAAGCACCCCCACTCCTCGATCTCGAACGGGAAGAACACGGCATACACCGGTCGCCCGGCCCGTTGCGCCGCAGCGTACACGGCGCGGCTGAGTTGCGGATCCAGGCAATCCCACCGCACCAGTGTGAACTGGTCCGTGTAGTGGAGCGCCCCAGTCGCCTGCATCGCCAACACGACCGCGTCCGCCGGCAGGTGGGCCGCGGTCCAGGCGCAGATCGCCGGATAGATCCGTTCGCCTTCGCCCACCTTCAAAATGCCGTGGCGTCGCACCATCCCGGCTTGCACGCCCAAGGCGACCGTCAGCGCCACCCCCACCAACACGCCCGCCGCCAGCGGACGCGCCGAGCCGCGGCTTGCTGCGCCGCGGAGCGAGCCCGCCGTCCATCGCAAACCCGCGATTGAAAGCACCACCAGCGCCGGAAACGCCGGCAGCAGGAAACGCAGGTACCACCAACTCTCCGTGGTGAACCAATAGAAGACGTAGAAGCCCAGCACCGCCGCCACCCACGCCGCCAAGCTCAGCGCCAGGAGGCGGGGCATCCCCGAGCGGCGCCCCACCAACAGCGCCACGACGGCGAAGGGCGCCAACGGTATCAGTTGCGGCAGGCCCCAGGCATAGTTGGCCAGCGCCGGCACCACATTGGCCCAGCCGAAAAGCGAATCCACCTCGCCATATCCTGTCGTTACATACCGGCCGAACAGCACCTGGTTCGTGTGCAGCCAAAGCAGCGCGCCGGGCAGCCCGCCGAGCCCGAACAGCAGCCAGCGCCGCCAGTCCAGCCCGAGTACGATTCCCGCCGGCAGCAGCACCAACGCATTCGAGGGACGGATAAACACCGCCACCGCTACGACGCCCCCCGCCAACCCGGCCAGCCAACGGCGCTCGCGGCTCGCCCACACCAGCACGATCGCCAGCGTGGTCCAGAGCATCGCCGGCACGTCGCTCATCGCCTGCAAGCCCATGTGCAGCACCAGCGGACAGGCGGCGAGCACTGCCACCGCGGCCAACGCCCACCCGCGTTCCAGCCCCAGTTGCCGGGCCAACAGGTAGGCGATCGCCAAACTGCCCAGAAGCATCGACCACATCGCGACCGCCATTCCGCGATCGAGCGAGCCGCCCACGGACGCGAACGCGAACAACGCCGAAAGTCCCAGCGGGTAGGTCGGCGTCATCAGCCCATCGGCCCGCGGACGGAAGCCCAAGGGCACGTAGGCGAATTCCGGCAACGGGACAGCGACGCCTTCCAGCGGCCGCTGCTCCGCCAGGAGCTTCCCCGCCAACATCAGTTTCGCGTTGTTGGCGTATCCCGAGGAATCGGAGCCGCCCGCGTAGGCGCCCATCTTGTTCCAGACGAGCCACGCGTAGCCGAGGAACACCGCGAGTACGAACAGCCCCACCACCGCGCGCCCGCGCCGACCCGAGCAAAGCTCGGTGGCGCAGCGGGTGAGCTGATTCAACTTGGCGGCGGACATCGTGGCCACGTTGGGTGTCTTTTTCGTCCGCGTCGAGCGGGCACACTGCTGTCGCCGGTCGCGGCGAGGCCGGCCCCTCACTTGACCCTCGACAGCCTCGGCGCCTCAGCTGCGGTAGTCGGCGTTCTCGCTCACGTACTCGTGCGTGAGATCGGCGCCGATCACAGTCGCCTCCGCGGCGCCGGCGCCGAGATCGATCTCGATCTCCACGCAACGCTCATGCGGCGGGAAGTCGATCGGCGGCGAATACACGCCGTCCTTCGGCTCCGCGCTGACGTAGAGCTCGGCCGCCTTCAGGTGCGCAACGAGCGCCTGCTCCTTCGCGGGATCGAGGGCGAAGACGCCGTCGGCCACGATCTGAATACCACCGAGGCTCATGCGTGTGCAGCCGAGCGGGATGCCCGGCTCATACGCGCCGACGTACTTGCCCACGGCCTGCACGAGGCGGCCGACGTTGGGATCGTTGCCTGCGACGGCGCACTTGAAGAGAGGGGCGTTGACGACGCTCTTGCCGATCGCGCGTGCGGCCGACTCGGTCGGCGCGCCCTTCACGGTCACGCGCATCACGTGGCGCACGCCCTCTCCGTTGCGGGCAACATCCTCTGCGAGATCGGTGCACACCTGCGTGAGCGCGGCCTCGAACGCCGCCAAGTCCGCGCACGGCACCGCACCGGAGCTGAGCAGCACCACGGTGTCGGAGGTGCTCGTGTCGCTGTCGATGCTCATGCGGTTGAAGCTGCGGTCGACGGCGCGGGCGAGGATCGCGCGCAGCGTGTCGCGCGGCACGGCGAGATCGGTCAGCACGTAGACGAGCATCGTCGCCATGTTCGGCTCGATCATGCCCGCGCCCTTGGCGATGCCGACGATGCTGCCGCCCTTGAGGTCGGCGCGCCGAATCTTCGGATACAGATCGGTGGTCACGATGCCCTCGGCCGCCGGGAGGATCGAACCGGGCGCGAGCGAGGCGACGGCCTGCGGCAGCGCCGTGATCATCTGGTCGGCCGGGAGCCGCCAGCCAATCACGCCGGTGGAGCTGGGCAACACCTCGGTCGCGGCGAGCCCGAGCGCTTGCGCGGTCGCGGCGCAGAGGCGTTCGGAGGTCTCGACACCGCCGGGCGCGCAGACGTTGGAGATCTTGTTGTTCACGATGATCGCCCCGAGCTTCGGCTCGGCGAGGCGTTTGCGGCCCACGATCACGGGCGCACCGGGAAAGGCGTTCTTGGTGAACATCGCGGCGAAATCGGCCGTGGGCCGGTCGAGCGCGATGAGGGTCACGGTCATCTTCGCCGGCTTCGGCACCTCGAAGGGCATGAAGTCGAAGCGCGACGCACCCACGCGGAAACCGCGCGGCAGGGCGGCTTGGGAGGCGAGCCAGGCGCGGTGTTCCGCGCGGGAAGTGAAGACGAGCGAAGTGCTGCTCATGCCGAACGAGAACGGCGCAACGCCGCCGAAAGTGAAGCCGTTTTTGCGCAACGATCCGGCGGCGGACGAAACCTCTCAGACCGCGACCGGGAAGAAGCGGGCTTCGCGTGTCGGTGGCGCAAAGCCTCCGACGGTGGGCCGGGCATCACGCCCGCCATCTGGTGCGAGGGGTGGACTGCCCGGCGTAAAGCCCGCCCGCCACCGGTAAGTTCACCCGATCCCGACTTGCCCCGGGCTCATCCCACCCGCGGAGTCCGCAACCCATCCAACACCGCGCCGAAGCCGGCGAGGTCGTTTACGATTCTCGCGCCGAGACGTTCCATCTCCGGCTGCACCGCCGGCACCGCGCGCCCGCCGACGAGCAGCGCGACCGGCTCCGGCAGCAGCTCGCGCAACAGTTCCAGCGCCGGTACGAGCGCCGGATCGTCGTGCGGGTAGACGAGGCTGAGCGCCACCGCGCGTGCCTTGCGTTGGATCGCCGCACCGGCGATCTCCGCCGCGGGCAGGCTCGCGCCGAGGTAGATCACCCGCCAGCCAAGGTTGGTCGCGGCCGCGGCGACGAGCAGCGCCCCGAGCTCGTGCAACTGTCCCACCGGAGTGGCGACGATCAGCACCGGCGCATCGGCTCGGGGTGCGAACTCCCCGACGCCGCGCGCCAGATGCACGCGCAGCAGGGCCGTGGCAAAATGTTCGTGCGCGGCCGTGATCGTGCCGTTGCGCCACAGCTCGCCGAGCATCTGCGCCAGCGGTGCCGCGAAACGCTGCAACATCCCCTGCGCCCCGAGCTGCAGCTCCGCCTGCCGGAGCGTCGCGCCGAGGGAGGCCGTATCAAGTTCCCGGACCGCGGCGATGCCCGCCGCCAGCAGCGCCGCCGCCGCGTCCAGCGTGGCACCGGCGGGCCGGACCGCCGCCGCCGACACCGGCCCGAGCGTGTCCGCCGCGATCTGCCGCAGGCGCTCCAGGGGCAGAGTCGCCATCGTTCCGATACTCTGGCCGGCCTGCGTGAGCTGCCGCAGCAGGCCCAGGCGCTCGATCTGTTCGTCCGAGTAGAGTCGGCGGTTCGTGCCGGTGCGTTGCGGCGCCACCACGCCATAGCGTTTCTCCCAGATCCGGATCACATGCGCCGAGAGACCGGTGCGTTGCACAACCGCTTGGATGGCATGTTGGTAGGCGCTCATTTGGTTTTTTAGACGACGATTAGACAAGCCGCCGCCGGTTCGACCGCAAGCGGGATTCCTGTCTGTCGGTTAACATAATTACCACC